>CAMHNQ010000038.1 GCA_946186495.1 uncultured Bacteroidales bacterium
TCTTTGTGAAGAGGCTTGGGCTTGTGATAGAGATCGACGGAGGCTCGCACAATGAGAAGGCTGAGTATGACGCACAGCGTGACAAGTATCTGGAAGGTCTCGGACTGAAAGTTTTCCATACGACAGACTTTGACGTACTACAGTACGTGAACATTGTGCTGGCGGATTTGAGGAAATACATTGTTGAGAATTACGAGCATGAGGATTATGAAAAAAAAGGAATAAGAATGCCTGTATTACTACCCCGCCCTTCGGGCACCCCTTCTAAAACAGAAGGGGAATTCGCCCGCCCGGCACAGTGTGCCGTGGCCGGAAACAGTGTGCGAACGAGAGTGTTGACATCGCCAACAATAAGGCATTGGCAGCAAAAAGCTTTTTTCTGAGATACTTATGATTGGAAAACAAACATGCGAAACTTAAATACATTATACATTGTACATTAAAAAACGTCGATATGAAAAACATGGCAAAAGCAATCATAGTGTTGGCACTTTCAGCGCTGGCGATGACCGCCTCCGCCCAGGTCAAACAGGTATATCAAGTGCTGGACTTCGACACCAGGCAACCCATTGCGGGGGCCGTCTCCTCGCTTTACGGGCAGCAACTCACCACCAATGCCAAGGGCGTGGCAGTGGCCAACCTCACCGTTGACAAGAAAGGGGCCTACCTGCCGTTGGAACAGTGGAAACTCGACGGATACGTCCAGATTGGCCGCACGCCGGAGTCTTACTATACCGAATTCCAAACGACGGACACCATCAAATACTATCTGGCCGAAAGGGACAAATACCGCAAGGAAGTGGAGGACCTGTCGGTGCAGTTCTACCGTTTCTGGTACGACGACGCGGTGATGGGCTACCTCAACAAGGTGAAGGACTCCATCCGCAATCATCCAGACGAGGGACTCACTCTCGACAACGACCTCGTGTCGGCGGTCATGGGCACCGGCACCCAGCTTTGGTGGCGTTGGTTAGACGTGAACAACGATGTGTGCCGTTACGCCTGCTACATGTTTGAAAAGCCGCAATTCGCCGAAGCGCTGCGCGTGCTCCGCACCGGCGATGTCGATAGCGCAGTGGCCATGGTCCAGAGACAAATCGACACCACCGACAACAGCCGCGCGAACCTCGAATGGATTTCCCTGTACCGCAAACTGAAGCAACTGAACCTCGGCACCCAGGATGACGGACAACTCAGCAACTACACCCGCCTCCTGTACGAAAACCACTACAACCCGGATGCGGCAGTTGAATACATCCTCGACCTGAGAGGCGACCAGCGTCACACCCTCGCGGACTCTATCGCTCAAATTGAACGGTCCAAGAACCGCAATCCACGCTTCTCCGCCGCCTTCCAGCCTTCACCCGCGCAGTATATGTCACCTCTGGACAAGGCCATGCTGAAATCCACTGCCGAAATGCAGCTGAACGCGAGCCAGAAGTCCTACCAAGATTATTCGCACTACAAGACGCTGGGCAATCTCTACTGGCTACAGAAAAACCTCTACGCTGTCTATAGCCTTTTAGACGACAGCGTGTCGGCCACCCGCACGATAGAGGCCTCTATGTCCGACCTAAAGCAATATCTGAAATATTATGAATCAGATTCTTACACCCACAACCAAGAGATTGTCAGCAACTATCGCTACATGCTGAATATGGTGAAGGATTTTCCGAAATATATCTCGGATTCCATCGTGTATGACCTGTGCAACGGGATTTACAACGCCGCCAAGGCGAACTACGACCGCGACACCGCCAGCCTGTTCCAGAAACTCCAGCTGGCCGAGACCGCCCTCGCCTGGCTGCAAGAGGCCCCGCAGATGGAGGGTGGCGAGAACCGCCGGATGGAGATTATCCGGCAACTCAACGACGTGACGACCAGCCTGTCAAAGGACTTCCCGGACTTCTTCACACTGCAGAACGTGCAGGTCGCCTCGCAGTTGCTTGCCTCCTGCCTGATGCTGCAGTGCGACAGCGAGAAGACCTTGGAGGCCTTCCGCCGCTACGAGCGCAGCTTCGACGCCGTGAACGCCCTCTACCCCGGGACTTTCGTCAGGACCTACCAGCGCTTCAACGCTATGGTTGACGGCTACCTGACTGCCAGCCAGCAGTTCATACTCACTGATGAATTCGCCGATTTCACCGACCGGCTGCTGCGCATCCGAACCGGAAACGACCCGCAGAAGTTCCTCGTGAGCAAGGCCGAATACGCCAACGGACTGGCCGAGTCGCTCTACAAGGAGGAGGCCTATGACGAGGCCGTGGGCTATTATATGCAGGCTTGCGAGTTTTATGAGAAAGCCATCCCGAACGACCCCGACCTGTGGGAGCCCTACCTGCGCAACTACCTGCAAATGGGCGACGCACACCTCTACCAGAACCAATACGACAAAGCGGTGATGACCTACCAGAAAATCCTCGACTTCGAGTCGCAAATCCCCACCAGCGTGATGCCGCAGTATGTCCGCATGAAGGGCAACGTGCACTACTACATCGGCGACGTGCGCAAGGCCACCGGCGACATGACTGCCGCCGAAAAGGAGTACAAGCAGGCCGAAAAACTCTTCAAGAAGGCGGTGGCCTTGGGCTACACGGATGCCTACGCCTCGATGGGCGAGATGTACTGGGGCAAGGCCGTCATCGCCTCACAACAGAATGACCTCAAAAAATGCAGGGCTATGGTCGCGAAGTCAGTGGAACTCTATGAGCAGACAGAATTTACCCGGCCGCTGACCCACTACGAACGCGCAAAGTCCGTGATGGCTGACTTCTACAAAGAAGATAACGATGTACAGAACTTTTACCGTACCGTGGCCGACCTTGCCAAATATTACCGCAAGTTCGCATACGTCGGCGAAGAGTACATGGCCAACATGGCGCAGTATTCCGACTTCATGTTCCGGAGCGGCACTGTCAGCAACGAAGAGGCCATCGACTATGGCAAGGATGTACTTGATGGACTGATTTACCTTGACAACCAGGGCAAGGATGTCGACCTCCCATATCTACGCACTCTATTCAACCTGGCGCGTGTCTACCTGGCCAGCGACTCCATCCAGGAGGCTTTGGATATCTACCGCGACTGTCTCAATATGAACGAATACATGTACAAAGACACCGCAAAGCACACGTACATGGGCAATATGGCGGAGGTCTATACCAACATGGCCGGCTGCTATGAGCGAATGGCCGAGGATATAGACACCGCCCACTCCGAGAACTGGTACTACCGCGCCATCGACACCCGCGACACCCTCATCGACCTGATGAAGGAGATCAACAACGACGGCGACGTGAACCTGACCTACCGCACCGCCGTGCAGTACCGCAACAACGGCGCCCTCTTCTACAAGCTCGACATGGTTCCATCTGCGCAAGACTACTTCGACAAATCCAACGAGCTGCTGCTGATGCTCTACAACAGTGAGTACAAGGCCGAAGTGGAGGACGACATCATCCAAAATTACTTCCTCAAGGGGGTGGTCTATAAGGAGGTCAACAACGAGGAGATGGCCCTCCAGAACCTCCGCACGGCCATCGAATACGGGGAGAAGCACGAGTCCGGCGAGGTCTCCGCTGCCTACGTTGCCGCCCTCGCCCAGCTCATCGAGATCCTCGGAAAGGACAAGACCGCCAACGCCGCTGAGATTGCCAAACTCACCAAGCAGTTGAAGGAGCAGACGAAGAAGCTGAAATAAGGGATTCCGGTTCTGCAAAGGAATGCGGGAGGGCAACCTACGTTGTCTTTCCAAATAAATTGTATCTTTGCGGCGAAAATCCACCGTTATGAAATATCCTATCGGCATACAGACATTCTCGGAGATTATCAATAAAGGATACCTTTATCTTGACAAAACCGCTTTGGTGTACAAGCCGGCCAATGACAGCAAATCCTATTTCCTGAGTCGTCCCCGCAGAGCAGGATTGGAAGGTGGTGGAGTAGCCGTTGACTCATATAACGAGAATCACAAAAAACGCTATGAACAAATATACCCATAAGTACACGATAACGTGTCAAGACATGAACAAGGACTACCGGCTGAGTCCGGCTGCGGTGTTGCTTTACTTTCAGGAAAGTTTCGCCCGTTTCATGGGCATGCTGCATTTGGCCGCTTTCGACATCGTGAAGGAGCGGAAGATGTGGATTATCACCGAAATGAGTGCAGAGCTGTCCCCGGTCGACACTTTCTGGGGTGACGATATCGAAGTCTGCATTTGGATTAGTGAAATCACTCCGCTGAGGGTGTATGCTGACTACCGCATCACCAATGCCGACACGGATGTGGAGATTGCCCGGGGCACGAGTTGTTGGAACCTGATGAATGCCGACACGCGCAAGCTGGATTCCACCGACAGCGTGGTCGCACGGATTCCCGTACTTCCCGAAATGATGACCGAGAGCCACAAGAAGGTACGTTTCCCTAAGGTCGAGACCGCTCTCAAACAGGTGACCCACAAAGTCAACCAGCTCGACCTCGACTTCAACGGGCACGTCAACAACCGAAGCTACATCAGCATTGCCATGCTCACCGTGCCCGATGAGTTTCTCACCTCTCACCGCACCTCCCGTTTTGTCATCCATTGGCTGCATGAGTCCTATCTTGGCGAAAACCTCTGTTGCTATTTGTACAAGACCGCAGACGGAGACTATTTGCACCGGCTGTGTCGCGAGGACGGCACCGTCGCTGCCGAAATCTACTCCGTATGGCAGCCGATAGGCAGCAGTGTGGATGTCTCACAAGTGGCGAAGCGGGTGTAGATTTCCGGAATGGACACGTTTGGTCATCATTACCGTTTGACGGATTGGGGCGACACCCACGGCTCGTCATTGGAAGGCCTCATAGAAGGCTGCCCGGCTGGAGTGTATGTGGATATGGACTTTGTCAATACGGAGCTGTCGCGGCGTGCCCCGAGCGGGCATGCGCTTTCCACCTTGCGACGCGAGTCTGACAGGGTGGAGTTCATTTCCGGCATTGAAAAAGGGTTCACCACAGGCGATCCCATACGTTTCCGCATCCCTAATGAGGACGTGCGGGTTTCGGAGGCGAACCGTCATGTGCTGAAGCCTTCGCACGCCTCCTACACCTACATGCGCAAGTATGGTGCTACGGACAACGAACAGTGTGGACGGGCGTCGGCGCGGCAGACCGCCTGCCGGGTGGTTGCGGGTGCCATCGCCAAGCTGTGGCTGCAGGGCAGGGGGGTGCAGGTCACCTCGCGGGTGCTCGGCATTGCATCTCCCGTGCGCGAAGGCGACTCTTTGGGGGCACTTGTGGAGGGGCGCATCATCGGGCTGCCGGCGGGACTTGGCGAGCCGGTCTATGACAAGTTCTCCGCACGCCTGGCCTATGCAATGCTCTCCATCAACGCCGCCAAGGGCTTCGATTACGGGATGGGGTTCCGTGCTGCGGAAATGAGCGGCAGCGAGTACCATGACTTCCAGAACCCGGACTTTTCCTTCCGCACCAATCATGACGGGGGTGTCCAAGCCGGAATCACCAACGGTGAAGAGGTCTTCTTCCGTGTGGCGTTCAAGCCCATCCCCTCCGTACGCTACAACCGCGAGACGGTTGACTTTCAAGGTCGGCCCGCCGTCATGCGCGGCTCCGACCGCAACGACTTGTGCGTGGCACCCCGCGTCCTGCCTGTCGTGGAGGCCATGGCCGCTATGGTGGTGATTGATTTTTGGCTGGGTTGACCGGAAACCACAGCAAGGCTGGTTCCAGACCGTAAAACCGCATCTTCGGACAATAAAAAAGGGAGACCCTTCCGGATCTCCCTTTTGGTTGTATGGAATTTACGTGATATGCGGAGACTACTGTTTCACGAACGTTTTGGTCACCGTGCCCTCGTCCATGGTCACGCGCACGAAGTACATGCCGTTGGCCAGATCGGAGACGTTGATGGTGGTGATTTCATCCGTGACAGACATGATGTGGAGCAGTTTGCCGTACACGTCGAGAATTTCGATGGTTGCGGCCTCGTTGCCCATAGTCCATTGCACATTCAACATTGAGCTGGCCGGGTTCGGGAACACTTTCACGCTGTTCTCCAACCAACTGTCAAGGCCAGTGGTGGTGGTGAAGATGTAGGAATCGGACCAGTCGCTGGTGTTGCCGTTGCCACAGTCGGCCTGCACCTGCACTTCGTAGGTTGTGCTGGGCGTGAGACCGGTGATGGTGTAGCTGTTGGTGTTGGAGGCGGCGTTGGACCAGCTGTTCGCACCCTGCGTACGGTACTGGATGTTCCAGCCGTTCACGTTGGCGTTGTCCCAGGTGATGGTCGCGCCATTGCCAGAGATGTCGGTGGCGGTGATGCCGGTGGGCACGTCGCAAGGCTCAACAGCATTCGCCTCGAAAGTGGCGGTGAGGGTGGTGTTCGCGGTAACGGTGAAGGTGTACGGGTTGGCCGTGCTCACCTGCGTGGTGCCGCTCATCCAAGCCACAAAGTGGTAGCCGTCGTTGGCGTTTGCCGTGGCGGTGAAGGATGCGCCGCTGTTGACCGTGGTGGCGCCCTCAGGAGTGACCGTGCCCATGTTGGCGTCAGCCGTGTTCAGCGTCACCGTGTATTGAGTGGGCGTGGAGCCGGCCTCGAACACTGCGGTGATGGTGATGGTGTAGCCGTAGTCGGCGAACGATTGCGGCACGGTGCCGAAGTTCATCGGGTTGGCGAAATCAGGATCGCTGGCAAGGATGGTGTCCGTCTGCAGGTTCGTACCGGTGCTGCTGTAGAAACCGATCATCCAAGCGCCTAACTGGTAGCCCGCATTGGGGGTCGCGGTGGCGGAAATGCTGTTGCCGACGTAAGCGGTGTAGGTGCCGGGAGCGGGCGTGATGGAACCCATCGTGGCATCGTTCACGGCATACGTGACCGTGGTGCTGTCAGGATTGCCGGCCTCGAAGAGGGCGGTCAGTGTCATACTGCCGTAAGACATGTAGGCGTTGGCGGGGAAATAGACCGAAACATAGTTGCTGGGCAAGGTGTCACTGACACCGCCGGCAGTCATCACCCAGTTGGTGAAGTGGTAGCCGGGGTTGGCCACGGGGTTGAAGCTGACAGTGTCGCCTGCGATGTATTGGTAGGAGCCGGGAGCAGGAACGGTGGTGCCCATGGTGGCGTCGTTCACGGCGAAGGTCACGGTCAGGGTGTCCGGTGCAGGCGGCACAAATCCGCCCACGAACAGGGAAATGTCGTCGATAAGCAGGTAGTTCTTGTCATAGTCCGCGTGGTGGAAGGCAAGATAGATGCTTTGGCCGGCGTATGCGCTCAGGTCGATGTTGCGGATGGTCCAGTCGCCGGTGGCTGTGGCGTAAGGATACACCACGGTGGTGAAGGCGGCAGTGTCGTTGGTGGTAGTGGAAAGAACCACGCTGTAACCGTCCGGGTAGCTGGAGTTAGTGGCCTCCCACCAAGTGAGGGTAAGACCCTCGGTCGTGTTCGGGAGGACGAACTTTGGCGAAATCAGCCAAGCGTTGGCTTGCATGGCCGTGCTGTTCTTCCAGCTCCAGGAGGAAGCCACGTAGTTCCCGCCGTGCGGGAAGACTGAGGAGAGGCTGGCGCAGTCGTTGGCACTCCAAGGCTCGCCGTTGGTGCTGCTGCCGTTGACGGTGGTCCAGCAGCCGAGACCGGCTTCAAAGCCCTCGTTGTAAGGCAGCGTGGTAATGTCACCGCATTCGGTCGAGACAGTGACAGTCGTCATGTCGGAGCTGTTGTCGGCCGAACAGTCTGCCGTGACACCGAAAGTGTAGGTGGTGGCAACGTTCAGGCCGCTAACTGTATAGGTGGTGGCGTTCACGTTGGAAGCGACAACGGAATTGTCAGCCATGTTGTAAATGGTGTAGGTGGCGCCGCTGTTGTTCGCGTCGTTCCAGTTGAGTGTGATGCTGGTCGTGGTGGCATTGCCGGCCGTCAGGTTGGAGACGGGGTAGCAGTAGTCGCCGCTCAGTTCGTTGACAACGACGCTGTCAATCCAGCCATAGTATTGATAGTTGCCGTAGTAGTGGACGGCAAGCTGGGTGGCGGTGGCGGGCACGATGAAAGTGAGGTTCTGGAAATCGGAGCTGCCAGCGGTGGTGTAGATAGTGGGATCCCACACCGTGTCGGTGGCGGTGACGTAGCCGAAGTTGAGCTGGTCGTCGTTGCCGTAGGTGGCATAGACCACTTTTACCAAGAGATTGGTGGCATTGCTGCTGACGTTCATCAGCGGGGAATAACCGTACTGGTTGTAGTCAGAAGCATTGCTGTAGGAGCTGAAGCGTAATACTTCACGGCCTCCAACGGTGACAAAGCCCATGCCGTCCGAGCCGCCGATGTTGGCGGATGCCACGAGGGTCCAGCAGTCGCGGGTGTTGCTGGTGGAGGCGAAAGTCTCGGTGTAGGGCAGGCTGATGGCAGCGCAGGCGGTGGTGAAATTGACCGTACGGATGTCGCTCTCGTCGCCGCTACAGACGCCGCGCACGCCGTAGGTGTATTGGGTCATGGCGTTGAGGCCCGTCAGGGTGACGGTGGTGGCGCTCACATTCTGCACAAAGGTGGTGTCGGTGCCGCTGATGGCATAGACATTGTAGCTGTCAGCATCGCCGTTCCAGGTCAACGTGGCCTCGTCGGAGGAGACGTTGCTCACGGCCAAGCCGTTGACAGGCAGGCAGGTAGGCATTGTGCCGGGTGTGAAAGCGATGGTGGTCTTGGGCAGGAAATTGCGTTGGGAGACAGAAGTGCCATAGCCGCCTAAGGAAGCGCCTGTGGCGGTCACGCCGTACCAGGAGCAGCTGCTATAGTTGCCTTCAACAGTCTGCAGGAAGCCGACCATCAGGTTGCCGCCCGTATATTGGTATGGGGTGCTGATCGTAACTTCCATCACGTTGTTTGTGATAGAAAGGCTGCCGGCATAGACTTGGGTCATCGAGGCATAGTCGGCCAGATTGTCTATGGTTGTATTGTCGGTCTCCGTCAGATAGACGTTGAAAGTGGCAGCGCCCCAGTTCTTGGAGGAATCGCTGGAGTAGAAGGTCAGCTTGTTGATGTAGCCGTATTGGATGCCGGTGAGCATGTTGGCCGGGATGATGAATTGGCTCTTGGTGATGTCGTCAACCCAGAGTCCGTAGATGGGCACATAGATGTTGGTGGTGGAGCCATCGTTCACGGTGAGGAGGTATGCGTCGGTCGGGGTGAAGGAGATCTCGTCGCTCCAAGCGCTCATGTCGTCCACGTCGCAGACGGCGCGAACCTTGGCGGTGTGGGCCTGTTCGGCGGTGAGGCCGGTGAGGTCGTAGCTGTTGCTGGTCGCGTCAATGAGGTTGTTGGTGTCGTTGTCGAGACAGATTTGCCATGCTGTCGCATCGCTGCCGGAAGTCCAGGTCAAGGTGGCCACAGTGCCGTCGCCAGGGGTGAGGGCGGCTACCAGGCCGGTGGGTGCCGGGCAGGAAATCAGCGTGGTGAAGCTGGCGGTGCGAATGTCGCTCTCGTCAATGCCACAGTTGGCGGTCACGCCGAAAGTGTAAGAAGTCTCAGAATCAAGGGCATAGATGACGACCGTGGTGTCGTCGGAGGCATATTCATAGACGGTGGTGTCGCTCATGTCCCAGATGGTGTAGCCGTCGGCATTGCCGCTCCAGGTGAGGGTGGCGGTGTGAGCCGTGACGTCGCTAACGGTGAGTCCGGCCACAGGCATGCAGTCGGGTGTCTCGCCCACACTCACGTTGTCGATGGCGATGCGGTTGTCGTAGGGGCTGGTGCCGCTGGTGCTGCCGCCGTAGATGGCGAAGCGTACGGTCTGGCCGTTGTAGCCGGCGGCAGGGACGAGGATGGTGGTGTAGCTGTTGCCGAGGGCGTTGAGCTGGGAACCGTTATACACCATGAGGTTGGTGTAAGTGGCGCCGTTGTCGGTGCTGACAGCGAAAGCCAGCGTGTCGTTGTCGTCGTAGTTGGGCGTGGCGTCGCTCCAGGCAGCCACAGCCACGTCCACGCTCAGCACGGCATTGTCGCTCGTGATGGTGATGGGCGGGGTGACAGCCCAGTATTTGTTGCTGCTGTACAGGTTCATAGTCAGGGCCTTGCCGCTGATGGTGATGTAGTTGCCGTAAGTGCTGTTGATAGTCCAGGCGGAGCTGTAGGCGGTGGGGGTGCCGTTGCCGCCGTTATAGGCACCGCTCAGGAACGACCAGCAAGGAGACTTGCTGCTCCATGCGTCGAAGCTTTCGCTCCAGGGCATCGTCTCGATACCGCAGTCGGTGAGGCCGTTGACGATTATCATCTGGGCCAGGTCGCCGCCGCCGCAATCGGCGGCAACACCGAAGACGTAATTGGTGTTGGGGTTAAGGTCGGTGGCAGTGTAGCTCGTCGTGGTCACGTTGTCAAGCAAGGTGGTGTCAGTGGGGGTGATCATATAGACGTTATAATTGGCGCCGGTGTTGTAGGCATCGTTCCAGCCGAGGGTGATGCTGCTGCTGGTGGTGGCTGTGATCGCGAGGTCGCTGACTTCCATGCATGAAGGAATCTCATCGAAGGTCATGTCATCCATGTAGACTGTGCCGTTGCCTTTGAGCACGGCCAGCACAAGATAGGCGTCAGTCGGGTTGGCTGCGGAGAGAGCAAGGGAAAACTTGGTGTAGGCGGTGGTGTTGATTTGTATGCTGTCGACAATGGTGAGGGTGGACATGTCAGTCGGATCGCTCATGGTGCAGACATAGACGTTTTTGCTGTAGCTGCTGCTGCTTATGCGGGCCCAGAAGCTGATGCGGTTGCCGTTCATGGGGTAGGTGGTAACATCGACCTGAGGCAGGACGAGAGCCATCGTGTCGGGGTAGGAGGAGCTGGTGGTGCCATAGAAATAGAGGCAGCGGCTGCCGCTATGCAGATAGGAGGAGCTGGAGGGACTGTAGCTGTACGGATAGTTAGGGCTGCTGACATTGGAGGCGAAGCGCTGGCTGCACCAAGGCAGTGCCGTGGCTGAGCTGGTGCTCTGGATCTCGTCGGACTCGAAGCCGCAGACCCAAGGCAGACTCATGGCGCCGCAGGCTGTGCGGCCGCTGGCGGTACGAATCTGGGCCAGGTCGCCGCCGCCGCAATCGGCGGCAACACCGAGCGTGTAAAGGGTGTTGGCATTGAGGCCGGTGGCGGTATAGTTCGTCGAGGTCACGTTGTCAAGCAGAGTGGTGTCGGAGGGGGTAATCATATAGACGTTGTAGGAGGCACCGGTGTTTTGGGCATCGGCCCAGGTCAGCGTCAGGCTGCTGGATGTGGTCTGCGTGGCGTTGATGGCCAGATTGGTCACGGGGATGCAGCTGGGAGGATTGCCGTAGGCGAAGGTGCACTTCGGGAGGAAGGAGTAGGTGTTGCTCGTGTTGCTGTTGTAAGCCACGGTGGAAGCCGTGTTCTCTCCTAAGAAATACCAACGGTTCCAGCTGGCGGCGCTGTGGTTGAGGTCAACCAGCAGGTTCCCGCCATTATAGAGGTAAGGAACGTCGAACTCGAGAGTCAAAGTGCCTGTCGAGCAGTCGAAATAGCCCTGATAGACCTGGGTCAGCGTGGTCGTGCTGTCAAGGCCGTTCAAGGTAGTGGCCGTCGTTTCGCCGAGCGAAACGGTCCAGGTACCCAAACGATCGGCAGCAGTGTAGGTGCCGTTTTGGGCACTCGGATCAATGTAGAATACCATCTGCAGAATGGACTCGCCGTTCATGGCAGATAAACTTTCGGCAGGGTAGATCATCTGGTTGTGCTGGGCGGCATCACCATTATACCCGTAGAAGGGGATATACTGGTTGTTGCTCGTCCCGTTGCAAACTGTCAGCGTCTGCGCCTGCAATGCGAACGGCAGGATAAGTGCCGTCAGCATAAAAATTCGTAGGAACTTTTGCATAATTGTTTGATTTTTGTGAATAAAGATTGTATTATTATTGATGATAAAATATAAGTTTGCTTTGATAGTAAAAAAAACGCCGCAAAATTACAAATTTCCGAAAGTGAACGGTTCGTTGAAGAGGCATAATTTTTCAACATTTTATGAACACTGTCGGAGGCGTGTGAAACAGGGAAGAGGGCATGGGTGCCTTAAGAGACAGCGGGGGCGTGCCCGCTCAATTCCCATAAAGTTATCATCTTATATAATAGTGTCGCGGCCAGGACGTCTGAGACCTTGCTGTCAGGCTGCGGGCAAAGCTCCACAATGTCGAAGCCGACCACGTGGCGCTCGCGGAAGACCTTCTCCAGGAACGCCAGGGTGGGGTACCACTGCAGCCCGCCGGGCAGCGGCGTGCCCGTGGCCGGGAGGATGGACGGGTCGAAACCGTCCAGGTCCACCGTGATGTAGACCTCGTCCGTGAGACGTCCAACCGCTTCCTCCATCCAGTCCGTCCGGTTGTGGATGCGGTGGGCGTAGAAGATGTTCTCCGGCACCACGTTCGGGAGTTCCTCGGCGCACACGTTCCGGATGCCCACCTGGACCACGCGCGCCACCTCCTGGGCGCGGCGCATCACGCAGGCGTGGTTGTACGGCGAACCGTGGTAGCTGTCCCGCAAGTCGGCGTGCGCGTCTATCTGCAGCACCGTGAGGCCCGGATGCCGCTCCGCCATCGCCCGGATCGCACCAACCGAGACGGAATGCTCCCCGCCGGTCAGCACTATCCGCCTGCCCAAGTCCATATAGCGACTCACCCGCTTGAAGACCGAGTCCACCATCTGGTCTGGCGTGCGGAAATCGTATTCGTGGTGGTCCGTGTATATCCCAGATGTACTTGCATCATATTGGTACTGAATGTCATACAACTCGATGCTGTCGGATGCGTCCAGGATGGCCTGAGGGCCTTTGTCAGCTCCTTTCACAAACGTGCTCGTGCCGTCGTAGGGGACTCCGAGCAACACGTATCTGGCATTCTCCAGCTCATACAGACGTTCGTCGTCCATATCTAAAAAATGTGGCATTGTCTTGATGGCCATGGCTTAAGGTTTGAGGTTTGGGGGTCAGTGTTTAAATTATGTTAAAATGGTTCGCGTGCATGTCAGGGTTTTCATACCAGGAGCTCGTGGTCGCCCAAAAGGTCGAGGGTGGAGAGGGCGAAGTCGCAGATCGTGTCGGAGAGTTGGTGGACACGCTGCTGCCATGTGGCGATGTCAATGTCAAGATGGTCGGAGACGATCTTGAAGGAGACATAGGGCTTGCGGTAATGCTTGGCAATGGTGTAGAGTGCGGAGGATTCCATGTCGAAACAGTCGGCCATCCCGGTCAGATTGTGCAGGAAATCGGCGGAGTAAACGTGCGGGGATACAAAACAGTCGGAGGAGAAGAGCTTGGCGTCCGTCGTGCCGGGTACATCCACGGGTAGCTTGTCGGTGAGCATCGGCGATGGCAGGAACTGCCGGCCGCCGGAGACGATCTCGGTGATGCGTAGCAGGCTGCCCACCGGGGCGGTGTGCGCCCCCGCCGTGCCAATGTTCATGATCATAAACTCTTCGTCCTGATGCTGTTGCATGAATTTCAACATGGCAAACGTGGCATTCTCGCGGCCGATGCCTGTCAGGTGTACTTTGGGACTGATTTTCCGGACTTCCTCTTCAACTGCTGCGAATAAAGCTATCTTCATCTTTGTTTTTTTTGAAATTATGCGGCAAATGTACATTTTTTTTCAATAGATACAATATTAAATGTCCTCCAGCGTTATAAAATCGCAAATTATTGATAAAAATGAAACGTAATGTATTGATTGTTATGCTTTTGTCGCTGTCTTTCTGCGGCATCTTCCATAAAATGTACGCTCAAGACGAACAGGTCTGCATGGCGAAAGCCCCTGCCGAAGTGATGGTGGGCCAGCAATTCCAATATACGGTGACCACTTCCGAGAAAGGCACCGTTCTCAACACCGATTTCGGGAAGCTCGAGTTTGTTGGCGGCCCGAGCATGGGGTCCAGCACCTCCATCTCCATCGTCAACGGCCAGATGGAGCAAAACACCCAGTACACCTACACCTATGTCCTGGTGGCACGCCGCGAGGGGAAATACACCATCCCTGGCGTGTCTGTCTCTGTGGATGGCAAAGTGTTGCGTAGCAATGCGTTGGAAATCAGTGTGATAAAAGCTGATAAACAGGCACAGCAAGAACAACGCAATAGTCCGTTCGACTTCTTCCGCTTCGACTTTCCGGATATGAACCCCTTCGGAGACCATAATTCCCAAGAGCCCAAATCAAAATCGGAAAAAGTTGAGTATAAGGACAATATCAAAAAGGAAGACCTTTTTGTGAAGTCCGAAATCTCCCAGGCCGAGGCTTGGCAGGGCGAGGCGGTGGTGGTCACCCACAAACTTTATATCAAACAGGAAATCCGGGGATATGAGATTGCCCGCGCCAACTACGCCCCGACGGACGCACTCTGGCTTGACCGCCTTGATCAGGCCTACGGGGACGAGGCGACAGAGACCATCAAAGGGGAACGCTACCATGTCTATACCATCCTGCAGACGGCCGCCTACCCGTTGAAGACAGGCAAAGTCACCATTCCCAAGATGGACCTCGTTGTCCGCATCGGGGTGCCGGCTGTCGTGAACAACCCCTTCTGGGGCTCGATGACGACGACCCGTGCCAAGGACTTTCGGTTGACATCCAACGAGCTGACAATCAAGGTAAAGCCCCTTCCAGGCACCCGTGATGAAGGGAAAACGGATCTTGTCGGCCATTTCGACATTTCCGCCTCTATAGACAAAACCGACCTCCGTGCCAACCAGTCATTGGTCTATACCGTGACCGTTTCAGGGAATGGAAACCTGCATCATATTGAATCTCAGGATATCAAGATTGATTTTCCAGCCGATTGCGACATCACCTATCCTAAAATCACTCAGCGCATAGGTGCTAAAGGAAATTTGGTGAGCGGGTCCAAAACATTCCAATTCAGGCTGATACCGCACACGGAGGGCGAATATTTTATCCCCGGTGCCACTTTCACTTATTACGACGATGAAACCCAGACATACAAAACCGTCTCAACCCAGGATTTCCGCTTCGAGGTGAAACCCGGAACGGCGTCTCCCCGTCAGGACGAGGAGGACCTCCCTTCCAAACCTAAGGGTAAAGTCTATAAAATATGACGTCTGCGTGTGGGGGTTCCAACTGTACGAAAAAAAATGTATTTTTGCGCTTCTAATGTTAAAAGTTAATGCAATGAAGAGATATTTCACCCTCTCCTTGATGTTTCTCTGTCTTACAGGCCTCTTTTTCGCTTGTGACAAGATAGACGGAGATTATGCAGTGATTCCATCCAATGCCCAGTCAGACGTGTCCTTTCCCGAGGTGAACCCCGGAGAGGTCTATCGCAAGATGCTGATTGAGGAGTTTACCGGTCACCGCTGCACCAACTGTCCGATGGGGCATCAGATTTTGGAAACCCTGCACTCCCGCTATGGCGACACGCTGGTGGCTGTTGGAATCCATTATGGTGCATTGGCCAAACCGGTGGGAAGCACTTTCAACTACGACTTCCGTACTGAGAAAGGCACCCGATTGGGTGATTATTACGTGATTGACGCTATCCCATCGGCTATCGTGAATCGCAACTACAAAGAGGGTGGCTGGTCGCGCGAACTTTGGGGAAATCAGCTTGCCGAAGTTGACCGCTCCCAAGTGTATGCTGCGCTTCAATTGATCAATCAGTATGACGCATCCAAAAAAACGTTGAAGACAAATGCCAAAGTGACCATGCTCAAGGACTATCCCAACCCCCTCAGCCTGGTGGTCTATCTGCTTGAAGACGGGATCGTGAAACCTCAAAAGGACGGAAATCAGGATATTGAGGATTACGTTCACAACCATGTGCTGCGCAAGACCGTGACAGACGACATACTGAGTGGCTACAAATTGAATATGGCTAATGCCATGAACGCAGGTGATTCGGACACGTTTGCTGCTTCCGTGGGCTTTTCCGATACCGATTGGGTGCCGGAAAACTGCTATGTGGTGGCGTTTGTGCTGGATGCCACCACGCAGGAGGTCTTGCAAGTGGAAACATTGAATGTTGTTGGCCAATAATTCCTACAGTCATGAGAATAGTAGCTGTCGAACCGATCGGAATCACCGCAGAAAGAGCGCAAGCCATCAAACAGGATTTGGCCCGGAAAGGCCATGAATTTGTCTGGTATCCTGACCGAAAAGAGGATGCCGACACGCTTGTTGCGCGGATGCAGGACGCGGAGGTCGTTATGATCTCCAATATCCCGCTATCGGCTGAAATATTGTCAAAATGCCCCGATCTGCGCCTTCTGGATGTGGCTTTTACAGGACTTGACCACATCGACCTTGCGTATTGCCAGTCTAACGGCGTCCAAGTGAAAAACGCCTCTGGCTATGCCACCCAAGCTGTTGCGGAACTGGCTGTGGGACTGATGCTTGACGTGCTTCGGAAAATCACCTCGTTGGACGGGAGTATACGCCAGGGCGGTGTGCGCGGTGCTTTTCTTGGGCGTGAACTTTGTGGCAAGACCGTCGGCATCGTCGGAACGGGTGCCATTGGCATCCGCACTGCGCAGTTGCTTCTTGCTTTCGGCTGCAGAGTGATTGCCTGGAGCCGAACCCGAAAGCCGGAAGTTGAAGCCATGGGGATTCGGTATGTGAGCCTCGAGGACCTGATGCGCGACAGCGACATCGTCTCCCTGCATGTGCCGCTGAATGGCGATACTGAGCATTTGATTAGCAAAGAGTTGCTGGCGTTGTGCAAACCCTCGGCAATTTTCGTCAATACCGCAAGAGGGAACGTGGTGGATATGGATGCTCTGGCGAAGGCTTTGGTTGACGGCAAGATTGCAGGAGCCGGCATCGATGTCTATGAAAAGGAACCGCCTCTGCCTATGGACCATCCGCTGTTGAATGCCCCGAACTGCGTACTCTTGCCCCATGTCGGTTATGCCACCCGTGAAGCCTTCGACGACAGGATTGATATTATCCTTGGGAACTTGGAAACCCTCGATTAACACATAGGACACTTATGGACGGCTTACGCCGATAACGCCTATATTTCTACCCCAGCTTGCGGCCACCCTTTCTATAAGAAGGGAAATTGGGACCCTAACCGCTTAACTGCTGATTATTAACGGATAATCAGTTCTTCCCACCGCACTTTTGGCACTATGTGAGTGCCGTTTTCACGATAGTATGCGTGGCTTTCGTTTGCAGAAATCGTTTTCAGTTCAATGTTTTCGTTGCCTTTCCCGATGGCGAGGATTAGGACGGGAGGGTAGGGGAGCGCAAAGGATTCTTCGATCCTTTTTGCATTGAATGCCCCGATTATCAATCCGTTATATCCTAATTCCACGGCTTTCAGCAGCATGCTCTGCGCGGCAATCCCCAGATCCACGTGCAGCATCTTGCTCTCAGGCACGGTGGAGCAGATGATGATGAAAGCTTGGGGTTCAGTGCCGGGAAATGGCAGGTGCAGCTCTGGTAACATGCCCCCTAACTTGATGTTCTCCAGTACAATATCGGCCTTGTCACCTGCTGTGACGAGCTTGAAACGCAACGCCTGCTGGTTTTTCGCAGACGGCAGCAGCGGGTTCACGGCCACGATCTTCTCTAACGTGCCCTTTGAAACGGCATAGGCTTGATCGTAACCACGGTAGCTTCGGTTGGTCGTCAACAGCCTGTCCAGTGACCGTCCGGCGGACTTATAGACCACTTTCTTTTTGCTATTGTATTCCTCGAATTTGTTTTCTATATAATTGTCAGCCATTTTCAACGTGCAATGGAAACGAATGTCCAATTAAATTCCTAATTCCTAATTTCTAATTCCTAATTGGTTACAGGCTCCAGTAGGTCATCTTCTGAATTTTCCCCCGGTATAGCCCTTTGATGTCGGCGAGGATGCCTTTGCCTACAGAGAGTTCCAGAAAATGGCTTTCGGTAAGTTCTTTGTATTCATCATGGGCGACGGCGGCGATGATGGCGTTGTAAGGGCCCTCCGGACGGGCCTTTAGGGTTAGCCCATAGCACCTTTTCACCTCGTCCGGGTCGGCGAAGGGGTCGATGACGTCCACGTTCACTCCGAAGTCTTGCAGTTCGTGGATGATGTCGACCACTTTGGAGTTGCGGATGTCGGCGACGTTTTCCTTGAAGGTGATACCCATCACCAGCACGCGGGCGTTCATGGCGGGCTTTCCGGAGGCGATGATCATCTTGACGACGTTCTTCCCGATGTAGCCGCCCATGGAATCGTTGACGGCCCGCCCGGCGGAAATGACCTGTGTGTGATACTTGAGTTCAGCAGCTTTGTGGACGAGGTAGTAGGGGTCAACGCCGATGCAGTGCCCGCCGACAAGTCCCGGGGAAAAGGGCATGAAGTTCCATTTCGTGCCGGCGGCCGAAAGCACGTCGTAGGTGTTGATGCCCATGCGGCCGAACAGGATCGACAGCTCGTTCATCAGGGCGATGTTGACATCGCGTTGGGTATTCTCGATGATCTTGGCCGCTTCGGCCACCTTGACCGTGGGGGCGTAGTGCAGGTCCGCCTCCACGACCAGCGAATAGACCTTGCCAATCACGGACAACGATTCCTCGTCGCAGCCGGAGACGATTTTGCGGGTCTTCTGGAGCGTGTGCACTTTCTCGCCCGGATTGATGCGTTCGGGGGAGTATCCGAATTTGAAGTCCGTGCCGGCTTTGAGTCCCGAAAGCTTTTCCAGCAACGGCACGCAGTCCTCTTCGGTGCATCCGGGATAAACCGTGGACTCATAGACCACATAGTCGCCTTTTTTCAGCACTTGGCCGACGGATTTGGTCGCTCCGAGGAGCGGCTTCAGGTCCGGCTTGTTGTTTTTGTCAATGGGGGTCGGCACCGCGACGATGTAGAACCGGGCTTTTGCAAGGTCGTCCAAAGAGGAGGTGAACAAAATGTCGGCATTGATGAAAACATTGTCGTCCAACTCTTTGCACGGGTCTTTGCCTGTTCGCATCACGTCCAGGTGCTCTTCGTTGATGTCGAATCCGATAACGGAGGCCTTGTGGGCGAAAGCCATTGCCAAAGGCAGTCCGACATAGCCCAAACCGATTACGCCGATTTTGGCTTTCTTATTAAGAATTTCTTCGTATATGGTCATTTTTTTCTTTTGATTTTCTGTTAAATGTGCAGAATCCTGTTTAACTTTGCGATTTCTTCTGCTGCTTTCTGGCAGATGTTGTCGTCCATCGCTTCCTTGGCCTTGAATGGGAACATCGGGTTCGTCTTTCGGAAACCAGAAGTCAAGTCTTTTTTTCTTTCTTCTATAACACGCTCATAGAAATGAACTTGCGCTGCGATGGCTTCGGAATACAAGACTTGGATGCGCGACTTGGTGATTTTGCCGTCGCAAAGGTAATCCAAAAGACAGATGGCATCTTGGAGGTGAACGAAAGAGAAGTTCTCGTCCACATATTCCAGTTGCAATTTATGGCTCTCCTTCAACGATGATGCCTTGCAGAGGGTTGTCCATTGTTCGGTGGTCAGTACGTTTCCGCCTGCATTAATCCATTGCAGGTCAATGTCTTCTGATAACTCTATCAGGGTGTCGGGCTTGTTGTTGAAAACACCTTTCCCTAAAATGTAGCAGAGCATCATCTCGCGGTAGGCGGTCACAGCTTCCTTCTCTTTCAGGATTCGAACCGGCCGGTTGGACATCTCCATTTGCGGGAGTTCCGCTTCGCCCGCGAGGTGACGGGTCAGCAGCCGGTGGTTCTCCATCACGATGTGTATGGTGTCTGGCGCAAGTGGCAGTGAATCATAATATTGCGTATGTTTTTTGCGTTTGTCGCGGTTTTTGTATTTCCATTCGTTGCGCATCATCGCGTAGGCGTTGTGCATCCACCAGAAGGCGGGCATAATCTCTAAGCAATTGTCTTGTATGTTGTTGTTAATCAGAGAGAATGAGAACGGAATGTGCAACGGTCTGGGGTAAGCCCCTTTTGCGATGAGGATGTAGGGCGCGAAGGAGCATGGGAACGCCAGCGAGGAACAGAGTCCGGGCCAGAAGCCGCGGCCAGCCACCAGGTCGACGTCGTTTTTGCGGCCGTTGTGGTTGGAGCCGAGCGTGGCGCCGGCGGCAACATTGCTCTGCCCCTGGATGTGTGCGGCTATAAGGAATGAGTTGCTGTGGTGCTGCTCGTGGCACGGGTAGAGGAACGAGTGCCCGATTTCGCACCCTGCGATGTGGCTGTTGTCCCCGATGGCCGACTGGTAAACCCGCGCCCCCTCGCTGATGCTGACCTGCTGTCCGACAAGCACATCGGACAGGAACGCGCGCGAGTCGAGGTTTGCCCCCCGGTGCACAATGGCGTTGCGCAGGATTACCCCGGCCCCGATGCGGGCGGGCTCTTCCGCTGTGGAGTCGATGAAGGAGTGCTGAATCTCGCAACAGCCTGAGAGCATGGCGTGTGATTCGAAGTGGGTGTTGTGGATGACCTTGACATGCTCAATGGTCGCGTTTTCGCCGATATGCCCCATGGTTTCAGTCTCGATGTCGGCGTAAAGACCTGGTTCTCCGGTGTATAAGGCGCAAAAAACGTCCGTGCTGTTCATGCCGGGCACAGCGGTGACGGTGTATCGGCCGTCCTCGTTGCAGAGTTCCAACGGATAGGCGAACCGTTCTTCGGTGAATGAGAGAACCCCGACGTCGGATATCCGGCTGTTTGCCCCGATGTGGTAGTTCTCAATGTGCATGATGTTGGACAGCAACACGTTGCCTTCGATTTCAACTTTGCCGGAAAAATGGCAGTTGCGGATGTTTAAAACAGAAAAAGTGCGGGCGACGGAAATCGCTTTCCAGTCGTCTGCACTGTTGTTCTGCTGAGTCAACGCGTTGACTTCAGCCTCGGTGAGCTTGCGCCACATGGTGGGGAGAAGGACGGTTATTCTTCCCCTTGACCGCCGAGCATCTGCTTGAGTTCTTCGGGAGCTTCGGAGAAGTCCTTTGCGTCAGCGGGGAGAAGGAATGCGGTGGCTTTCACTTTCTTGTCGGGGACAATCTTCGTGGCGGTCATGACGATGGTCACATCCTCGCCGTTTATCTCTTTTTTCGTCTCAGTGCAGAGCGGGTATCCTTTCAGGTCGGGGTGCTCGAAGAAGTTGATGTTGTCTCCAACACCGAGTTCATTGGTGACCCACAGGACGATGGTCATCTCCTCGTCGCTTTCCAGATCCGTCACCTTTTCAATCACTTTCTTGCATTTGTAGCCGGAGATGGTCTTTTCCTCGCTAGTGTACTCGTATTCGAACTTTGTGGTGGTCAACTTTTTCTGAATGTCCTCTTCGGTCTGCTGGATGTAGTATTTGCCGTAGCCGGGGATGCCGAGGATGACGGTGTAGGTCTTGGAGTTGCCGTTGGCGATGGTGATGACATCGACGCCCTGGTTCATGTCCATGCGGTAGCTGTTGCCCATGACGGTGTATTCCATGGTCTGTTCGGACAGCTCGGCGTTGATGTTAGGGTCTGAAACACCCTCTGCAGACATTTCGAAGGTGATGCGGCCGGCAAAGGGCTTCTGAGCGAATGCGCTCACGGTGCAGATCATCGTGGCGATGACCATCATTAAGCGGAAAGTTTTTCTCATTTTCTTGTGTATTTTATTGGTTACAATTATTCAATATATCCAGACGGCAAAGATATAAAATTTACCGAAAAGTTTAAACAGAAAAAAACTATTCTCCAGAAGGGTCTTGTATTGGAAGTTTTTTTTATTTTTGCTCGTTCGTTTTATAAATAGGAAATATGGAAAGCAAAAGGATATTACTGGCGGAAGACGACATGAACTTGGGCAAGGTTTTGTCCACGGTCTTGACGGGCAAAGGCTATAGGGTGAGCCATGCGAATAACGGCGAGGCCGCCTATGAGATGTTTTGCACCAACGAGTTCGACCTATGTCTCATTGACGTGATGATGCCCATCAAGGACGGGTTCACCTTGGCGCAGGAGATTCGCAAGATGGACAAGAAAATTCCGATTATCTTCTTGACAGCCAAGACTATGCAGGAGGATATGATCAAAGGTCTGTCTATTGGGGGCGACGACTACATCACCAAGCCTTTCACGATGGAGATTTTGTTGGCCCGGATGCAGGCCTTGCTGCGCCGCACCGGTGCGCAAGAAGAGGAGGAAGATCATGTCGTCAACATCGGCAACATAAGGTTCGACCGCAAGCGGCAGGTTCTCATTGTCAACGGCAAGGAGCAGAAGATGACCACCCGCGAGGCCGCGCTGTTGGATATGCTCTATGAGCAGCGCAATGATGTGCTTTATCGGAGCTATGCCCTGAAGAAGATATGGGGGGAGGACAGCTTCTACAACAGCCGCAACATGGATGTCTATATTACCCGTCTGCGCAAACTACTGAAAGGCGAACCCAACGTGCAGATTATCAATGTCCACAGCACAGGGTTCAAATTAGTCTGGTAGCGGAGAGGCTGCGGATTTGACTACAATGTCGGCGGCGTTCTTTGATGCCGACCCGTCCCCGAGCTTGGCGTATAGAGCCTTGTATTGCGCTTTCATTGCGGAGATGTTGTCTGGATTCTCGGTGATAAGGCGCAGTTCCTTTTCGAGCCGTGCCATGTTGTAGTCGTGTTGGATAAGCTCCGTAACGACGGCTTGGTCCATGATGAGGTTTGGCAGGGAAATATAACGGATGCCTGAAATCAAGTGTTTGGCTATCAGATAGGAAAGTTCGCTTCCGGCATAACAGACCACTTGCGGGGTGCCGATCATGGCGGTCTCTAAGGTGGCGGTGCCCGAGGCCACGATGGCCGCTTTGGCGTTTGCCAGCAACGGGTAGGTCTGGTCGCAGACCCGCTGGACTTTAGAGTTTCTCAGATACTTGTTGTACAGCTCTTTCGGAAGCCAAGACACGGTTGAGAGCACGAACTGGAACTGGGGGAACCGTTCGGCTACGTCGATCATGTTCGGGAGGATGGCGTGGATTTCCTGCTTGCGGCTTCCGGGCAGCAAAGCGATGATTTCGCGGTTGTCGAGGCCGTTGTTTTCCCGGAAACGTCGGACGTCGGGATGCTCGGGCAGGTCGCGGCTCACGGCATCCAACAGCGGATGCCCCACGTAATGCACCTTCATCCCGTTCTTCTCGTAGAAATCCTTCTCGAACGGCAGGATGACCATCATTTCGTCGACATCGCGTCTGATTTGCTTGATTCGCCCCTTTTTCCACGCCCAGATCTGCGGGGAGATGTAGTAGACGACTTTGAAGTGGTGCTTTTTCGCGAATTTGGCGATGCGGAGGTTGAACCCGGGCAGGTCGACGAGCACCAGCACGTCAGGATGCCAGCGCATGATGTCGGCCTTGCAGCGTCTGATGTTCCCCAGTACGGCGGAAAGATGCACGAAGACTTCCCAGAAGCCCATATAGGCCATCTCCTTGTAGTGGATCAGGAGTTCTGCGCCAGCTTCCCGCATTCGGTCGCCACCACAGCCCCTGAAATCCGCGCCGGGGTCCTCTGCCTGTATGGCCTTTATCAGGTTGGAGGCATGCAGGTCCCCGGATGCCTCCCCTGCCACAATGTAGTAGCGCATCGCTTGTCCTACTGGGCCAGAAGCCGTTTGACAATGTCGGACACCAGCCTGTTGTCGGCTTTGCCGGCGAATGTCTTGGTGGCCAAGCCCATAACCTTGCCCATGTCTTTCATGCCGCTGAAGCCGTTTTGGGCTATGATGCCCTTCAAGGCACTTTCAACCTCCTCTTCGGAAAGCATTTGCGGCAGATAGCCTTTGATGATGTCCGACTGGAACTGTTCCTCGGCGGCAAGGTCGCTGCGGTTCTGTGCAAGATAGGTCTCTGCGGATTCCTGACGCTGCTTCACCAGTTGCTTCAGAATCTTGATTTCAGACTCCTCGTCCAACCCGGTACCGCCGCCCTTCTGGGTCTTGGCTAACAGGATGGCCGATTTCACTGCCCGTAAGGCGTTGAGTTTCTGTGACTCGCGGGCCAACATCGCGGCTTTGATGTCTTCGTTGATTTTTTGTTCTAATGACATTATAATATGTTTTATGGAACCCTTGAGGTCAGGGTTCGGTGGTTGTTTGGAAAATCGTGCAAAAGTAGTATTTTTTTTGTTCGTCGCACCGGCCGTGCAGGGTTGCTTGATGGCAGGGCGGGAAATGGGTTAAAAAGGGGAGACCTGTTTCTCGTATGCCAATCTCATTCCGCCCCTCACCTGCACAGTTCCGCACAGGCTGAAGCCGAAGTCACGGATGAGGTTGCCCATCGGGATGTTGTCCGGGTGAGTGTCGATGCGGAACCATTTAACGTTCCTGGAGCGTGCTTTCCGCTCCGCGAATTTGAGGAGGTGCTTGGCGAGGTCGAGACCGAGGTACTTGTCGCCTACGGCGAGGCGGTGCACGACAACGTAAGGCTCGCCGTCACTGAGCCACTTCCCGTCAATATTTTCGTAATAGGGGTCTTCGCCGAACACGATGGCGGCATATGCGGCGGTTTCGAACCATTTCCTGACAATATGCGCCTGATGTTTCCGTTTGTCGTTGCGGATGGTCTCCTCATCGGGGTAGCCGTCCTGCCACTGGTCCAGCCCTTGCTCTTTCATCCTGCGTTTCGCCTGCCCGATAATCTTCATGACGTCGTCAATGTCGTCTAATCTCGGGGTGAGGACATGAGAATAGCTCGAAGCCAGCAAGGATTTGGCAGTGCACTTGTAATCGTTGAGGGCAGTGATCAGTCCTTTCTGGGTCCTGAATTTTTTCTCTTCCTCTAGTTTATAAACGGGTTTGAACGCAATATGTTTGCCGTAAAGCATAGGGTTGGCGTCGATGACATGTATTTCGTAGGTGAGCTCGTGCAGGTTCAGTGTCGGGCGGGTGCCCACGTAGAGCATCGCTTTTTTGCGTTTCCCGTCGTACTTGATCCAAGCGGCGTAGGCACCCTTCTCCAGCGAGACGGGGAAGTCGGGTTGCACGTTGGCGGTCGGGAAGCCGAACTTGTGTCCGTTCCCCAATCCTCTGATGACGGTTCCGGTAATGTAGTTGGTGATGTACATGGTGTGTTTTGGGATTTGATGATTGAATCTGTCGGCAAAGATACTGTTTTTTTGTGTGAACGGTGAATGTTGATTGGAAAGAAGGACAAAAATCCACGTCACAGTATTAGTTTCACGCGGAAGCCTCGCTTGGTGGGCTCCTCCACCACCTGTCGGCACTGTTTGCCCAGCTCGTCCCGCTGGTTGTCAGTCAGCGGCGTGGTCTTCATCTTCTCCACCATGAAGTCCAAGGCGGTGACGTCCGACTGTTCGCTGTGGGTGATGCGGACGGTGATGGGGCGGTGGGCGGCCATCACATCGTTGAGCATCTTGTTCACCAGCAGTTGCGCTGTTTCCTGCTTCTCGATGATGCCGTATTTGTAGCAGAAGGCGTTGATGGCGGAGTGCATTCCGAGGAAGTCGAAGTCGGGGCCGCCGATCTCGAACACCTCCTTGCGGATGCGCTGAATGAAAGCCTTGGTGGCGCTGTGGACGGGCGACTCGAAGATCTGCGCGGGCGATCCGTCCTCGTGGATGAAGCCGTCGTACATGAAGAAGATGCGTGTGCTCACGTCGTGGGCGAACTTCATCTCGTGGGTGACGATGAGCATGGTCATGCCTTCGTCAGCCAGCTGTCGGATGACGCTGAGCACCTCGCCCACCATGGTGGGGTCAAGTGCCGAGGTGGGCTCGTCGAAGAGGAGGATTTCGGGCTTCATGGCCAGGGCTCGGGCGATGGCCACACGCTGCTTCTGTCCGCCGGAGAGGCTTGATGGATAGACGTCGGCCTTCTCGGCCAGCCCTACCTTGCGCAGGAGCGCCATCCCTTCCTCCCGCGCCTTCTCCACGGGCTCGTGGCGCAGCTGGCAGGGGGCAAGCATGACGTTTTCCAGCACGGTCTTATGCCCGAAGAGATTGAAACTCTGGAACACCATCCCCATCTTCCGGCGCAGGAGGTTGATGGGATAACCTTTGGAGAGGATGTCTTCCCCGTCAACGAAGATACTGCCGCCGGTGGGCTGCTCCAATAGGTTCAGGCATCGCAATAAGGTACTCTTGCCCGTGCCCGACGGGCCGATGATGGAGATGACCTCGCCACGATGTACGTCGGCGTTGATGTCTCGTAAAACGTCCAGATCCTCATAGCTTTTCTTCAGATGGGTGATGCGAATGACGGGATGGTCGGAGGGTTGAGCGGAGGACGGGGCGGTGGGCGTTGAGGTTTGGGACATGCTGTGTTTACGGCGGATGAGGAACCATGCACCACAACCCATTAAGAGAACAAGGAAGGAGGCCACCCACGGCCATTTGCTCGTCCCTTTCCCTGTGTCGGGCGACGGTGAAGAAGGGGCGAGGATCCCCGCTTCCCCTTTGCGTGTGATCAGCACGATGTGGGACGCGAAATAACCGTCAGAGAAGAGCACCTGCTTCTGTCGCTCCTCGGTGATGCTGATGGCTCCCATGGCCATATCGACCTTGCCTGTCTGCACGGCTGGAATCTGCGAGGCAAAGTCCATCACGAGGAACTCCAGTTTCCAGTTGCGCCTGTTGGCCCACTCTGTCAGAATATCCACTTCAATGCCGGAAGGCTTTCCTGAGCTGATGAAATTGAACGGTGGCATGGAGGGATAAATGGCCACGCGCAGGGGCTTCCCCGTTCCGCGCTGCTTGGGTATGTCCAGTGCTGAAGGGTCGTCTGCATTGGTCCAACGGTTCAGAATATTCTGATAAGTTCCGTCGTCTTTGATATCGGCCAGGTAATTGTTGAAATCTTGTTGTAACTCGCTGTTTCCCAGTCGGAAACAGGCACCGACCTGAATTGGTGCCAGACCTGTGCCTACAGAGTCCACCTTGGAAGTCACTTCCTTGTTGAACGTCATTGTCAAACTTTCGAAACCGGCCACATCCACCTTGCCGTTTTCTAAGGCGGCCAACAGGTCGGCATAGGAGGCCACACGCTGTATGTCGGCATCCGGTGCCAACTCGGTGACGGCCATGTCCTGTATGCTGCCGATGACGACGCCCACTTTCTTCCCGCTGAGGGCTTTGAACACGGCTGGAACGTCCGTCCGCGCGTCTGTGGTGGAGGCTTTCTTGCTGTCCGACAGCAGAGAGGGCACATAGCAGGCCGTTCCGCCGATCACCAGAGCCACAGCTGCTACGATGGCCTTCGTGCGCTTACGCTGCACCAGTGAGGTGAGCAGCATCCCGATGAGCCAGGCAATGATAAAATAGATGATGGCCGTCACGATGAGAGGGAAGAAGGCGTCGAAGGTGCGCGAGCGTATCAGGTCGGAGGCTCTCGTCATGTCGGCCACGGCGATGTATCCCACGATGCTGGTGCCTTTCAGCAGACTTACCACCTCGCCCTGATAGACGGGCATGACGGACTTGACCACTTGTGGCAGTACAATCCGGAAGAACGTCTGCCGCGGCGTGTAGCCCAAAGCCAGGCCCGCCTCGGTCTGGCCTCGGTCGATGCCTTGTATGGAGGTGCGCAGCATCTCGCTGACGTAGGCCGCCAAGTTCATGGCGAAAGTGACGATGGCCACCACGATGCCCGTGGTTTTCAGCGGCGCCATCACCACGTAATACATCAGCATGAGCACAACCAGTACGGGTGTACCACGCATGATGTCGATATAGACCTTGGCCACCTTCTGCAGCCACGGCCGGCGGTTCATACGCATCCAGCACACCAAGCCGCCCAGTATCGTGCCCAGGACGGCGGCGCAGAGTGTGATGACCAGCGTCACCTGCAGCCCGTTTAGAATCATCCTGTAGCGGTCCTCGGCTATCAAGTTGTTGTAAAAACTATCGGACACGCTCCATTTCGCACC
>CAMHNQ010000039.1 GCA_946186495.1 uncultured Bacteroidales bacterium
GAGTAGGTCGTCGCCCAATACCATAGAGCCCTTCAGTTTTCTGAAGGGCTTTTTTTGTAACCGTAAATGTGTGAATGCTCGCACGAAATTGTCTGCAATTTCTTTTTCTGTAGATTGTTTGATCTCATTTGATGTTCTAATAGAAAAATGTGTGTTTTTTTGCACAAAAAACTTGAGTAATGAGCAGTAATGAGATTATCAGTTCGGTAAGAGATTATTTTTAATGCTAACCTGTGGAACGGGCTTGGATTTTTGGCTCTTATGCGAGAGGCGATGAGACATCTGACAGTGACATTGATTTATTGGTGGTTTTTGACCATCATAACGCTGAAATCGGCCTTACGGAATATGCGCGGATGATCTACGACCTTACGAATCGGTTAGGATATCTTGTGGATCTTGTTGAAGACGGTACGTTGTTGCCATACGCTCAAGAATCCGCTGAAATTGACAAACAACTAATCTATGAGAGAATCGGTTAAAGACCATGGCCGCCTCAAACATATGTTGATGCCCATTGATAACGTTTTTGACTTATTAAAAGGCAAAAATTATGAAAATTTGGAGGATGATAAATTGCTCTTTTTTTGGAGTCGTGAAAAATATTGAAATAATCGGGGAAGCAGCAAAACAACAATGAAGAAACTTCTTACCTTGATCATCATGGTGCTGGCCGTCGCGATCGCAATGGCTTAGGTTCCCGAAAACTTCAGCTTCCAGGCGGTGGTCTGCTACACGGTTGCTCCACAGGCATCGACAGGGCTGATGGACCGTATTTCTTGAAGACGGAAATATGAACAATTCTTGAATAATCACGCAAGTCCATAATGCGTGTTAAGCCCGCCGATGATTTTTCAAGTGTTCATTTTCAATCAAATCGTTAATGTTGCGCAGGATGGTGCTGGGCAAGCATTTGCTTATCTTTGCCCATGTTGGGCAAAGTGCCTGAGTTGAATCGTTTGCCTTCCATACCCTCTATTTTCCGCTAAAATGAGGCGAATAGAGCCAGTTTTCCCACTAACCATTTTGCTGTCTTTTCACATTCACCATCCTCGGCAAATTAAAAATTTTCTATTTTTCAGCGTCAAACGTCCGAAGCCCAGGAGCCGACGCTTCCAAGCGTCGTATTCCAAAAGGAGGAGGGTGTGCCAAAACGTGACTTTTGACACACCCCCCTTCTTACTCGATTCTTTTTTGTTTTTCCTCCTATTGCTGCTTGCCACGCCGTTTCATCCAGAAATACATTCCCCAATAGGCAATGGTTACCCCTAACGTAATGCCTATGACCATTGGGAAACGTTGCTTCAGGCTCGAGAAGGTGATTGGAATGAGCAGGGCAGCCAATAGGATAAAGTAGCGTAAAACAGCTTTCATGACCGGTTATTTCAATTTGTGGAGCTGTTCCTTGATGATGCGGATTTTCTCTTCGGCATCCGCCTGCTTTTTACGTTCGTTATCCACCACCTGTTGTGGAGCGTTGTTCACAAACCGTTCGTTGGAAAGCTTTTTCATCACTGCCTGCAGGAATCCTTCTGCGTACTTCAGGTCGGCTTCCAGTTTTTTGATTTCTTCGGCAGCGTCCACCAGACCGGTCAGCGGCATGGAGTATTTGACGTTGTTTTCGATGAACGTTGCCCCATCCACTTCTTCGCTTGCGACATAGTCGATGCTCGCCAGATTACAGAGCTTTACGATGACGGCATCGGTGGCGGGGTTTGCGGAAGAGGTATCCGTGTAAACCCTGAGTTTGAGTGCGTGTTTTTGCGCGATGTTCTTTTCAGTGCGGATGCGGCGGACTTGTTCAATCACCTTTCGGGCGGCGGCAAAGTCGTCCAGCACCTTTTTGTCCATTTCATGGCTCACCTCGGGCATTGCTGTCATCATAATGGACTCTTTCTCACCCCTCTTTCGCATGGTCTGCCACAGTTCTTCTGTGATGAACGGCATGAACGGGTGGAGAATCTGCATCAGGGTCTCGAAGATATCAATGATTTCGCGATAGGTTTTTCCGTCAACGGGCTGCTGGAAGCCGGGTTTCACCACTTCGAGGAAACAAGAGCAGAAGTCGTCCCACACGAGTTTGTAGATGTCCATCAGCGCTTCGGAAATGCGGTAGCGTTTCACGTTCGACTGAACCAGGGTCAGCACTTCGGTCATGCGTTCGCGAATCCATGCCATAGCGGTTTCCGTGTGAAGCGGTTGTGGCAGGTTCTCGTCCACGTCCCATCCTCTCACCAGACGGAATGCATTCCACAGTTTGTTACTGAAGTTACGTCCCTGTTCGCAAAGCGATTCGTCGAAAAGCAGGTCGTTCCCGGCGGGGGAGCTGAGCAGCATGCCGAAACGCACGCCGTCGGCCCCGTATTTTTCCATCAGGACGATGGGGTCAGGCGAATTGCCGAGTTGCTTCGACATTTTGCGGTGCAGCTTGTCACGCACTGTTCCGGTGAAATAGACGTCTTTGAACGGGATTTTTCCGCGCCATTCCAGGCCGGCCATGATCATCCTCGCCACCCAGAAGAAGATGATGTCGGGGGCGGTGATTAGCACGGCGGTAGGGTAGTAGTAGTTGATTTCGGGATTGTCAGGGTGGCGGATACCGTCGAACACGGACAGCGGCCACAACCAGGAAGAGAACCATGTGTCCATCACGTCCTCGTCCTGTTTCAGGTCGTTGGTGTCCAGGTTGAGTTCCGGGAATTTCTGGCGGGCGATGTCCAACGCTTCGTCAGCGTTGTGGGCCACCACGAACTCGCGATTGGGCAGGTACCAGGCCGGGATACGGTGGCCCCACCAGAGCTGGCGGCTGATGCACCAGTCTTTGATGTTTTCCATCCAGTGGGCGTAAGTGTTCTTGAATTTGTCGGGATGGAAGGTGATGTCGCCATTCATGACGGCATCGAGGGCGGGTTTTGCCAGCTCGCCCATTTTGCAGAACCACTGCATTGAAAGCTTCGGTTCAATCACCTCGTTCGTGCGCTCGGAGAAGCCCACCTTGTTGGTATAGTCTTCTATTTTCACCAGGTTCCCGGCCTCTTCCAGCATCGGGATGATGGCCTTTCTTGCCTCGAAACGATCCATGCCCACCAGGAACTGGGCGTTCTCGTTCAGTGTGCCGTTGTCGTTGAAGATGTTGATGGTCTCCAAATGGTGTTTGATGCCGAGATTGTAGTCGTTGATGTCGTGTGCCGGAGTGATTTTAAGTGCGCCGGTGCCGAACTCTCTTTCCACATACTCGTCGTAGATTAATGGTATAGAACGGTTTACGATTGGAACGATGGCGCGTTTGCCTTTGTATTTGGCATAGCGTTCGTCCTCCGGATGCATGCAGATTGCGGTGTCGCCGAGAATGGTTTCGGGACGGGTGGTGGCAATGGTGATGTATTCATTCTCCTCCCCCTCAATCTGATAGCGGACATAATAGAGTTTGGATTGCAACTCCTTGTAGATCACCTCCTCGTCGGAAACGGCGGTGAGTGCTTTCGGATCCCAGTTGACCATGCGCACGCCACGGTAGATTTTGCCTTTGTTGTATAAGTCCACAAAGACGTCAATCACAGCTTCCGACATTTCGGGGTCCATAGTGAACTTGGTGCGGTCCCAGTCACAGGAGGCACCCAGTTTGCGCAGCTGCTTGAGGATGATGCCCCCGTATTTCTCTTTCCATTCCCAAGCATGTTTCAGAAACTCTTCACGGGTAAGGTCTTTCTTGTCTATGCCTTGTTCTTTGAGGTAGTTCACGACTTTGGCCTCCGTGGCGATAGAGGCGTGATCGGTGCCGGGCACCCAAACGGCATTGTAGCCCTTCATGCGCGCACGGCGGATCATCACATCCTGGATGGTGTTGTTGAGCATGTGCCCCATGTGGAGTACGCCCGTCACATTTGGGGGCGGTATCACGATAGAGTAGGCCGGCCTTTCGTCAGGATCGGAGTGAAAAAAACGGTTCTCCATCCAAAACTGATACCATTTATCCTCCACCGCAATAGGGTCGTATTTGGTGTTGATTTCAGTAGCCATATTAAATGTAAATTGCTATATATTAATAATTTAGATAACTTTCACAAAGTTTGTGAGACAAAGTGCAAAGTTACATAAATTATGAATATAAGTTATCTCTCTTTTATGCTGAAAATTATGTACATTTGCCGCCGTGAGTTTGAGTATGAGAAATCGGAAGTTTTTATGCGGCATTGCGCGGGTAAGACGGTTTGTCCGGAAGCATTTCAAGGACAAGACGGCCGTCTTGGTGCTTAGTGTGCTCATAGGGATGTTGGGTGCAGCGGCGGCCATCATCATCAAAAATCTGTTGCATTTCACCACGCGCCTGCTGAGCGAGGCCTTCCCGGTGGCGAATGTCAACTACCTCTATCTGGTTTTCCCGCCCATCGGCATTTTTCTGACACTTTTTTTCGTCCGTCGCGTGGTGCGCGACAATCTCAGCCACGGAGTGAGCATCGTGCTGAAATCCATCTGCAAAAGTGACGGCAAACTGCGGCTTCACAATGTCTATTCCTCCATGGTGGCGAGTGCTGTCACCGTCGGGTTTGGCGGGTCAGTGGGTTTGGAGGCCCCGATAGTGCTCACGGGAAGCGCCATTGGTTCAAATGTGGCCCGTTTTTTCAAAATGAATACCAAACAGACCACATTGCTGCTGGCCTGCGGATCCACTGCTGCCATGGCGGCCATCTTCAAGGCACCTATCGCGGCAATGGTTTTCACTTTTGAAGTGCTGATGTTGGACCTCACGGGAAGCGCCATTCTGCCGTTGTTGCTTTCTGCCGCCACAGGGACGGTGTTGTCCATTCTTTTCTTGGGCCGGGATGTAACTTTTACCGTGGGGGCCATCCATGAGTTTTCCGTCGTGAACATACCGTTCTATATACTGTTAGGGGTGTTGAGCGGTCTTCTTTCCGCCTATTTTCTTCGTACTTCCCGGTGGATAGAAAAAATGATGCGCAAAATCAAGAAAGTGTATGTGCGGGCATTTGTTGGCTCAATTGCTCTCTGTTTGCTCATCTATCTCTTTCCTGCATTTTACGGCGAAGGGTACAATAATGTGAACGACCTGTTGCACGGCGACTGGAGCTCTGTCTTTAACAATTCCCCTCTGTTCAACATGATGGGGCATAAATGGGTGCTTGTCTTGGGTATCGTCGGGATTATCCTGCTTAAGGTGTTCGCCACCACCTTCACTACCGCTGCCGGCGGCGTGGGTGGCGTGTTCGCCCCAACCCTCTTTGTCGGCGCGTTCACTGGCTTCTTGGTCGCGCATGTGGCAAACGTCTTCCTCCATATTGACCTTCCTTATGCCAATTTCATTCTTGCAGGGATGGCCGGCGTGATGACGGGTGTGATGCAGGCCCCCCTCACGGCCATGTTCCTGATAGCTGAATCGTCCACAGGATACACCCTCCTTATCCCATTGATGATTACGGCCGCCTGCTCATACCTCTGCGTCAACCCCTTCGAGAAATACTCCGTCTATACGCAGCCGCTGGCTGAGAAGGACAACCTTCGAACCCACAACAAAGACAAATACGCCCTCAGAAAACTGCATTGGCATCAGGCTATAGACACGAACATCTTGACAATCCCAATCCACAGCACACTCCGTACCTATACCGAAGTGATAGCCCAATGCAAGCGAAATCTTTTCGTTGTAATTGACGAAGACAACCTTTTTGCCGGCCTTTTGGTGATGGATGATCATCGTGATGTCATCTTTAAGCCCGAACTATACGACAAAATTCATGTGGAGGATCTGATGATCGACCCAGGCGAGTTTATCTATGAGGATGATACGGCCGCTGTCGTGTTGGAAAAGTTCAAAAGGACGGGCAACTTTAACATGCCTGTCATCACCCGCGACCGACAATATATCGGATTTGTGTCGAAAGCGAAATTCTTATCTGATTATCAAACATTTATCGCTGACAATTCTGATGACTGATTCAATGTACAATGTAGAATGAAGAATGTGAAATAGGCACAAACTAATACTATAGTAACCAATATCTTGTAACTAATCACTAATCACTATTCACTAGAATAATGCAAATAATCAAAACGAACATAGAAGGACTATTAATCATTGAACCGACGGTTTTCAAGGATGACCGCGGGTATTTCTTCGAAAGCTATAACGAACAACGATTCAAGGAGGCGGGGATCATGGACGATTTCGTGCAAGACAACCAGTCCTGTTCGCAGAAGGGGGTGGTGCGCGGGCTCCACTTCCAGAAGCCTCCTTACGCGCAGGCCAAGTTGGTGCGGGTCCTGCGCGGCGCGTGCCTCGACTTCGCCGTGGACATCCGCAAGGGCAGTCCAACCTACGGGAAATATGACTCTGTGTTGCTCACCGCCGACAATTTCCGTCAGTTCTACCTGCCTGCCGGTTTCGCACATGGGTTCGCCGCCTTGGAGGACGACACCGTCTTCGCCTACAAATGCTCCAACTTCTACAACAAGGCCTCCGAAGGATGCATCATGTTCAACGACAAAGACTTGAACATCGATTGGCAGGTGGAGAACCCGATCACTTCGGAGAAAGATATGCAGGGCGAGGCATTCGCGGATTTCGTGTCGCCGTTCGAGTATTAAACGGTATTTCAGTAGGTTTCAGAATACCTATTGGTTGTAGAGACGTTGCACGTAACGTCTCTACAACTTTTCGTACATATCCGTAAAATATGTACCTTTGCCGCCGTTAAAACCTGCATTTATGAAAAAACACCTCCTCCTGATGCTGTTTTGCGGATTGTTTGTAACCCTTTCCGCACAAGATTATACTTTTTCTACAAAACATATACAACGACTTGCCTCTCCTGACGGTAAACTGGTTGTCATGATTGACTTCGTTCCGGGAAGTAATCTACATTACTCGGTCTATACCGACGAGGAAACTGGTCCGTTTATTAAACGCTCTGATATCAGTATGGAACTGGGCGACGGCACTGTGCTGGGGCGTAATCTGAAAGCGACGAAAACTGAGCGGAAGTCTGTTAACCAAGATGTGAGAGCAAATTTCTACAAAAAAGCAATCATCCATGACCAATATAACGAGCTATCCATCAGTTTTAAGGGGAATTATCAAGTGGTGTTCCGCGCTTATAATTCCGGCATCGCATATCGCTTTGTAACCAAGATGACGGATTCCATCATCGTGACACACGAGACGGCAGAGTTCAATTTCTCGGATGGTATGCCTGCTGAGTTTGAATCAGACCGGTTTACGCAGACTGAGGCTTTTGTCCCCTACGTGAATCGCAAAGCAGCAGAAAACGGTGATTTCTCTGAGCAATTCTGCACTTCGTTTGAAAACACCTATACCAAAATTCCACTTAAGGAAATGGATGACAACAGGTTGGCTTTCCTACCAATGTTAGTGGCACAAGGCTATGTTCTGAGCGGTGAATACCTCAGTCCTATTCATACGCGTATGGCCGTCATCACCGAGGCCGACCTGCACGATTATCCCGGTATGTACCTCAAGCACACCGAGGGCAACTCCATGATCGGCTATTTCGCGCCGCTGCCGAAAACCTGGGAACAGGGCGGACACAATAACCTGCAGTATGTGGTGAAAGAACGCCACGACTACATCGCCAAGACTGCCGGCACGCGGGCGTTCCCGTGGCGCGTCATCGCCATCACCACTGAAGACAAGGACTTGGCAGACAACGACCTCGTCTATCTGCTCTCCGAACCTTCGAAAGTGGCTGATATCTCGTGGATTAAGCCCGGCAAGGTGGCATGGGACTGGTGGAACATGTGGAACATCTGGGGCGTGGACTTCGAGTCGGGCATCAACAACGAAACCTACAAATACTATATCGATTTCGCGGCCGAAAAGGGTATCGAATACGTGATTTTAGACGAAGGATGGGCAGTGAACGGCAAGGCCGACCTGTTTCAGGTGGTGCCTGAAATAGACCTGCCGATGTTAGTTAAATACGCCGAATCCAAGGGCGTTGGCATCGTGCTGTGGGCCGGTTACGCCGCCATGGACCAGGAGATGGAGCGCGTCTGCAAGCACTACGCCGACATGGGCGTGAAGGGCTTCAAGGTCGATTTCATGGACCGCGACGACCAGATTGTGGTCAACTTCTACGAGCGGATGGCCGCCATGGCCGCCAAATACCACCTCTTCATCGACTTCCACGGGGCGTACAAGCCTACCGGACTGAACCGCACCTATCCAAACGTACTCAACTACGAAGGCGTGTTCGGGTTAGAGCAGTGCAAATGGGCCGGCGCGGACGTGGATATGGTGAAATACGAGGTCACGATTCCGTTCATCCGGATGCTGGCAGGCCCGATGGACTTCACTCAGGGGGCGATGCGCAACGCCGCAAAGTGGTGCTATGCCCCGGTTTGGAGCGAGCCGATGAGCCAGGGTACGCGCTGCCGGCAATTGGCTGAGTACGTGATTTTTGACGCGCCATTCGCGATGCTCTGCGACGCGCCAACGGCCTACTTGCGCGAGTCCGAATGCACCGAGTTCATCGCCCAGGTGCCCACCGTTTGGGACGAGACCCGCATATTAGACGGCAGGGTAGGGGAGCTTATCGTCTCCGCCAAGCGCAAGGGCGACGCGTGGTACATCGGCGCCATCACCGACTGGAACGCCCGCACCGTGGAACTCGACCTCAAGGCCTTGGGCATCACCTCCGGCACCGTGACGATGTTCATCGATGGTCCCAATGCCCACAAGAAAGGCGTTGACTACCAGAAGAAAACGGTAACCGTTCCCGCTGACGGGAAGCTGAAAGTGGAGTTGGCACCGGGCGGGGGAACGGCGATTGTAGTGAGGAATTAGCAGTTAAGGGGTGTCGAAACGGCGGGAAAAAGAAGTTTGTGTTGGGAATGCTAAATCACGCCTCCTTCTCAAACAAAGCGTCCATTGTGATGGCAGAATGGAACTGCCCGGAATAGCTGTTCCTGGTCAGGCCATAGGTAGTGACAAGCGCAAGCTGGATGGATTTCCGGCATCGGGTTTCTTCCGCAAAACGGTCCACTTTTCGTCGCAATTCCGCATCGTATTCTTTGTCCACTGAAAATTCAGAAGATGAGAATTTCATTTCGCACACACAGACAACTCGGTCTGCACGATCAAAAAGCAAATCTATTTGAGCTTTCCCTTCCTTGCTGCGCCACGGGGAAGACGTACTTTCCACTGCGGAAAACCCCAAGGCTTTTTTAATTTGGCGAATATGCGTCATACATACGTCCTCGAACGCAAGTCCACGCCAAGTATTCAACTGAGGTGTCCGCAGATTGGTTGTCCAAAAATTCTCTCGTACATTTGGCTGATTATCAATAAATTTCAGGTAAAAAAGGGAAAAACTATCTACCAATTTGTAATAGACCTCTTTTGCTGAACCTCCGTAATAAATGTATGACACAATGAAATCGCTCAACACGAGCGTTTTGAGCATCTTGGTCAGACGGCCGTTGTAAGCGATTCCCGTCTTTTCGGCAATCTCTTTCCGTGTGAGTCCGTCTCTTTTTGCCGCCAATGTGCGCACGATTTGCATATATTTATCGGAATCGGCGAACAAAGACTTGTATAATTTGGAGAATTCTTTTCTCAGTTTGCCAGATTTGGAAAAGAAAAGTGAATCTATATTTTGCGCCAAGCTGCGGTTCGGCTGAAGATAATTAAGATAGTAAGGAATACCGCCAAAAACCATATAGCTTTGAATTTGGTCATAGCGATCCATGGAAATGTTCCTTGATTGGAAAAAACGTTCGCATTCCCACAGGGAAAACGGCTCCAAGTGAATATCGAATGTGGCGCGTCCGTATAAACCTCCCGTACTGTTCAGGATGTTGTCTGACATCCACGAGGCGGCGGATCCACACACAATCAGCATAAGGTTGGCACAAGTAGCTCCCCAATTATTCCAAAAATGCTCCAAAGCGGTCACAAATCCCGGCGACTCCAACCCCATCCAAGGCAGTTCGTCAATGAAAACCACCAGTCGTTCACTGGATGATTGCATTTCCAGCAAATCTTTCAGACAATCGAAAGCATCAAACCAATCGGTCGGATAGGTGTCCCATTCGCCGCCATATTGCTGGAGCGAAGTGCAGAAGCTCCGCAGTTGTTCGCGTTTCAGATCGAAACCTTCCGTATCCTTTTCCGCCGGCGAAAGTCCTGTATGGTAAAAAGCGAATCTGCCCTCAAAATGTTCCCGAATCAGAAAAGTCTTCCCGACCCGTCTCCGACCATACACAACTACAAACTCCGGTCTGCCCGAATGGTACAAACGAATCAATTCTTCTCTTTCTTTCTGTCTTCCAATAATTTGCTGCATAATCAACTATTTGAAATTGTCCGCAAAGATATATTTTTTTCTTTATATGGACAATTTTCAAGTATATTGTTTGTCCAAATAAATCAGAATAGTTGTTTATATGGACAAAAATTATGGGCGAATTGTGTCCAGATAATTCATGTTCTGGCTTCTGAAAAATGCTATCTTTGCAAACTATAAAGAACATTTATGCCAACGAATCCCGATTCAGACAAGAACGAGCTTGACGGCCGCACCAAACTGTTGCGCAGCCGCCCGGATCCAGATAACATTTTGGTGTTCGGGCTAGCAACGCTGATCGGGTTGTTTTTCAGCTTTATGGCGTTTTTGTTTGTGATTTCTGAAATGATTGAAATCGGTTGGCGAGGCTTGGACGGATTTTGGCCGTTTATGAACGGTTTTTTCCAAGCGTTCATCATCTGCGGAGTTCCTGTCGCTTACACGCTAATGGTTTTGGATATGCTGATTTGGCAGATAAAAGGCGAGGAGCTTGTCACCTATTCAGAAAAGGACTTGCTCGTCCAGCATAAGAGTCTGTTCAGCAAGGAATTGCGGATTCCGTGGGATTGCATCCTGAATGTGGAACCCTATTCTTATCCGTGGTACAAATTTAAAGGACGAGATGGGAACGAAACACTCTGTCTGACCTATAAAAACGCGAAAGACAAGACCAAAAAGGTGCGGTTCGGACTGTTGCTCAACGAAAATCAGCAGGAGTTTGTCATAGAGCGCATTAAGGAGCTGTGCGTGAAGAACTTCGGAAAATAAAAATTAAAACAAATCCTTGATCCTGCGTTCGACATCAGGGCTCAACCTCACGCCGTTGGCTATAAGAGCCATACTGAATTCGCCGAGTTTGCCCTCCAATCGATGTACCTTGCCGTCTTTTATAAGTTGACCAAATTCGGCCTCGCTTACCTCAATCACGTTGTTGCAGTTGACGTAGGTCATGTCGCGTTGGAACTTGTTCACATTGTTGCGGATGAACACAGGGAATGTGTTTAAATCAAGCCCTCTCAGTTTTGCCAACCGAAATGCTGTGTCGGTTTGGGATGAACAGGTGGAGAACAGCAATATCTTGTTGTAGCGTTTGATACAAATATGAATATGCTCTTGGACACCTATCGGACAGTCCACAGTGAAGAAGTACTTTTCACCTTCTCCGACTACTGCCCCCAAGAGGCTTCCCGGGAGTTCCATGATGTCAGATACGGTTATATTGATGATACAGTTCCTGTGTCAATGCTAACATTTCCTTGCTTTCGCAGAAAAAGTCACTTGAAGGTCCATCCTCGAAGAAATGGTCCAGATCGATACGATAGGAGTTTTTCTGTTCGCGATCGTTCAACAGGTCGCGATAAAATGTCCACTCAGGAAATTGGTGCGAAAGTTCGGAGAGCTCCATGGCGTCCATGTTCCCAAACGCCTCCCACACCTTGTCAAGTGCCTCTTGGTCAGAATCGGAGAACACCTGGAGGTCGGCATCGGTGAGTGCCATGAATTGGTGGTTACCTTTGTTGGAAATATAACGCTCTTTGTAACCTTTGGGATTACGCATTTTGGTCTTGGCGTTTTCCAACACACATTTGGCATCGCTCGGCACGATACCATACGGCATGGCATAGTAGGCATCTCCGGTTATGGTACGACCGGTTTGGCGCAGATGATAGCGGTCGGCCAACCAAAGGAGCTTGTAAGCTTTCATGTTGTCCATTACCTTGCTTTCCTCCTTGCCTGCCAAGTAAGTCAGGGCTTGTATAATCTTCTTCGTATCTTTCGTCATATAGTTTATGAATGATTTTGCAAAAGTACTATTTTTTCTGTTATGCTACGATGTGTTAACGTAATTTAACTTTATAGTCGATTTCAAATATCAAATTTAGGTGACCCTTTTTTGAAAAACTTGAAACAAAAATCCTATTGTCTATTCCAATAAAATGTACTTTTGCCGTCTGAAAGATTTAATGGCATGAATGAATCCCATAAGTCAAAATCCGCGATTATCCGCAGAATTTTGGGCATCTCCGCGCTGGTGTGCTGGGCCATAGTCATAGTGCCTTTGATTATCCTGCCGGCTGGTGACAGATTGGCATGGCAGTTGCAGCATTGGTCCTTGATTCCGGCCTCTGTTTTCACAATAGTGTATGCTATCTTGTTTACTATTAGGGTTAACAAAGACATTTGTCAGGATGAAAATAAAATTCTATATGTAGTAAGGATAAGGAATTGGTCGGTGTGCTGCATGGCAGTGATAATATGCGTAGCTTTCTTCCTCGTTGCCATACTTAAGGCCGACCATAAGGTGTGGAGCGACGGCAAGTACGTGATATATGGCTATAAAGTATCTGACGATGAAAATGGCGGCTTCCGCAGCCCATCGATATTTGTTTTTTACGAACGGAAAGGTATTGTGGATGACAGATTGGGTATGATCGGTGACATGCGGCAATATCTGTTCAACACTGGGGATATGAGTCGGGTACAAAAGGTTGATTATGCTATTTACGAATCGTTTGATTTGATAAAGGAAGAGATGGATTATGTGCCATACGGCAGCGACAGTGTGCGTCATCTCACCTCCTTTTACCGCTTAAGTGACACACATTATTACGAGCAATTTCAGAATGACTCGCTTTTTGCACTTATAAAATAGGAACTTCTCGGAAAATGAGTGAAAAAGACGATTGATGGTGCTGCAATGAATCATTAACTGGGCAAAAACTTTAAAATAATCGAAGTTTTTGCCCAGTTGATTTTTCCTACAAAACCCCCAAAAGACTATTCCAATTCCGACAAACGATAAGGGATGTTGTCGGAATCTTGGTAGTTGTTCCAAATAGCAAGAATAGTCACCTTGTCTGGCTGAGGAGAATAAAAAACGGTAACTTGTCGAATGATGATTTTGCGCACTTCACAACCACTCTATTTCAAAAACCATACTTCGAACGGATCGAATCAGAAACTTCCTGATGTGAGACCAAAGGCTCTTCACCAGCCTCAGCCTTGCGGATGCGGTCAAGCAGAATGACCTGCATCTCCTCGGCGGTATGTGCATTGGGGGATGTGATAGGTATGGCGGCAAGTTCCGAAATCAGCAGATTCACCTTGTCTTGGAGCCATTGGCCTATACTTTCACGAGTGGTGAGGTCGGGATTAATACGCCTCACGGTGGCATCATCTACATTTATTGTTACAGTACACATAGTTTCTATATCTATTCTCAGACCGCAAAAGTACTATTTTTTCTGTTATGCCACGATGCGTTAACGTAATTTAACACTGTCGGTCTCAAATCTTAGATTTCAGGAGATTTCCTTCTTGAAACTTGAAACCGAAAAAAAACTATCTTTGCCACCCAAAAAGGATTATTATGCCCACAAATCCCGAATCTGACAAAAACGAGCTCGACGGCCACACCAAACTGCTGCGCAGTCGCCCGGAGCCGGATCTCATACTCCTTTTCGGTCTGTGTACACTCATCGGTTCTGCATTCTGTATTATCGGCTTGATTTCCCTTATCTGGTGGATAATAGACGAGTGGCCCGATATATTTGGCATATTGTTTTTTATATTGCTGCTGATGTTGCCGGTAGCTTATACTTTGTACGCTCTGGATATGCTTGTTTGGCAGGTTAAGGGCGTGGAAACCGTGTCGTATGATGAAAAAGGTATGGTTATCCATCTCAAAAAACTCTTTGACAGAGAAACAATTATCCCATGGAACAGTATTGTGGAAATTGAAAAATACGAGTCACCTTGGTGGACTTTTTTCAGGAGGTCGTACTTGTATAATGCCTCGCTTCGAATACATTACACGTCGGAAAATGGGAATCCGAATACGATTAGATTCGGGTTGCTGCTCAACGAAAAACAGCAAGACATTATAATGGACAGAATTTATGAGCTTCGAGATAAATTTTCAACAAATGTGGATTATAACAATAGTACAATCAACCTTTTCACACTGAAAAACGCCCACGGCCTCCGGGCCACCATCACCAACCTCGGCGGACGTGTCGTGTCGCTGTTCGTGCCCGACAAAAAAGGCATCCTGCGCGATGTCGTGCTCGGGTTCGAAAACGTGGAAGACTACCTGCCCGAAAACCACCGCTCCGACTTCGGGGCGGCGATTGGAAGATATGCCAACCGGCTGAATAATGGGCAGATAACGATCGACGGGAAAACGTACCAGCTGCCGCAAAACGATGGCAAGAATTGTCTGCACGGCGGTCCGGACGGCTGGCAGTACCGTATCTTTAACGTTGAAGAAGTGGGCGACAACCGGCTCGTGCTGAGTTTAGTCAGTGAAGAGGGCGACAGCGGGTTCCCGGGCAATGTGTGCGCCCGTGTCACCTACATGCTGACGGACGACAATGCACTGGATATTCAGTATGAGGCGGTTACGGACGAGCCGACGGTCATCAACATGACGAACCACAGCTACTTCAACCTCAACGGGGACGCTTCCACCGACATCCTCAACCACCTGCTGACCATCGACGCCGACCGCTACACGCCTATTGGCGAGACGTTTATCCCCACGGGCGAGTTGGCATCCGTGGAGGGCACGCCGATGGATTTCCGGCAGCCCAAGCCGATCGGCCGCGACATTGCCGCCGACTTCGAGCAGCTGCGCATCGGACGTGGCTACGACCACAACTGGGTGCTGAACACGAAAGGCGACGATTCCCGTCCGTGCGCCCGCCTGGAGAGTCCCGTAACGGGCATTGTCTTGGAGGTTTACACCACCGAACCGGGAATGCAAGTCTATACCGGCAACTTCCTCGACGGCACGGTGACAGGCAAGTATGGAGACGTCTATCAGCAACGGGCCGCCGTCTGCCTCGAAACACAGAAGTTCCCCGACTCGCCGAACCAGCACTGGCCGGAATCGGATGCGTTTTTGCGGCCGGGGGAGGTTTATCGGAGTCATACGATGTTTCGGTTCTCGAAACAGTAGAGACGCGCCATGGCACGTCTCTACAAAAAAACACCGTCTGTGCGATGACGGTGTTGGAAAATAGCAGGTTTCAGGTTTCGAGTTTCAGGTTGATATGAAATGTGATGATCCGCCATTTCGTATCGCACGTTTAAGGTGTTCAGAAATTATGCGGCAACCAGGAAACCATAGCGTTGTTTTTCTCGGAATGGTAAATCCAGAGACCGTCCGATTCGACGGTCAGCGGGATAAACAGGACACTCTTGTAAGCCGTATAGTCCATCAGTATCTCGGGGTCCGAAAGGTGCCCTTCGCTGTCCAGCGTCCGGTGGGCGGCACACTTCCCTTTGTAACTGTAGTCCTTGATCTCCAACGGTTCATTGGTGCCGGTTGTCAGGTTCGTGAGGTTATCGGTATAGATGAAATGGACGAGATTGTCCTTCATGATGGCGTGGTAGGAGAACAACAAAGAGGGAGAGTCCGACAAAGAGGTAATCTGATGTTTCGTGACCATCTGGAAATTCGTAAGGTTGCCAGTGTTGTCGGCCATCGAAACGAGTGTGGGGCCTGCCAATTTGAAAAGGGTGACCAAGTTGGATTGGTAGGCACGCATTTCGCCCCGCTCGAAGTTCTTCGGTGCCAGCATGAAGCTGTCGTGTGTTGCGGCGGAAGTGAACTTGATGTCAGAAGCAACACCCTCCAGCGCACGGATGACTTTGTGCACCTTTATTCCGCCCTTCTTTTTTCCACTTTTGGGGTTTCGTCCCGCGCCCTTGAATATGAGGTTGGAGAACAGCGTTATGGTGGTGGAGTCGATGATTTGGAGTTTTTCCATCCATTTGGGCGTTTCTCCGCCCCGGCTGTCCGACAAAAGCTTCTGGCGGTGGGTGGCATACAAATCGCGGTACACGTCCTCGAAAAAGGCCTCCGGACGGCGAGCGTTGGCATCGGAAAGGGTTGATCGGCGGGGCATGGTCGTCACGCCTAAATGAGCCAGTTTCCGCGCCTCCGCCAGCGTGGCTATTACAGCCTCGCGCATGCGCACGCGCACGAAACTTTTAGCGGACACCAATAATTTTTTTTGTCCGACATGGGTCTAAGCCAACGGAGCGTCATTCCTGCACATACACCCTCGGCACGCGCTGCGAGATGCGGGTCATCAGTTCGTAGCTGATCAGACCGGCGGCCTCGGCCATCTCCGAGACGGTGTTGCCCTCGCCATAGACGATGACCTCATCGCCCTCGTGCACGCGCAGCCCGGTGATGTCGAGCATGCACATATCCATGCAGATTTTTCCGATGACCGGCACCTTCTGCCCCTGCACGAGCACAGTGCCTCTCCCGTTGCACAACTCACGGGGATAGCCGTCGGCATAACCGATGGGGATGATGGCCACCTGCGTGTCGCGCCGCAGCCGCCAGGAACGGTTGTAACCGATAGTCTCACCGGCCGGGATGTTCTTGATTTGTGTAATCACTGTCTTGAGTGTCACCACATTATGCAGTTTCGCGATAACCTCCGGAATTTCGGAACAGCCATAGAGTTGGATGCCGAGACGAACCATGTCGAACTGCGCCTCCGGGAAACGGGTGATGCCGGCACTGTTGAGGATGTGCCGCAGAATCTTGTAGTCGAAGGCGGCACACAGTTGGTCGGTCATACGGCCAAACAGGGCAATCTGGCGGCGGGTGAACGCATCCTCGGTGGGATCTTCGGCGGCGGCAAGGTGCGAGAAGACCGAGGCGATGTGCAATTTCGGGTTGCGCTTCACCGTGTCTATCAGTCGCGGAATGTCATCTAAGTCGAACCCCAAACGGTGCATTCCAGTATCCATCTTGACGTGGATGTTAAACTGCGGGATTTCCGGATGGCGCGCCAAGACCTCCTCCAACTGCTGCAGATAGTAGAAATTGAAGATTTCCGGCTCCAGACGGTGGTTCACCATCACCTCGAAGCTGTGCGCCTCTGCCCCGAGCACGATTATCGGCGTGTCGATACGGCGTTTGCGAAGCCGTACGCCTTCATCGGTATAGGCAACTGCAAGGTAATCAATGTTTTGACTCACCAACGTATTGACTAACTCCACATCACCCAGCCCATACGAAGAGGCTTTCACCATGGCCACCATCTTCGTGTCTGGGCGCAAACGGTTGCGATGGAAGTTGAGATTGTAGGCTAACGCGGGCAGGTTCACCTGCATGATGGTCAGATGCGTCTTGTGCTGCAGCGCCTTCACCACCCGCTCGAAGTGGAAGTTGCGGGCACCCTTCACCAGGATGATCTCGTAGGAGATAGGCAAGTCGGGAAGACGGGACAGCAAGTCGTCCGTGTCGCGGAAAAAAAGCTGCTCGCCTATATCAAAAACCCCTTTGTGGCCTTCAAAGCTGCTGCCGACCGCAACCAAACGCGAGATGCCGTGCCGTTTCAGCTGCGCGTTCAAACGGCGGAAATCCTCCTCCGTCAATTTTCCAACCTGCTCGAAATCCGATATGATAAGCGTCTTTTTCCCCATTTGGGTCTGCGTGTCCAAAAAGTTCAACGCCGCCGACAACGAATTGGTGTCCAAGCTATAGGTATCATTGACAAGGACCGAATGGTTCCGTCCTTCCATGATTTCCAGCCTCATGCTGATGTGCGTGAGCCGTCCGAGCCTGCTGTTGATTTCCTCCGGCGTGAACCCGACATGCAGCAGCGTGACCATCACGTGGGTGACATTCTCCAATGAGGCACTGTCGATGAAAGGCACGGTGTAGTCGAAGCCGCCGAGGGTGATGACGGTGCCGCCGGTCTCCGCCGGCCGCATGGAAACGGGATAGGTGCTGTCGGCGCTTCCCCAGGAAATCCTGCGCAGGTGCGCATACTCCGGCAACTGCAGCACCATGTTGACCTCCTCGTTGTCATCATGATAGATCAACACCTCCACATTCTGGAAAAGTTTGAGCTTCTCGATGATTTTGCGGATATTGGACTGGAAGAACTGCCCGTGCGCCGCCCCGATGTTCGTGAGAATCCCGATGGTGGGGTTGATGATGTCGGCCAGTACCCGCATCTCGTTGGGACGGGAGATGCCCGCCTCGAAGACGGCGATGTCGTGCCGGTCAGACATTTTCCAGACGGAGAGCGGCACGCCGAGACGCGAGTTGTAGCTGTCGGGACTCTTCACCACCTTATATTTGTCGTCGAGGATGGAGGAGAGCCACTCCTTGACGATGGTTTTGCCGTTACTGCCGGTGATGCCGATGACCGGATAGTGAAACCGCTGCCGGTGCTTCATGGCCAGACGCTGGAGTGCTTCCACAGAGTCACCCACAAACAGAAAGTTTGCCGCCGTACACTCCGAGTAGCTTTCCATCACTTTGGTAATCACAAAATTGCGGACACCAAGCTGATACAATTCGGGGACATAGAGATGTCCGTCGTTCTTCTCTGTCTCGATGGCGAAGAATAGCGTGTGCTCCGCATCCGTCACCTTGCGGCTGTCAATAGCCAGCTCCGTGATCTGGCATCCGGGCGTTCCGAGGATGGTCTCCTCCGGATTGATAAACATTATAATCTCAGCAAGTTGCATCTGTCTTAAAACCAATAATTTGGCGGCAAAAATAAAAAATTATCCCAAACAGGACAAGCCCATTTAGGATAAAATCGTATGAATTTGAACAGGGACGCACCGAGGCACGTCCCTGTAAGCATCTGTTTCGGAACTATCAGTATTCGTAAATGGTGGTTTCCGTATCCATATCACCCTCGTTGTCAGTCGTAAGCGAGGTTACTGAAGTGGGATACTTGCCATCATATTCGTACGTATATTCCACATTCATGTCCTGCACCGCGCCTATCCGCATCGTCATCGTGAGAACATTGTTCTTGTTAAGGAAGAAATTGTTGACGATTTCGCTGCCCATTTGGGACACCATGCCATAGAACGGGTTGTTCTTGTTGTCGTAAGTAAGATCCACCGTCTCCGAGACGGGCATGAAGCCGGTAATCGAGATGTCCATGGACTTCACATTGTTCCCGTTCCAAGTAAGCAGGACCGTGATTTTCTCATTCTTGGCAGTGTTGGGGCATTTCTTGACGAACTGGTCGACCGCCGGGACGAGCTCAGGCAACACGTAGCACAAGGGGTTGCTTGACTTTTCCTTGTCCCACAAGGGGAAATTCACTTCCATCTCGATTTTGGAGATTTTATTCCCCTTGTACTCAAAATCGTATTTGGCGGCAGGCTCTATGGTATTCACCGCCTTGGCGTATTCCTTGATTTCGTCCAGTTTGTTGCCGTCGTATGTGATCTCCACGGTCGTATTGGCGTTTTCAACCGAAATCAGGCGGTTCTTGGTGTCGTAGGAGAACTGGTCGGTGAAAGTCAGCGCCCCGTAATAGCGGTCAATGGAGGTGAGGGTGTTCCCGTCCCAGTGCCAGGCTTCGGCGAGCACTTTCTCCCCGTCGTCGTTCACGGTGTAGATTTTCTGGATTTTCTTGGCGGGTTCATAGACCCCGTCGTTTTTGTTACATGCCGAAAACATGGCTGCCACAGCTACGCACAGACAAATGATGATACTTTTTTTCATAATAATGGGATTTAAAATGATGCGGCAAAAATACAACTTATATTGTTTCGCATAGATTAAAATCGTACTTTTGCATTTTGAAAAAAGATGCGCTACTTCCTCCATCTGGCATACAACGGTTCCGCGTTTTTCGGCTGGCAGATACAGCCGAACCACCCGTCCGTGCAAGAGACCCTGGAAAATTGCCTGTCGCTGCTGCTGCACGAGGAGCGTGTGGCGGTCACCGGCTGCGGACGCACCGACACCGGCGTGCACGCCAGCTCCTACTATGCCCACTTCGATACCGAGAAACAGCTCTCCCCGGACGAATGCCGGCAGTTGGTCCTCAAGCTCAACAACTTCCTGCCGAAGGAGATCGTCATCTTCGACCTGTTCGAGGTGGCCCCGGACCTGCACGCCCGCTTCGACGCCGAGAGCCGCACCTACCAGTACCACGTCTGTACCCGAAAAGATCCTTTCAAGCTCCAGTTCTCCTACCACTGCCACCGCGCCATCGACGTGGAGAAGATGAACGAGGCGGCGGCGCTGCTCCTTCAGAACGAAGACTTCACCAGCTTCTCCAAAGTGCACACGCAGGTCAACAACTTCATCTGCCATGTCACGGAGGCGCATTGGGACGTGTTGGGCGACGAGCTCATCTTCACCGTCACGGCGAACCGCTTCCTGCGCAACATGGTGCGGGCCCTGGTGGGCACACTGTTGGAGGTCGGCTTCGGCAAACTCACCGTTTCGGAGTTTCAAGAGATTATCGACTGCAAGGATCGTCGCGCCGCCAAAACTTCCGTGCCGGCACATGCACTATTTCTGACGGAAGTGCGTTATGGGGAGTTGAGGGTTGAGGTTTGAGAATGATTGGAAAAATTATATTTTTGCAGCGGACAAGGAGTCTGCAGCATCCCTGCTGCGGAAATCATCGCCAAGGATGGCGATGCCCCCTGCCACAAACGTATAAATAACAGCAGTTGTATAGAAAGTTATTATTAAAGCATGAAATTATGTGTACGTACAATATAACAGTTGACGACAAAGTGTTGAAGAAACTGCGGCCGACATTCACCCGCGAGTCGTTTGGGAAATGGCTGCAGCAACACGTGGACAATTTGATGGAAGACATCACAAAGGAGACTCACGGAGAATCCCCCATCACGCACACAGCGGAGGAGATGAAGGCCATTGTGACAGAGCGATTGAAACGTCTTGATTCAGGTGAAGCAAAACTGATACCCAGTGAGGAAGAGTATGCCCAAATTCGAGAAAGGTATGGTTTTGAAGGTTGATTGGGTTGATGCGGCTCGAGATGATTTGAACTCGGAATTAGAATATGTTTTCAACGAATTTGGCAGTTCTGTTCTTGCAGATGTCATTGCAGCGCGATAGAAAGATATGGAGAGCATTATGAAACATACCATCCGAACTTTATATGTTTTTTTGGCGATAGCATTGTCCTTCACAGTGCCCTCGTGCCAACGGAACAGCAACACCGACGGGGTGAAACTGGAATTTTCATCAGACACAGTGATGTTCGACACGGTGTTCACCACCATCACGTCGAGCACGCGCAGTTTCACGGTACGCAACACGACGGGATCGCCTGCGGAGGTCGATATCGTCCTGGCGGGCGGCAAGCAGTCCTACTACAGCATCAACGTGGATGGCGTGGCGGGCACGGAGTTCCGCAATGTGGAGATCCCCGCGCACGACAGCATCTTTGTCTTCGTGAAGGTCAACATCAATCCCACAGACCAGAGCCTGCCCTACTTGGTGTCCGATTCGGTGATGTTCTACCAAAAAGCGCACTCTCAGTCGGTGCAGTTAGTGGCCTTCGGACAGGATGCGCACTTCATCATCCCCAACGCCGGATCCGCCTCGATGCCATACCGGATCATCGCGCACGAACACGAGCACGTGCATTGGACCAACGACAAGCCGTGGGTCATCTACGGATGGGCGGTGGTGGATTCGTTAGGTAAACTCACCATTGACCCCGGCACGAAAGTGTACGTGCACCACGGCGGCGGCATCTGGGTCTACCGCTATGGCAACATCCACATCAACGGCACGTTGGATGAACCCGTGACCATCACCGGAGACCGGCTGGAACCGTTTTTCGCCAACGACTACGCCCAGTGGAATGCCCTTTGGATCAATGAAAGCAGCGAAGACAACCTCATCGAAAACGCCATCATCTCAAACGCCTCGTACGGCATTCACCTGGAAGCGCTTGAAGAATACACGGGCAACAAGACCGTCATCAACAACTCGGTCATTCACAACAACCAGGAAATGGGCATTCGCGCGGAGGGCGCCAACTTGGAGATGAACAACTGCCAGGTCAGCAACAACGGCAAGTACAGTCTCGCACTCATGGTGGGTGACTTCACGCTCAACCACGTGACGGTGGCCAACTATTTCACGCAGTCGTCGCGGAAAACCCCTGCTGTGGCACTGACCAACAACTTCACCAAAACCGAGGTGATGGATGGCGAGGCATTCAACTTGTCCTACGTAGGCGACGCCAATGCCGTCTTCAACAACTGCATCATCTATGGTCCCTTAGAAAACGAGTTCGCAACCGGCACCAAAGAGGAAGCGGAACTGAACTACACTTTCCGCAACTGCCTCGTGAAAAAAGATTCCATTAACAACAGCCATTTTGTCAATTGCATCAATACAAATCCAAAGTTCATAGCCACTTACAAGCAGAACTACAATATCGAGGAATCTTCCCCGGCCGTGGATGCAGGCATGGAAGGGCTTGGCATTACCACCGACATTTTAGGCCGCCAGCGCAACGGCATCCCCGACATCGGGGCGTATGAATACTATCCTGTCCCGGAGGAAAAAAGGGCGCGTCAATAGGCTATTTGACTGTCACATATGCTAAAGAAGTGATTGAAAAACAATTCAGTCACTTTTTTTATATTGAAAAAAATGCTATTTTTGCCACGATGTTTGGACTGTGTCCAGCATCATTTTATTTGAAGAAAGCGTATTTTCGCATTCCGTCAGTGTGAATCTGGACAATTCATGTAGTTATGCACGGAAAACGGAAAGAGAGCTTAACCTATTCGTAATTGCCAAATAGGTGGGGCTCGTTTTTCGGTGTCTTGCATACGGGACGTCCAGATTCCACACTGAAGATCCGGAGAATTAGAGGCTCCACTTTCTTCATGTGGTATCAAAAGAATCAAAAGAAAGCACATGGTGGCATCAAGCAAAAAACACCCTTATATATTCCAACGTCAAGAGGGACAATACGTTGAGTTTCCGAAAGGGATTACAACGATTGAAGAGGCGAGTTTTCTCGGGGCGGATGTCAGGACCGTTATCCTGCCCGAAACGGTTGTCCGCATCTGCAGAGCGGCCTTTATGGGGTCGCAAGTGGAGGCAGTCATCCTTCCTGACAATTTGCAAATCATTGAGGACTACGCCTTTTCCGCCTGCATGAATCTACGCAAAATCTATTTGCCCAAAGGGGTTGTCCGTATCGGGGCGCGCGCTTTCTTCGGGTGCGCGAACCTGCTGTCCGTGAATATCCCGGACACCGTCCAGGAGATCGGGGAAGAGGCTTTCGCCTACACTATTCGCTGCTCCCGAGGTTAAGATAGGGATTCTCGCAGTGCTTGTAGAGGTCGCGGTAGGAAGCCTTAGGTTTCTTGGGAAGTTCGATTTCGTAACTTTTCCCTGAGACGACCGTCAGTCTGTTGTTGCGAATCCAGGGGTTGAGGTTGCGGAGTTCGCGGTAAGTGACGTGGTGTTCCTCGGCAAAACGCGGCAGACTGGCTACCGAAGAGGTCACCCTGACAGTCTTGGTCTCCACAGGGTGATACATCTGCGCAGGACAGATTTTCACCCCATAGGCCTGCGGATTCTCAAAAATGAGTTTGAAAGAGAGGATGCGATAGAGGTAGCGGGAGGTCTCGCTATTGAGCCACAAGTCCCAATAGTTTTTCTGGCGTTGGTCGTCAACGGCCGCCTGCAATCCTCCATCGCCACGGTTGTAACCGGCCGCCGCCATCGTCCAGCTGCCGAACTGATTCTTCATTTTCTTCAGATAGCGGCATGCCGCACGGGTGGCTTTCTCCAAGTGACACCGCTCGTCCACATCATTGGAGATCTCCAGTCCATAGACCTTGGCCGTAGAGGGGATGAATTGCCAATAACCTCCTGCATTAGCCGGGGAAGTGACGTTCTCCAGGCCGCTTTCCGCCACACACAGGTATTTGAAATCGTCAGGCACGCCCTCCTCTTTCAGAATTTTCTCTATTGTCGGGAAATAACGACTCGAAAGCTTGAGAATGCGGATGGTTTTGGAATGCTGATAGCAATTGATAATCAGTTCACGGTCAAGGGCTTCACGCACCCAATAGACCTCCAGCGGCACCTCTTCTCCCGCAAAGGTCATGCTTTGCGGAACAGGCGGTGATGTGAGCGTGTTTGCATATTGGTTAGGGATAGGGTCTCCCTCCGTGCCGCCCTTGGTGATGGCCCAACATCCTCCGATCGTCACTACAACGGTCAACAGGCTCACTCCGATGATAATCAGACTCTTCTTCATATTTGCTGTACTGTTCTTTTGAATGGCAAAGATATACATTTTCCCTTAAAATTCTCAGAACGATATTTCGACTGAAAAGCGAATGCCGTTCTTCTCCCATCCGGACAATCCCTTGGCGTAAGACAGACGCCGGACATAATCAATGCGCAAAACATTGAAAATATTCTCGATCCCTGCCGTTATTTCCATGTAAGGCATCTTGCCCAAAGGAGTACAACCGTCTGGAAGCACATAGAGTCCCGCTGTCGTGGGGCCAGGGATGTTTTTGGGTGACAATCCACCATAAAGGCCGCTGAAAGAGACCACTTCGCGAAGCTTCAGGCGATTCCAAAGCGGAATACGGTTGAATATCCACCCTTTCAGATGGTATGTGGCAAACAAGGAGACGTATCTGTCCGACATGAACTCCATGGGCTTCATCAGGTTGAACGCATCAGACGTGAGGAAGAGTGACAGATTGACCGGCGGGGCAAACAATTTCGGGAAAGGGGCCATGTCCCAGACAATGCCGCCACGAAGGCAGGCGTCGATATAGCCGAAAGCGGAAAGCCAGAACCTCTTTTCGATGGAGAGTTCCGTACGATGATAAAAAAGTTTGCGGTCCAGGATTCCCGACGTGTGCGTGAGCTGGAAAACAGGGGCGTTCTTGGATAGGGTCAACAAGTTCTTCCTGCCCGCCTGGTTGTTATAAACCCGCTCTCCCGGCGACCAACGAAGCTTCACGCACCACTCCATGTCTTGGAATGCGCTCACGGGAGTGACTGTGCCGTCACGATTGATGCGCCAATAGGCAGACATTCCCGCCGCCTCATTGCTCTCATACTGCAGCCATGTGTCCAAGCTGAAACGGCTCTGCCATTCCTTGACATAACGGAACTTATAGCGTGTTACAAATTGGGTGGAATAGGCTGGATCGATAGCCGTAAGGGACATAAACAGGTTGTCGCGATCCATGTATGTGTAGCTTTGCCCGGGAATCTCTATATCGCGACTCGCCGTGAACGAGAGGGCATTTTGTGGGGATTCATTGACGTGCCGTGCTTTTTTCACAAAGCTATACGTGGCCGTGAATCCATACTTCAGGCGCAAATCTTTACATCCAAAGGCAAGATACCCGTTCACGAACATCTGGTCGTGCAGGCTGGCTGTCGTCATGCCGCTGACGCGTAATCGGAGACCTTCGGTGGGATTATAGCTAATTATGCTATAGACCGGGCCAAAGTCGAAACGGCTCTTTTTCCGCTCTTTCGCTGTGGGAATGTAGCCGATGGTGACAATCTCCGCTGCCTTCTCCAACACCTTGAATGTGGGTAGTCTGCGCAACTCCGCCGACAGGCTGTCGATGAACGACTCCTTGGTGGTAAGGGGAACCGGGCGCATCTGTTTCCAGCGCCCGCTCTTGTACTTCCACACATCGGCTGACTCCACCTCCGCCCCGGATATGGAGGTCGACAACGAATCAGGAATGGGGACGCCCAACTCATAATCACACCACAATGTGCTCTGTGTCAAGTATATGTATCTCGATTTCTTCCGTTTAATCAAGGAAAACGCGGCAAATGTACGGGCGTTCTTCGGCGCCCAGGTCCCATTGTCCATCTGCATGAACTCCTGCTGCACACGAAGTTGTCGCACATAGTTCATGTTGATGTTGACGGGAACATTGATATCGTATTTTTTCAGGGCGTAGGTGCTGTCAGCCACAATGTAGAGGCGGCCGGTGAAGCCGTACGTGCGGCTGTTCACAGGGGCGAAAGAGAGTTCGATGCAACGGACGCTGTCGATGTCCAACGTGTCCGTGATAAAGTAATGGTAGTACATCGTCGCGAAGACCGAGGAGAGCGGACTCACGAACCTGTTGAGCATCACCTCGATGTCATTGTCAAAGATATTGATTTCGGTGAACATGGCCTCAAGATTGGTGCCCAGGCCCTCCGAGTCCAACACCTCGTCAGCACCCTGCATCCGCCGGGCAATCACATAACTCACTTTCCGCCGGGGAGCGGGCTGGGAGTAGAGGTCAGACAAGGACTCCCGCAGCGAGAGCGTCAGCACTGGCACCGAATCCTTAGGAATGGTGTCGATGTATTTTTCCAAAAAGGCGAGCTTCCGGTTGAAACGGTTTTTCTGGAAATCCATGTCAAATCGTCCAAAGGAGGTCACCATTTTTTTGTATACACTTGCTTTATAAGATATTGAACTCTCCAAACGATGGTCGTCTTTATGCCGTATCACTTTCTCGACCAACTCCACGGCCGGATTCCCCTTGCGGGTGTATTTGGGTTTCCGCCGTTTTTTAACTACCACTTCCTCAAGGGACTGCGCACTGTTGAGAAAAATGTCCCGTTGTCTTTCATTTCGATTAATTATCAGGGTGTCAGGTTTATAGAAGGAATAACTGACAATCAGGGTGTCTGTTTTGGCGAACGGAAGACGGTAATGGCCCTGCGGATTCGAATAGGTTCCCACAGCAGTGTTTTTCCACTGCAGCCGCGCCATATACAGAATCGTGGTGTCGCCCTTTTCATCGATGGTAAAGATTTTCCCGGACAGCGTTTGCGCCGAAAGGACTCCTGAAAACGGGCAAAGCAGAAACAATCCATAAATCCAAACCCATGGATTGCACCACCTCCGATGATTCCTAAACGGACGTAACTTGCTCATTCTATATTCTTTATCCCCTACTATCCCTTAATACACAAGTAAAAGGTCAACATAACGGCAAAATAACAAAAAAAGTGTTTACCTTAATTCCGTAAACTTTTTTCGGTTTTAGCTGTTGATAAACAACAAGCAAGTCAATGACTTGCTGTTCTTTTGCTTTTCTCCAGCCTTTGCGATTGCCAATCGCTACAAACGACAATTGGCGAAAAATATTGCAGCAAAAACCTGCAAATATACAAAAATGGAAAGAGCAAAATCAAGGGTTTCGGCGGATTTTTTTCAACATCTGTTAGTTTCGTTCATTCGTGCTTGCCAAACTGGTTCATAAGTGTCTGTTAATCAATTTGCCAAGTACAAAATATTCTCGTTCCAACGTCATTGGGAATCTCACGCCCGTCTTCGTCTGAGGCGTCAAGGCCCTGGAGGATGTGAACTTTTTCCGTCCGGAGGCTTTCAAAAAAAACTGACAACTGCTTCCGCATAGCCCAAGCAAGCTTTCACCCTGCTTTCACCGCAGGGCTTACGCATCAACTTCCAAGGACTCCGACTGCACGGGGTTTTGAAGTGTGTCGCATAAAGCCGGCGGAGCAGTTGGCAAGCAGTTGCCATACCTTTGGCATACATCTGCCAGCGAATTGAGTCCTCATTTGTTCGATATTTCTTCGATATTTCTTCGATATTTCTCCGATAAATCATCGAAGAAATATCGAAGAAGTGTGATTTGCTGATTTTGGTTGTCACTTTTGAGCCTTACGACTGAACCAA
>CAMHNQ010000040.1 GCA_946186495.1 uncultured Bacteroidales bacterium
TTCCAGCTGCGCCACCGCCGTTGTCCCGGCCGCCAAGGCCAAGGCCAGAATCAAAGTTGACTGTAAAATTCTTTTCATAACCGTAATTTTTATTCTGATGTTCTTTTGCTTGCAAAATTACATTTGGGGACTTCTATTTTTACTTCTTCGCGCTGCCGCCGACCTTGATGCGAAGTCCGTTAAACATCAAGATAAGCAAACAACGCTGCAAAATTAATTCGTTGAATAAAGGCTGTCTTGGTAATACAGTGTGTCATGCCAGTCGACAAACATATCAGGACAATTAAGAATGATTTTCATTCCCAACGTGTCCGCTCTGTCCAAAAAAGCTTTGGAAGGATTTGATAAGGCATATTGCTTATTACCAAAATCTGGCATAAGTTGATATTCTATTTGGATGGTATTAAAACCGTGTTCCTTGAACAACTGATAGAATTCCATTGAATTTCCGACGTTGGTCTTGATTCCTGCATGATACCCGGACGAAGCATTATCGTACGAGAACGACCAAATGCCAAGTTGAAAGTCCTCGAACTGCGCGTGGGTAAAAAGAGCCGAACTCCATAGAAACAAAGAAAGAAAAATTCTGTTTTTCATGATTTAACAATTTTTGTGGTAACGTTTCCCTCAATCGTGTGAACAACCAGTATATATAGACCTTTATCCCAATTGCTTATATTCACAATCGCGCCGCATTGCTGTTCACCTGTTTGTAGATGAACGACTCTTCCTTGGCAATCAAATACTTCTATTCGACTGAAAGGAACTTCGCAAGAGATCATAAATTGGGAGGAAGCTGGATTAGGTGATACGGAAAAAGAGATTTTTTCATGTCCCGGTAGCCCAACGTTCGGGAAATTCGAACCAAACAGTCGATAAACATTGTTCAAAGTCACAATGAAAAAAGTAGTGTCTTTTTCACAACCAGTTGATTCACAAGGAAAGTGGATTGAACCGACTGTCGTGCCATGTATGCCGTAATCTTTTGAGACACGAATTAGGCTGTATCCGGACATGTCAAACGGATTCCATGAGGTGGCTGTCTGAAAGCCGCTCTTCAACGTGCTGTATTGCACCCCCCAGACCTCGGGGGTACTCGGAACGCCTGCGCTGACAATTTCGTATGTTGAGAAATCATCTTCGGTATGCATCACATCATGACCGAGAATTACACCCGCTTTGTTTTGATGGAAAAAAAGTTGGTTCATGGTTCTTGGCCCCCTGCTACTGTCCGTGGGCCGTATCGTTATCCAATGGTCTCCTCCATCGATGGTCTTATAGACAATGGGGTCGGGATTTGTGGAACCGTTCCAATCATTCACGTAAGAGGTGCCATGTAGAGCGTATAAAACCTGACCGTCCACGATGGAGTAGTCGCAGAGGTCTCTACCATCTAAAACAATGTTCCAAGAGAAGCCTCCGTCCTCAGTTTTGAACAGAGCCCCTTGGTTTTGTTCCAGCGCGAACAGGGTGTCATGGTTTACAAACTGGATGTTGGTGAAAGAGTGGACGGTATCGATGCATTGCCACGACACCCCGCCGTTCACTGTTTTGTAAAGCAGGGACAACGATGGATCTTTTATTCTCAAAGAAGCTACACTTTTACTACTTTTGGCACATGTCGCGAACCCCGTTTGCTCGTCCAAAAACCACATTCCGAAGAAACGGTTGGGTAAAGAGTCGCCGAATGTGTAAACTGCCTCCCAAAAATCTCCGTTGTCGTAGGATTTGTAAACCGCTTGTTCTCCGCTGAGATAGACAATGCCAGGCACGGGGTGTGAGACACAACAATAGGTGTCATTTGGTGTGTCTGGCAGCAGTTCCAGCTGCGCCATCGCCGTTGTCCCGGCCGCCAAGGCCAAGGCCAGAATCAAAGTTGACTGTAAAATTCTTTTCATAACCGTAATTTTTATTCTGATGTTCTTTTGCTTGCAAAATTACATTTTTCACGAACGCCGCCCACTATCTCTTCACCACCTTTCTCCCATATTCCTTCCCCTCCCCGTCCGTCACGCGCAGGAGATACACGTCGGCGGGGACGCCACGCACGTCCACCGTCGCAGTTTGGCTGTTCGCGGACGCGATTAATCGCGTCCGTACAGCCCGCCCCTGCAAATCGTACAATTTCGCGCTGGCGACGCCCGCGCCGCCGGCCAGCTCGATGTGCAGGAGGTCGCCGGCGGGGTTGGGATAGACCTTGAGTGTTGCGTCATCGGCGAAAGAGGCGGATTGCTGCAGGGATTTGGGCGAGGGGAGGGTGTCAGTGGCGGAGGCGGACGAGGTGGTGGCAAACGGGTCTTCCGACCGGCTGTCGCAGGACGGGCACGGCACGATGTGCGCGTAGAAGTTGCAGCCCGGCTCCGCGAGGAAGCCGTCCTGAAGCACGATTTCCTCGTGCGCGGCGTATTCCGAGGTCGCCCCGGAGGGTATCGTCCGCCAGGAGGCGGGGAGCTGCGGGTCGTTCGGCACGCTGGTCAGACGGGTGAAGGTGAGGGGGACGTTCAACCAAGGGGCGGGGGTTGTGTTGCCATACATGTTGTAATATTGTGCATAATGTAAAAACAGGGGCATCTCGAAATCGCAGTAGTTCTGGGTTGTGCCGGGATGGATGTTGAAGACGGCACGCTCGAGATGATTCCAGTTGTAACTTCCTTCTATAATGCTGTCGATAGTACACCATAGTTGGTTATAACTACCTGTATGTCCCCAGTTGAAGTGGAATTTATCCGTATTCTCATTATAACCGTCACAAACGAAAGCATGGCCATTCATATCAAATTCTTTTGTTTTCCATGACACACCTGCATATAAAACAGGAATACCCGACCTCAAATTACTTATCACCATGTTTTTCCAATTATTGGTTGAATAGCTTGAACGCAATCTGCGTACAGCTTCCGGATGGTATCCAAATGTATCAACCAAGGCATTCCGGGCATCTATGGGAAAAGTAAAAGAGTTACACTGATAAAAGCAGTAATCCATTTTAGCGGCACTGCCGCAATCCGCCATTAGCCGCGCAATAGCATCACGTTCCCTCTCAAAACTATTGTTTATAACGTGTGTGTTGGTCACGGAATCCAATCTCTTTTTATATAGCGTGTCGGGCATATTACACCAATCAAATTGTTCTTTTCTTTCCGGTCTATAGACAGGATAATTCCAATATTTCATGATTTGCGCCATAGCAGTAGCTACACAGCCTGTCGGACATGTGTCATAGACACAATCATCGTCAGTTTTGGGAACAAAATGGTTGAATGCATTCTGAACGAATCCGCAATTAGACCCCGTTTGCCCCCACACAGTCGTAAGGAGAGGACCATATATATTTGTCACTGAGCGACTATCATTCACAGTATTCGTCGAGTCCAATAACAATATCCATTCAGGGTGAATATGAGAATTCCGAAGACTGTCAAAGCCATAGAGGATAGTTTTGGCATAATTGTCAATGAAATCACGTAAACCTCCAGGCAAATCATTCAAGTTGTCTAATACGGGTTTGTCTTCGGAATATAAAAGCACAGGTAAACAATTCTTATGTGCAGAAAACAATATACACAGTCCGTTGTCAAATTCCACCTCTCTCATGATCACATGTGAATTTTCAGTATAACTTTTCATAGATACAGCATTTGCTTGTGACATATCGTTATAGTTCAGAAAAAGCCGGGCATATTTGACTGCTGCTCTTTGGGTTTCCTCCTCTGTGACCAAACTTTGACCGAATGAATAAGAAAACAGAAGAAAAGAAAGTATAAAAACGAGATTATTTCTCATAGGGTTAAAATTTAAGGGTTAGACCAATTCCATTGGGAGAAAGGTGGGGAGACAGCGATACGGTATGATTATAATTTCGGGCAATCCTGTTTAACTTTGCGTGGCTGTCTATAGTGAGAACCAATGCTGGAATCATCGGGACCAAAGAGACTCCCATGGTTATCCCGGAAATAGCAAATAGAATCGGAAACACAGGAGTGGTTTCCATTCCTGGTGTATTTTCGGAAGGATTAGCCAAGTCATAAAATGCGATAGAAGCCCACACAGTAGAAACCAGAAAACCTGCTCCTGCAAGTCCCCACAGTGGAATTGCAGCTATATACTCCCTTCTTGCCAGCCTATATTGCGAGAATGAATTTTCGTCCAAAATCAAAGAAAGCTCCTGTTTTTCTATATTGTTGGAAGAGCTCTCATATCGGAGATGACCGGCATGGCGCACCATCATCGGGTGCTGTTGGGCTGACAACGAGGATGTCACCCAAAAAATCAGAAAACAAAAAAAACATAACTTTCTCATACCCTACTCCTTTCCTTTCTTCAGTTCGTCAATCTGGTTCTGCAAGTCGATGACATAGCGGGTGAGTTCCTCCACCTTCTCCAGGAGGAGGGCGTTCATCGCGCCGAGATCGACGTCGCCTTTCGCTTCAACTTCCTGCGCGGAAGGCACGCCCGGCAGATGTTTGTGGGCGTTCACATACCGCTCCAGCTCCCTCAGGCTCATCAGGTTGTAGCTGTCTTCAAAAACGTAGTCCGGCCAATAGGTGGCGTTGGTGTTCACCCGCACGCTCTTGGCCAAGATCTCGCCGTTCACCGCCAGCTTCGCCTGCGGGTTGTTGGTGCCGATGCCCACGTTGCCGTCGTCCTTCAAAAACAGGTAGTAATTGCCATAGTTGCTGTTGGGATTCCATGGCTTCCAGAAGTTTAATCCGGATCTGGTATTGTCGTCGTTCACGTATTCGATGCCCCATTCCCCGGCAGGGTTAGCGGTGGTGGCGGTGTCGCCGAAGAGTAGCGACCCGTTGGCAGAGCCTGGTGCACGGTTAGTGGAAGTTCTCGAAATCAACAGGTTGCCGTCAACAATGTGCAACATCTGATGCGGTTTTGTGGTACCTATTCCCACGTTGCCTGTCTTGCTGATATACATGCGGTCCTGGTTGTTCGTCCTGATCCGCAGTGGAGTGGCATTTGTGGTGCCGAGGAAATACGTATCGACAAATATTGTTGGTAAACTGTTTCCCGTAATATTCCATGATGTGTAACTTTGGGCTTGTGTGATGCCGACCACTACCATAATAAAAAATGTTGATAATGCGATTTTTTTCATACTGCTGATTTTTATTGATTTATACTCACAATTATATTGCATAGATTAGATTCGAACACAGTATTTCCAACTTCATAACCATTTCTTTTTTTATTAAACATATTCCCCCTTTCACGCAGGGCATGTCGGCACTTTGCACGACACTTTCGGGCCTGCCATCCGAAACGGGAAAGTTGTATCTTTGCCGCCGGATTTCCTGTGCCATTGCGTGACAAACACCACAATATATGCGACCTAAGGTGCTTTGTGGCAGGGAGCATCGCTAAGAAGTCCGTTAAACATCAATGCGATGCCCCTGCTTGGGCACCTTTATTTTCCCACTCCGCCACTGGTCAATTGCACGCCATAGCGGAGCGTTATTCAATGAAGTTGTTCTTGCCTGACCAATAGAGGTCAGATGCGTCGGTTTCTATGTGAATTGCTTTTTCCATGTTTCTCCTTTCGTTCAGCCGCAAGGATGCGACTGCTCCTAATTCCTAATTCCTAATTTCTCATTCCTAATTGTTTGAGTACGCCGCCGTGTCGCTGAAGAACAGCCCCGTGAAAGTGAACTGCAGGGTGGTGGTGTCACGATAGGCCATCTGTCCGGGGATGTTCAGAAAGATGCGGTTTCCCTTCTCGTCCGTGTAGTTCAGCGAGCGGTCAGGCATCAGGAAGAAATCCTCGGAGGTCAGACCAAAGGTGTCGGTAGTGGTGGCGGTGATGTCCGTGCCAATCTGTTGAAGGGTTACGCTCGAAGATTTTCTGCATTTGTTGCCATGCCCTTGGCAATCTTGGTGTGTGGTGTGCCCAGCAATTGTAATGCATCCAGGGCACTTGCTCCCATCATGTCCTGCAAGAATCCATAGGCCAAAAATGTTGGCTGTTTTTGCTTCGCCTTGCTCAGGGATAGGGATAAGACGATTGGGCTCTCTGTCAAACGCCACCTGTTTTTGACATCCCAAAAACAATGATGACATTAAAATGATTTTGATAATAACTTTACTTTTCATAATCTTGTTGTTTTATTGTTCGACGGACAAAGATACTGTTTCTTTATTTCCATTGGGCTCGTTTGTCCACATCATTGCCCTCAACGGCGGAAATAAGGATGAAATACGGGGTTTGATACGATAAAACGATATGAAAAATGATATTATATTTGGCGAATTATTGTAATTGAAATGATTGATTGTCTGCGAAAAAAAGAATAGATTATTAAAGGCAGATGGTTTGATAATATATTTCGTCCTTTTTTTTCTACATAAGGATTTTTGATGCAAAATTTGTTATTTTTGCCTCCTAAACAGTTCGAATATGGAGCATCAAAATGTTACTGTTGGAAAAATTCTTGCCAATGTCGTACTTTGTGTCGTTATGATAGTTCTGTTTGGTACCAACTCGATTATTCGCCCACTTGCTGTTGGTGCTATTTATAAAGAATATATTGTTGGAGGCATAGTTATAGCTATGTTTTATTCCAATGTACTTTTTTCCTACAATCGTCTCTACCTGAAAGGGAAAATCGCCAAATATCTTCTTGTTTCATTGTTTTGCGTATTGGCAACTGTTATTTTGGAGTTGTCCATTATATATCCACAAATCGTAACTGATCATTTTGCTTCATATGATAGACATTACATCACGCAGTATCTTGTTGTGTATTTCTTTTTGTTGTTTTTTCGTGATTTAGGCATCTATTTCGTCTCTTTTGGTATATGTAACGTTATACACCAATATCGTTTGAATGCGATATATGAACAACATCTTAGAGAGGTCAGAGATGAAATTTTTGTGGAAAAAGAGGTTGTAAAAGAAATATCTCCAGAAGAAAATCTTGATAACGGAAGCACGATTCCTTCATCGATATCATCAAAAGAAGACTGTCAGCATATGGAGGAATCGACAGCACAACAAGTTATCCCGAGTTCCGGTTTTACGACAATCAGCAATATCCTCTATCTTGAACAATTTAAGAACAGCACCTTGCTTCATACGATTGAAGAGAGTATCTGTTTGCGAAACAGCACTTTAAAGAAAACCATGTCCATTATTGGGATAGATAATCTGATTCGTGTGTCCAAGAGTATGGCGATAATGAAAAAATATTTGTATTCCTTTGACGATCTTAATGTTAAATTGAAAAATCCAAGAAACAACAATATTATTACTTTGGATTGGGGACCAAGCTATTGTTCCCAAGCGCTCCCTTTGCTGAAAGAAATGGAACACATGAAAATGGAAACTGATTCTAATTTGACAGAGAATCACCAAAATCAGAAAATTATGACTTCGTGGAATGTTCCTGACTTGCTGCGTCACGATAAAATTAACCAAATTTATTTCTATATTTCGCAACACCCTGGTTGTAAATTGTCAGAGATTTCGCATGCATTGAAGATTCCGATTCCAACAATCAACCGCATCCTCCGTCGGCTCAAGGCGGAGGGCCTCATCACTTATGAGGGGAGCAAGAAGACGGGAGGGTACAAAGTGGTCAACACTCCGACAACGTTAAATGTGGAGGAGGACTCTGTCCATCTATAGGGAGGCAAAGAATCATACCCTCCAGTGTTCACAACATGATATCCGTAATCAACACGTTGAGTATCAGTATAATGAAGCTTGACACCACAATCCCTTGCGTGCTGGCCTTGCCGAGTTCCAAGGCGCCGCCCTCGATGCGGTAGCCGTAGAAGGAGGCGACGGTGGACATGACAAAGGCGAAGACGCAGGTCTTGGTCAGCGCATAAACGACGTCGTAGACGCGGAAACAGTAGGTGAGCCCGTCCATAAACGCGTACGTGGTGGTGCATCCGGTGAGCCAGACGGTGACATAGCCGCCCGTGAGCGCGAATGCGATACTGAACACGCAAAGAATGGGATTCACGATAACGGAGGCCAATACTTTCGGCAATACCAAATACGAAGCGGGATTGATGCCCATAACCTCTAAAGCATCAATCTGTTCCGTCACGCGCATGCTGCCAATTTCCGCCGTGATGCGCGAACCGAGGTTGCCCACCAACAGCAGGCTGATGATGGTTGGACACAACTCCATCACGATGGAGGTGCGGGCCACAAAGCCCACCGTCCAGGAAGGAATCCAACCGCTCTCGATCTGCAAGGCCGTCTGCATCGTGATCACACTGCCCATGGCGAGCGACACGATGCTGACAATCAGCATGGAGCCGATGCCCATGGCGTCCATCTCGAAAAGCCATTTTTTCAGAAACACAGACCATTTGGCCGGCTTGCTGAAAACCTGGCGCAGGAAAATGAGATATTCGCCAAACGTGGCGATGGCTTTGCGGATCATTTACTTCAGTTTGATGTTCAGTTCGTCCAACTGTTTGGGATCGATAGGGGTTGGAGCGGGCAGCATGGTGTCGCGGCCGGCGTTGTTCTTCGGGAACGCGATGAAGTCGCGGATGCTGTCGCTGTCGCTGAGCACGGCGCAAAGACGGTCGAAGCCGAAGGCGATGCCACCGTGAGGCGGGGCACCGTACTTGAAGGCGTTAATGAGGAATCCGAACTGGCTCTGCGCCTGTTCCTCGGTGAAGTTCAGGGCCTTGAACATGCGCTTCTGCAAGTCCGGACGGTGGATACGGATAGAGCCGCCGCCGATTTCCGAACCGTTGATGACCAGGTCGTAGGCGTTAGCCAGCACCTCGCCGGGACGGCTTTCGAGCCAATCTTCGTGCTCCGGCTTCGGCGCGGTAAACGGGTGGTGCATGGCGTAGTAGCGTTGCGTCTCCTCGTCCCACTCCAAGAGCGGGAAATCGACCACCCACATCGCCTTGTATTCGCCGGCCTTGCGCAGCCCGAGACGGTTGCCCATTTCGAGACGCAGCTCGCACATCTGCTTGCGCGTCTTCATGGCCTTGCCGGAGAGGATGAGAATGAGGTCGCCGGCTTGCGCGTCGCAACGTTCGGCCACCACTTTCAGATCGTCCTGCGTGTAGAATTTATCGACGGAGGATTTGTACGTACCGTCTTGATTGCAAAGGATATAGACGAGGCCAGCGGCACCCACGCGCGGGCTCTTTACAAACTCGGTGAGGTTGTCGAGTTGCTTGCGGGAGTAGTTGCCGCAGCCCTCGGCCTTGATGCCGACGATGAGTTCGGCCTCGTTGAAGACCTTGAAATCCTTGTGCTGCAGCACGTCGTTGAGCTCCACGAAGCGCATTCCGAAACGGGCGTCGGGCTTGTCGGAACCATAGTATTTCATCGCGTCGTTCCAGGTCATGCGCTCCAACTTGCCGATTTCCATTCCCTTGAAAATGCGGAAGATATGCTGTACGAGACCTTCGAACAGGTTGAGGATGTCCTCCTGCTCGATGAACGACATCTCACAATCGACCTGGGTGAACTCGGGTTGGCGGTCGGCGCGGAGATCTTCGTCACGAAAGCAGCGCACGATTTGGAAATAACGGTCCATGCCGGCCATCATCAGCAGCTGCTTCAGCGTTTGCGGAGACTGCGGCAGGGCGTAGAACTCGCCGGGGTTCATGCGGGAAGGCACGAGGAAGTCGCGGGCGCCCTCGGGGGTGCTGTTCACAAGGAACGGCGTTTCGATTTCGAGGAATCCTTGTCCGCTCAGGTATTTGCGGATCTCCAGACCCAGTTTATGACGGAAGATGAGGTTGTTCTTCACGGGGTTGCGGCGGATATCGAGGTAGCGGTAGCGCATGCGCAGCTCGTCGCCGCCGTCAGACTCGTCCTCGATGGTAAACGGCGGGACTTCGGCCTCGTTGAGCACATTCAGTTCGTGTACCTCGATTTCGATGTCGCCGGTGGGAATGTTCTTGTTCTTGCTGTAGCGTTCAATGACCGTGCCGGTCACTTGGATGACCCATTCGCGGCCCAATTTCTCGGCGCGTTCGCAGAGTTCGGGGCGCTCTTCATGGTTGAAGGCCAGTTGCGTGATGCCGTAGCGGTCGCGCAGGTCAATGAAAATCATGCCGCCCAAATGACGGATCTTCTGAATCCAACCGCTCAATGTCACGGTCTGCTGAATGTTTTCAAGCGTCAGCTCGCCACAGGTATGTGTTCTATACATATAGGTAGAATATTAAAATCAAAAATAACGGCCGCAAAGGTACGTTTTTTTTGGCATCGTAGCACTATCACAAAAAAAAGACATTGATTCGTCCTAAAATGAAAAGTGGTGGCACCTTTTCGGAACCACCACTCGATAAATTATTGCCTTATTCTCGTTAATTCAATAATTTATATGTGCTTAGTTAGTCCGCAAACCCATGGAAAACATCAAAGACATCGTCTTTCAGCTCATATAATGCCGCATTATTTTGTTCTTCCACAACCACTTGGGTTTTCTGAGCTGCGGTAATCACGTCGTTGCGTTTGATAGAGGGTTCATTGACCATTTTTGCGAAGATGTCGTCGTCGTTATAGTCCATTTCCCGGCTTATGGATGGGCCTTCGGAAGTGAACAGTTGCGTTGAATCGTCCGCGAAATGGAAAGTTTGCGGGGTGAATGCGGGGGTGGACTGCATTTGTGTGGCGGGGGCTTCCGGCTGTTCCACGTTCATGGGCTCGGCAGGCGCGGGTGTTTCGTTGCGGGGTTGTTCCACCGGGATTTCGAGCGGGGTGGCCACAGGGGTCTCCTCTATGGTGTCCACGATGGTGTCACCGGTGGTGTTGATTACAACTTCCGTCTCCTCGTGGTGGGCGGAGTCGAAATTCGTGACCACGAGCGAAAGTTTGATGCTGTCGCCCAGAGACTCGTCAAGTCCATGTCCCCAGATGACGTGTACATTGTCGGACTGCATCTCGTCGAAACGGTCTTCGAGGACTTCCAGTTCGCCCATGGTGATTTGTTGAGAAGGGCCGTAAGTGACGAAGAAGAGGAAGTTCTTGGCGTCGCTGATGTCTGCATTTTCCAGGAGCGGGCAGTTGAGTACGTCATCGAGTACTTTCTGCACGCGGTCCTCGCCTTGTGCGGTGGCTATGCCCAGGAGGGCTTTCCCGCTATGTTCCATGATGGATTTGACATCGTTGAAGTCGACGTTCTGGCCATAGGTTACGGTGATGATTTCGGCGACGCATTTCACGGCGTTTTTGAGAATGTCGTCAACTTGTCCGTAGGCTTCGTTGATAGGCAGCGAGTTGTAGTATTTCATGAGGTTCTGGTTGTTGACGATAATCAGGGAGTCAACATATTTGCTCATTTCCTCGATGCCTGCCTGAGCGGCCGCCTTGATGCGTTTGCCTTCGAAACGGAACGGTTCGGTGACCACTCCGACGGTGAGGATACCCATTTCGTGGGCGACTTTGGCCACCACGGGGGAAGCCCCGGTGCCGGTCCCTTTGCCCATCCCGGCCGCGATGAAGAGCATCTTGGTGTTTTCGCCGATAAATTCTTTAATTTCTTTTTCGCTTTGGGAGGCAAAATTGCGGGCGACTTCAGGATTCGCTCCGGCTCCCAAACCATTGCCCAGCAACAATTTTTCTTGAACCTTGCATGCATCCAAGTGACATTGGTCCGTGTTGCAGACCAGATAATCCACACCTTGAATACCTTCCGCGAACATGTGTTGCACGGCGTTGCTTCCGCCGCCTCCTACGCCAATCACCTTGATGTCGCAAGAGTTCTCTTTTGCTCCGAAATCGGGTGTAAAGTTTATAGATTCTGTCATATCTTTGGTTTTATTACTTTCGGTTAATGGTTGTTCTTTTTTATGAAATCTGCTCGAAGAACTTGGTGAGAGTCTTCTTCAACGTGTCGAGCAGTTTGCCGTTGTTGTGGCTGTCGTCAGCGGGTTCGTTCAGGTTTGAGAAGGGGTTTGTAGCAGGTTTTTCCACTTCTTCTTCATTGGTGAGATCGGGAATACTGATACCCTTTGTATGGGCTTCAATGCCGTATTTGAGCAATCCGAGCGAAGTGGAGTAGAGGGGTTGTTTGAGTTCATTGGAGAGAGAGTCCGCGAAGCCGATGCCGGGGATGCCGATTCGGGTGTTGAGGCCGAGGTCGAACTGGCAGAGGTCCACGAGATGGCGGAGTCTTGCGCCGCCGCCGGTCAGCACCAGTCCGGAGCCGTTCTGGAGCATTTTCATGCAGCCGGAGTTTTCCAGCTCTTTCTTCACGAAACCAAGGATATCGTTATGTACACGGCTATAGATGATTCTGGCCAGTTGCTCGTCGGTGATGCGCAGAGGGGTTTGCTGGTGTGGGCGAAGGATGGTGCTCACGCGGTTCGGGTTGCTCTTCGACGGAATGCAGCTGCCGTGGTTGATTTTGAGTTCCTCGGCCGTGTCTTCGGGTATGTTGCAGACGTTGGCGATGTCCTTGGTGATGACGGATCCTGCGAACGGGATAACTTTGCAGAACTTGGGGTGTCCGTTCTGGAAGATGACCATGTCTGTGGTGCCGCCGCCGATGTCAACCAGTGCGACTCCGCGTTGGCGCTCCTCCTCCGTGAGGCATGCGAGGCCTGAAGCGATGGGCTCCAGGATTAACTCTTCGGTGGCGATGTTTACATTGGAGATACAAGTGTCTATCTTTTTTATTTCATGATAGTTACCTGTTATAACTTGGTAATAGCCCGTGATTTTCGACCCCAGTTCCCCAACAGGATCAGACGACTCATGGCTGGCTCCGTCAGCCGAGTCCTCCACCACATACTTTTGGGGGATGATGGCTATGATACGTTGGTCGGGCGGAAGGGCGATGTTCTCCACATCCCTTTTCATCGAGTCGAGTTCCTCTTGGGTGATGAGCGCATTGTGGTTGGAACGGAAGATATAGTGTTTGCAGTTTCCTGTCCGAATGTGGCGGGCGGCTATGCCGGCGTACACACTGCTGATTCCATCCATCCGGGCGTGGCTGCAGGCAACTTGGGTGGAGGTCTTGATGCTTTCCTGCGCTTTCAGCAGATTCTGGATCAGGCCGAATTCAACCCCTTTGGAGGCGGACTTGCCGTGTCCCAATATCTCGATTTTCCCTCTGTTATTCAGATAGCCGATGACGGTGGCCACTTTGGTGGTGCCGATGTCAAGCCCGACGATGATGTCGCTTGCCATATTGTTGATTCCGAAATTGTTGGATGAGTAATTTTTCTCCATACGCGGGGTTATTTTCTTGTTGCTATAATTCGATTCTTGAAACGGGCGTCTAATTGGGCGTACGTGTTGTAGCCTTTGTGCGAAAGGCCGTTTTCGTAAACGGTCTTCAGATTCTTGAGCTTCTCGTCGGCATTGTCCAACGAACCGAACAGTATGATCTGTCCGCCGATGGCGGTGGTCAGTTCCATTTCGTTGCGGTTGTTGAAGTATATTTGCCGGTATTGCGCTTGATAGAAGTCGTTTTCGTTTATCTTTTTCGTCAGAGCCAAGGCTTCCTGCACTTTTTTCGGGGCCGCCTTGCCGGTTTTGTACTGGTTGGAGATGTTCCCGTTCACAACCATCAGATAGTCTTTCATCTTCGGAGTATAAGGCACCACCGTCCCCCCTTTATCAACAAAATAGTGTTCGCCGTTTGGTGTAAATGCGTGCAGCACAATCTCTTTCAAGGTGTAGTCAATCACCAGTTTTTTGCCTGCGAAGTGGACAAAGTTCACATCCGCGACATAGGGGTTTGACTTCAGCAGGGCGGTAATGTCGCCTAATTCAACCTCTTTCACGGCTTTTCCAACCACTTCTATCTTGGCGGCGGCCAACATGGACTCCACATCCTTTTGGCTCAATGTGACACTCTCGTTTTCGGTATGGGCAACCACGGAAATACGTTCACAGCGCTGTTTCGGCATATAGACAGATGCCAAAATGAATACCACCAACAAAGTGATACTCAGCAAGATACGAATTATCGGCTTGACGTATTTCATACAATTTCGCACAATTACTTTTAATCTGACAAAATTAAAATTAATCCTGCTTTTGTTGCAGGACATGCGGATAAAAAAATAAACACAAAATTGTTGAAATAAAGAAATTGGATTTTACGATGTCAGTCGTTGCGCTTATCAAGTCCCCACAGCAATTTTTCACGGATGGTGGCGTAGAAATTGGCGTTGTCGAACAGCACGGTTTGAATGGTGAACTGTTCTTTCGTGACAATCAGCTTGACATCGTCTTTTAATATAATACGTTGTGTATCAACACATAATGAATATTTTCCACCTCTTCCGTCAACAGAGATTTCCAATGTTTGGGAGGCGGGGATTACAAGTGGGCGCACATTGAGCGAATGAGAGGCGATAGGGGTGAGCACCACCACGTCGGTCTGCGGGTGCAGGATTGGCCCTCCGCAGCTCATGGAGTAGGCCGTGGATCCCGTTGGTGTGGCCACGATGAGACCGTCGGCCCAGTAAGTGTTGAGGTGGTTTCCTTGTGCGGCGACAGAGATGGCGTTGATGGAGTCGCTGTCGGTGGCGCGCACGGTGATGTCGTTCACTACAAAGCTTGTGTCCAATGGCAAAGGCTCGCTGCCCTCGACATGGAGCAGCGAGCGCGATTCCAATGTGTACCGACCGTCGAGCAACATGCAGATGCATGTCTCGAAGTCATCTTTCTTGATTGCGGAGAGAAAGCCGATGCGCCCGGTGTTGATGCCCACCAGCGGGATGCCCAGGTCGCCCACCAGGTTGGCGGCGTCGATGAATGAGCCGTCACCACCTATGGAAACCATAAAATCCACCTTGCCAAACCGTTGTAGGTCGTTTTTCGACTCGAAACGCTGTAATCCAGCCATTTCGCAAGAAACGTTTCTGTGAAGAATGGCCAAACAGCCTTTCTGTTGCAGAAAAGAGACTACAGATTCAATCAACGACTGCGGTCCGGCTCCTGACCGGCTATAAAGCGCGAAAACAGGCATTACCTATACTCCTGAATTTCAATCTCCTTGTTGAGTATCATGTTGGCATTCAACGCCATGGCGGCCATTTCATCTTCACCGGGATAGACGGCCACGGGTGCAATCCATTCCACGTACTTTTTGATTCGGTTGACCACAGGCTTTCCGTATGCGATGCCGCCGGTGAGGACGATGGCGTCCACCTTTCCTTTCAGCACGCAGGCGTTCTCTCCAATCTGTTTGGCCACCTGGTAGGCGAAAGCCTCTTCGAGAAGTTCCGCTTTCGGGTCGCCGGCAATTGCCGCCTTTTCCACAGCGTAGGCGTCGTTGCTTCCGAAATAGCCCACGTAGCCGCCCTTGCCGACGAGCATCTTCTGCATGTCCTGCTGGGTGTATTTGCCGCTGAAGCAGGCTTTCAGGAACTGGTTCATCGGGAGGGAGCCGGAGCGCTCGGGGGAGAACGGGCCCTCGCCGTCCAGCGCTTGGTTCACGTCGATGACCTTGCCCTTTTCATGCGCACCGACGCTCACGCCGCCGCCCATGTGGGTGATGATGAGGTTGAGGTCCTCGTAGCGTTTCCCGTTGTCTTTGGCATACATGCGGCCGATGGCCTTGTGGTTGAGTGCATGGAAGATGGACTGGCGTTCAAAGTCAGGATGACCCGAAATGCGCGCCACATCGTTCATTTCATCCACCATCACGGGGTCGGCGATATAGGCACATTCCAGTCCGATGTATTTGGCGATGCTGTCGGCAATGAGACCGCCGAGGTTGCACGCGTGCTGGCCGCTATAGCCCATTTTCAAATGCTCGAGCATCAGCTCATTGACTCTATAAACACCTGATTTAAGCGGTTTTACAAGCCCACCGCGCCCCATAACGATGGCGATGTCATGCAAGTCTATGCCCTCAGCCTCCAACGTGGAGGTGATGATGTTCCGGCGGAACTCGTATTGGTCGGCGATCGTGGCAAATTGGGAGAGTTCCTCCGTCGAATGCTTTATATTCTTGATGAATGTCTGTTCGTTGCCATTGAAGATGGCGACTTTCGTGGAGGTGGCTCCGGGGTTGATGGCAAGAATTTTCTTCATATTACAATATTTATATAACGTTAAATGTAATTCCTTAAATTGTTCTAACTCTATTCTTCTGGCGCAGGATAGTCCAGCGGATTCGTGGAGACTCTCACAGCATTGCTGTAGGAGAGCCCTGCGCTGTTTTTGACATATGCACAGACATAATAAGCCGTGTCCACCAATGGAAGTGTGAATGTGGCGGAAAACGTGTCGGCTTCTGAATAGTTGCCGACCTTGACTTGGGTGGAGGTGACATCAGTGAGCGAGGGTGGGCAGAAAAGGCTGTAGCAGAAACCCTGCTCCATGTAGTAGTCGCAACCGCCGTCGTCTGTGATAACTGCCGAGACTTTCAGCTGCTTGTTTTCGTAATCCGTGGCAGTGATGGTGGACACCGCCGTCCCGTATTTCGTGCAGCCTGCCAACAGAATCAAGGCGCAGCCGCAGAGTACCGTTAATCTTTTTACACGTTTCATCTTCTGTAAAATTCACGGTGGCAAATATACAAAATTTTTGGATTATAGAAGCAAGATGCAAGCAGGGCTTACGCGTCAACTTTTTTGTTGTGCGGGCCGTCACGGCTCAGGAGCCGACGCTTCCAAGCGTCGTAAAAACGCCGTCGCGCACACGACTGACAACTAAAAACAGTCGTAAATTATTAATCCGTCAACTTGGTTCAGTCGCAAGACACAAAAGTGACAACCTAAATCAGCGGATCACAGTTAATGCACAAGCCCTGAAGACGCTTGGCTTTTGCCTTTCGTTTTTTCACAAGTCACCCTCATGCCCCGCGTCAAAAAAAAATGTATCTTTGCGGCTTAATAATTTTAAAACCTAAATACTATGGCATTAGCAATTAACAATGAGAATTTTGAAACCCTTATTAAGGGAGACAAACTGGTGGTCATCGACTTTTGGGCGACCTGGTGCGGTCCGTGCAGAAGCATTGCTCCCATTGTGGAGGAGGTTGCCGCCGAGTTTGAAGGCAAGGCTGTGGTCGGCAAGTGCGACACCGACGAGAATGGCGACATCGCCATGCAGTTCGGCATCATGAACATCCCCACGCTGGTCTTCATCAAGAACGGCGAACTCGTTGACCGTCATGTCGGTGTCATCAAGAAAGAGGAACTGGTGGCAAAAATCAACCAACATCTGTAAAACCTTTCCCATCCGCCTGAATCTTTAATACCAAAAAAATATGAACGAAAATTTTATTCAGCATCTTTGGGCGACTAACCGCCCGTTGGTCATTTTAGTGGCCATACTCCTTGTGGTGATTCCACTGTTGGTGTTCTATTTGGTGAAGGCCAAGAACGAACATCCTAAAGGTCTTATTGCGGCGGCTCTCAGCAACATGGGCGAACGCTTCGGCTATTATATCATGAATGCCGTGCTGCTACTCTTCCTCTGTTCCAAGTTCGGCATCAGTGACTCTGTCGCCGGCTGGATTTACGCAGTCTTCTATTTCGGAATTTATGTGCTGAGTCTCCCCGGAGGTATTATCGCCGACCGTCTTCAGAACTACAAAGGCACCATTATTGCGGGATTGTGCGTGATGGCACTCGGGTATGGTCTGCTTTCAGTCCCCGTTTTCGGTCAGGGCGATATGACAGGCATCCTGGTGTTCACCTGCTTCGCACTGTTCCTCATTGCTTCCGGTAACGGTCTCTTCAAGGGCAACTTGCAGGCCATCGTCGGCCAAATGTACGACAACTTCGAGGCGGAAGCCGCCAAGGAAGGCCCCGAAGCCCTGGCCTTGGCCAAGTCGAAACGTGACAGCGGCTTCCAGATTTTCTACGTCTTCATCAACATTGGCGGCGTGATCGCTCCTTTCGTGGCACCCCTGCTCAGAAGCTGGTGGCTGCAAACCAAGGGACTGGCTTACAATGCCCAGCTCCCTCGTTTGTGCCATCAATATATTGAAAACCAGGCATCCATGACCAGCGTTGACATGGACAATCTCACCAAGCTGACCAGCCTCGTCTCAAACGGCAGCGTCCCGGCCGACCAGGCAGCGTTCTGCCAGAACTATCTGGAAATCTTCAACACCGGCGTCCATTTCTCGTTTATCGCCTCTGTAGCCGCAATGCTGCTGTCTTTGTGCATCTTCATCGCCACCCGCAAGAAGTTCCCGAATCCTGCCAAGAAAGCGAAAGCCGAAGTGGTGGATTACACCCCCGAGGAAAAAATCGCCAATGCGAAGGAAATCAAGCAGAGAATGTACGCGTTGTTCGCCGTCCTCGGTGTTGCGGTCTTCTTCTGGTTCTCCTTCCATCAGAACGGCCAGTCCCTTTCTGTCTTCGCCCGTGACTTCGTCCTGACGACGGCCATCCCGCCGGAGATTTGGCAATGCATCAATCCGTTCTTCGTCATCATTCTGACTCCCATTGTGATGTGGATTTTTGCCGCCCTTAGCAGAAAGGGAAAGGATGTCTCAACGCCCAAGAAAATCGCCATAGGCATGTTTATTGCCGCATGTGCATACATATTCCTCACGATCGTCGCGCTTCAGCACCAATACCCGTCAAGCAAGGAATTCCTCGGACTTTCCGAATCCATCCAGGAATCTATGAAAGCCAGCCCCGGCGTCCTCATCCTGACCTACTTCTTCCTGACGGTGGCCGAGCTGTTCATTTCCCCGCTGGGTCTCTCTTTCGTTTCCAAAGTGGCGCCCAAACATTTGCAGGGTATTTGCCAAGGTTTGTGGCTTTCGGCCACCGCTATCGGCAACTTGTTCATCGCATTGGGCACTACCATGATTAACAACTTCCCGCATCAGTGGCAGTGCTGGGCTGTCTTTGCAGCCTTCTGCCTCATTTCCATGGGCGTGATGCTCGGAATGCTGAAATGGCTTGAAAAAGTGACCAAATAAATTCACTTTGTGCTATGTTATCACAAGGAAAGGGCTGCCGTCGGCGGCCCTTTTCGGTTACCTTGCTTTGCCAACATTTTTATTTGATTCAAGTTTCGCATGTTAGAAAAAGAGGAAAAATAAGTGCGTGAAGAATGTTCCCGGCCACAGCGGACAGCTGCGGCCGGAAATAGTGTGCGAACGAGAGTGTTGACATCGCCAACAATACGATAGTGGCAGCAAAAAGCTTTTTTCTGAGATACTTATGATTGGAAAACAAACATGCGAAACTTAAATTATTTGACCGTCCTTATTTATAATTTGTGTACATTTGCGGCGTCAAATCTAAGGCGTCCCAAATAAATATAATACTCAAAGGAATGAACCCCGCTTTCCATACCCTGGACATCATCATCTTCGCTGCATATCTGCTAGTGATTGTCGGCTTAGGCATCTGGATATCCCGTCGGAAGAAGAATCGAGACAAAACGGCTGAGGACTACTTCCTCGCGGGCAAGTCGCTACCATGGTGGACGATAGGAGCATCACTGATTGCCGCCAACATTTCGGCGGAACAGTTTATCGGCATGTCCGGCTCGGGCTTTGCAGGCGGTTTTGCAGTGGCCTCCTACGAGTTCATGGCCGCGCTCACGCTCATCATCGTGGCCAAATTCTTCATGCCAATATTCGTGAAACAGGGTATCTTCACTATTCCGGAATTTGTGGAGAAACGATATTCACGGCAGCTCAAGACAATACTTGCCGTCTTCTGGTTAGGCCTTTTCATCTTCGTGAACCTCACTTCCGTACTCTACCTTGGGGCAAAGGCCATCGATACGATCATCGGCACGGGGAACGGGTCGCTGATTATACCCGCCATCGTCGGACTTGGCCTCATCGCTGCACTTTACTCCATCACTGGCGGCCTCTCCTCGGTGGCATGGACCGACATCTTGCAGGTCTTCCTGCTTGTTCTCGGCGGGGTCATCACCACGGTGGTCGCGTTGCACTACGTGAGTCCGAACGGCACCATTATGGGCGGAATCCGCCACATAGGTGAAGCCGCCGGCGACCGCATGCACCTCATTCTGCCCAAAGACAACCCGGAGTACCACAACCTCCCTGGCATCGCCATGCTCATCGGTGGCCTTTGGGTGGCCAATCTTTACTATTGGGGCTTCAACCAGTATATCATCCAACGGGCGTTTGCGGCCAAATCGCTTAAAGAGGCACAAAAAGGGCTGACATTCGCGGCCTTCCTCAAACTGCTCATCCCCTTCATCGTGGTCGTCCCGGGTATAGTCGCCTACGTGATGTACATCGAAGGTAGTTTCGGCGCTGTGGAAGCCCTCACCAATGCAAACGGATCCCTCAACAACGACAACGCCTATCCATGGCTCATTAGCACCTTCATCCCTGTTGGGCTTAAAGGCCTGGTGCTTGCCGCATTGGCCGCAGCCATCATCTCCTCCCTCGCCTCTATGCTCAACTCGGCCTCCACTATCTACACGATGGACATCTACAAGCCCTATATAGCCCCGAAAGTGAAGGAAAAAACCGGACAGGAAGTCAGTCTGGTACTGGTCGGACAAATCTCTGCGGCCCTGTTCCTCGTCATCGCCATCTTTATCGCCCCGTTGCTTGGCAGCGTGGGACAGATGTTCCAGTACATCCAAGAATATACTGGATTGGTGAGTCCAGGCATCCTCGCACTTTTCCTGTTAGGGCTGTTCTGGAAGAAGACCACCAACAAAGGAGCTGTCACGGGAGTGTTGATTTCTATTCCTATCGCTTTGGCACTCAAGTTTTTACCAATTTCCATGCCCTTTATTGACCAGATGTTTTACACCTGTGTCCTCACCATGGCCGTCATTGTGATGGTGAGTCTTTGTACTTGTGACGAGGCAGACGATGCCAAAGGCATTCCCTTGACTTCCAGCATGTTCAAAACAACGACAGACTTCCATATCGGTGCATATGCGATTATGGTTTTGTTGGTTGTGATTTATTCAGTGTTCTGGTAAACGATTATGGCGAAAACAGACCGAAGCATTCGTATTGACCTCCACGGGATGTATGTGGAGGATGCAATAGCCCTCCTGCGTGAGAAGGTGGCCGCCGCCCCCCGACATATAGAAAAAATCATCGTGGTGCATGGCTATAACCACGGCACTGCCCTCAAGGACGCTGTCCGCAGGTTTCGGATGCCACGAGTTGTCGAGGTTGCTTCGTCATTCGCCAACGAAGGTGAAACCGTCATTTGGTTGAGACAATAATTGCTTGTTAGTCACGGAGTTTTATTTTGCAAGGAATTATATTGAGGCTTACGCCCACTCTAACATTTCCCTGATGTAGTCCACGAACTTTTTGATATTTGTGCGGCCATATAGCCAAATCACTCTTTCTTTTTCCCCTAAACGACTTACAATTACATAGTTGCAGCATTCGTCCTTGTCTCTTTCCGAAGCGCAGACCCGAAGCAGGTAATCTTGCTCGTTCACCTCAAACACGACCTTGAACGTTTCGGTGGATTTCCGGATGTCCTGGTTAAACTTTTTGTATTTGTGGGATTTCGGCTTGGCATCGCAGGTGAGGACTTTCACGAAGGAGGCGTTGTGCGCTATCAGGTTCAGCCAAGTCGGCTTGTCGGAGCCATACTCGAACTTCTCGAAGTGGCGTTTGCTGCCGTATTTGCAGAAAAGCTTGTCCATGTCGGCGGATTGGGCGAAGACATTGCCGAAAAGACAGACACACAGCATTGTGAATGCGATTTTTTTCCAGATTTCTATCATTTTTCGATTTTCATTGATACAGACAAAAGCTTAAACTGCTTATTTGGCACAAGGTTTAATATATTCCACTAAAATTAGTATCTTTGCCGCCGATTTCAGATATGTAGTATATTGGAAATTTTAGCGTCAAAGGATATACCGTCAATGAATGTGCAATAAGTATTTATAAAAACAAACGTTTATGAAAAAAGTATTTTTGTTTATGATGGCTTTGTTCTGTGCGGCAGTCGTTTTCGCGCAGAAAGGCGACGTGAACCTAAACGATCCCATCAAAGCGGATCCGAACGTGACGATTGGCAAGCTTGACAATGGCATGACCTATTACATTCGTCGCAACACTTACCCGAAAGACCGCGTGGAGTTCCGCCTCGCCGTGAACGCCGGCTCCAACCAGGAAAACGACAACCAACAGGGCCTGGCGCACTTTACCGAGCACATGGCCTTCAACGGCATCGAAGGTTTCCCGAGCAACAGCGTGGTTGACCACCTGCGCAGCAAGGGCGTGGTGTTCGGCGCCGACCTCAACGCCTACACCAGCTTCGACGAGACGGTCTATATGATTCCCATGCCGCTCGACGACCCCAACAACATCGACCTCGGGCTCAAGATCCTGAGAGGCTGGGCCGCCGGCCTGCTCTATGACCACAAGGAGATTGACGAGGAACGCGGTGTCATTATCGAAGAGTACCGCCTCGGTCTCGGTGCCGACGACCGTATGCGCAAAGAATATTGGCCGGTTCTCATGAAAGACTCCCGCTATGCCGACCGTATGCCCATCGGCAAGCTTGATATTCTGCAAACCTTTGATTACCAAGTTATCAAAGATTTCTACAAAGATTGGTACCGCCCGGATCTGCAGGCCGTAATCGTGGTGGGCGACATCGACGTGAAGGCTGTGGAAGCCAAGATCAAGACGATGTTCGGCAACATCCCCGCCAAGCAGAACCCCCGCAAGAAAGAGATCTACGGCATCGGCACAAACAAAGAACCGCTCGTGGCCGTCTGCACCGACAAGGAAGCCACCGGCAACTCGGTGATGCTCATCCGCAAACACAAACATACTGCGATGAAGACCATCGGCGACTTCCGCAAACAACTCTGCATTGACCTCTACAACACCATGCTGGATGCCCGCTTCTCGGAGATGACCCAGGATCCGAAATGCCCGTTCTTGGGTGCCGGCGGCGGCTATGGCGACTTCATCGGCAACACCGACGCCTATGCCATGGAAGCCACTGCCAAGGAAAACCATATTTCTGACGCTCTTCGCGTGCTCATGCAGGAGGACTACCGCGTGATGAAATACGGTTTCCTGCAAACTGAGCTCGACCGCGCCAAAGAGGAACTGCTGGAAAGATACGAGAAAGCCGCCAAAGAGGTTGACAAAACCGAATCCGCCCGCTTCGCTTCCGAATATATCAACAACTTCCTCCGCCAAGACCCCATCCCGGGTGCCAAACGCGAGAACAACTACGCAAAAAAGCTGGTTGAAGGCATCACCCTCGAAGAAATCAACGCCTTGGCCAAGAACTGGGTTACGGAAGACAACATGGTGGCCATCGTCACCGCCCCTAACAAGGAAGGCGTCACCGTCCCCACCAAAGACGAAATCCTCTCCATCCTGAAAGACAAGTCGTTAGCTAATGTCACACCTTACGTGGACACCTACAAGGACCAGGAAATCCTCGAAAAAGAGACCCTGAAACCCGGCAAGATCACCTCTGTGGAGAAAATCGAGGCTGTGGGTGCCGAAAAGTGGACCCTCTCCAACGGCATCACCATCTATTTGAAGAAAACCGACTATAAGAACGATGAAATCCTGTTCTCCGCCAGCAGCAAGGGCGGCAAAACCCTCTATCCTGCGAAAGACCTCGCTTCCGCCAATTTCGCCGCCGACATCATCGACCGCGGCGGTATCGCCGAACTGGACTACAACTCCCTGATGAAGAAGATGAAAGGCAAAAACGCCGGCGTCAGCCCTGAAATCAATCTCTTGAGCGAAGGCTTCAGCGGCTCCTCTTCCCCGAAAGACCTGGAATTCTTCTTCCAATACCTCAACGCCTTCTTCACCAACCCCCGCATCGACCCCAACGCCTTCGAACTGGTGATGGACGAGACCCGCGAGGGCATCAAGATGATCACCGCCCAGCCTATGTACAAGTTCCTGGGCAAACTGCTCGAAGCCGCCTACAACAACGACCCCTATATGAAACAGATGTTCTCCTTCGACGATGAGTACCTGAAACAGGTGAATTTCGACCGCGCCGTGCAAATCTACAAAGAACGCTTCGCCAACCCCGCCGACTTCGACTTCTTCTTCGTGGGCAACTACGACGAGAAACAGATGAAAGAATTCGTGGAATTCTACCTCGGCTCCATGAAGACCGACCCCAACAAAAAAGAGAACTACAACCTCAATGTGCTGAAACAGCGTCCGGCGGAATCCTCCTCCCAGACTGTCTATGCCGGCACCGAAGAGCAGGGCTGGATGGGTATGATAATCAGCAACCCCATCGACTGGAACTACCGTAACTCCATCATCACCAGCATGATCGGAGAAGCCCTCGACATCCAGTTCGTGCGCATCGTGCGTGAGAAGATGGGCGACGTCTATTCCCCGATGGTGCAAATGGGCGCCAGCAAGCTCCCGCGTCCGGAACTGACCCTCATGATTCTCCTGGGCTGCGACCCTGTGAAGACCGACAAACTGGCCGCCGCCAGCCTCAAGATCCTCAACGACTTCAAAGCCAAAGGCCCCGACAAGAAGACCATGGAACTCGTCAAGAAACAGATGCTGAGCACTCGCGCCAAAAACATTCAGACCAACAATTTCTGGATGAGCTACATCAGCGGCAAGGTCAGCCAAGACGAGCCGATCATCGCACCTTCTGAATACGACAACATCGTCAACTCCGTCACCAAGAAGGATATGGTCGATTTCATGAAGAAATACTTCAAACCTGAAATCTACACCCGCGTAGACATGCATCCGACCACGATGCAAAAGTAGTTTTCTTCCCTCCAGGCGATTCAAGGCAAGGGGTGCAGCATGATGTTGCACCCCTTGCTTTTTTACGCACGTGTTTGTGATTTGATACCTTGTGAAGCCTCAAATACTTCCGTATTCAACGCGTTCGGTGCTTGAACCACTCTTTGCAAGATAGTTGCTCAACCGCATAATATGATGTTTGACAATGCGAAAGAAAAACATCTTGCAAAACCTCTGTTTGTTTTTGCATTTTTTCCTTTTTTTAAAATTAACCAATAATATTTTCTGATTTGAAAAAAATAATTCATACTTTTGCAGCATGAAAGGAAAAAAGAAATCAAAAGTGATGATTGATTTTCGCGATGAAGTGGAAGAGAAAGGCATTGTGGTGGTTGACAACATCTCAGAAATGCCTATTTACGGGGAACCGTATATCTCGAAGGACTTCGTCTATTGCATATGTCATTCAGGGCATTTGGATGCCGAGTATGACACTCATACTATTCGGTATAGTCCGCAGGATGTGACCATTTTATATCCTATGCACGTCATATTGGCGGAATCGGCAACGGAAGACTATCGCTCCACCTTGGTCGTGGTGTCAGAGAAGAAGTTCCAAAAGCAGATCGGCCGCCTCACGTACCGCAGCAAGTTTCGCTACGAGCAGGCCCCGGGATTCCATCTTTCCCGAGAACAGTATGATGACGTCATGTGCATCGTCAACGCGATGCGCGTGGTGAATCGTATCGCCCTCCCGAGCAGGGTCACGATGTTGGACAACCTGATGGAGGTGCTCCTCCAGTTGACCGACCATTTCAGGAGTTTGTCGGGTTTGGAGCCGGTGTTCGCGCCGCAAAAACTGAGTGCGCGTTACATTGAGACGGTCATAGAACATCACCGGAAAGAGCATTCGGTCTCGTTTTATGCGAACGAACTCTGTCTTTCACCAAAATATTTCAGCAACATTATCAAGCAGGAAACCGGGAAAAGCGCCAAATATTGGATTACCTATTATATTATGGTGGAGGCCAAATTACTGCTTCGAACACGCCCTGACATGAACATCCAGGAAATCGGCGACTATTTGGGTTTCGACGACCAGACCTCCTTCTGTCGTACCTTCAAGAAATTTTTGGGAGTCACTCCGACGGAATATCGTTCCGATTTCAAGTGACCGTTGCATAAAAAGCGCTGACGGAGGACGTATAGAAATTCACCAGGGGGCATCCCATTCAAGTGCATCTTGAATGATTTCCGATTGGACATTCGCTGGTTGCCCCGCAATCAATTTCCGTATTTTTTGCCAGGGAAGAAACGAGGGACGTTTTGGCAGTATTTCTCGTATTCCGGATATTTCCCGCCACTGATTTCTTCAGCCAGCGACGAGCTTCCCTGGAACAGGACCACCAGCAGCAGCGCACCGATCACGCTCCAGTTGAGAATGCCTATTCCGGCAGCGATGGTGAACAAATAGAAGCAAATCCAGATAGACTGTTCGGCGAAATAGTTGGGATGACGGCTTCGGCCCCATAGACCTGTGGTGTTGAATCCTTTGTTATAAGGATCAGGCAGTTCCGCCAATTTTTCCCCTTCTTTGATTAGGGCCCACTTGCGGGTCTGGAAGCGCCATTGTTGCTCGTCGGCAACGGTCTCCCAGATGATGAATCCCAACATCAACGCTGCCGCAACAGCATCTAACCAACCGAAAGGCTTGTCCGATTTCATTGCCACCAGTGCGGGGAAAGTGGTCATCAGCACCAGCGCATTTTGGTATATGGAGATGAAAAAGAGGTCGAACAACATCCAGACCCAGCGTTTATGGAAAGGCGGCTTGGAGCGGAGAATCGCCCAGCGGTAGTCCTCTTCCCCTTCCCAGAACTTGAGTTTATAGGCACCTTTCCGGGCGAAATTCATGGTGAGGCGAGCACCCCAGAGCGTAGCCAAAACGGCCATCACCACCAAGCGGGCACTCATCCCTCCCTGGACGGCAATCACCCAGGTGTAAGCGATAGGGAGCAGACTCCAAAGCTTGTCCATCTGGCTGTTGTTTCCAGTGGCCTCGCCCACGATGAAGCAGTATGCCGCGCTGCATGCCGCAATGATGCTGAGAGTCTTGAGCACTTCCAACTGAGTTTCGTCCAACGTTGGACCCACTGCGAAATAGAGAATAGGGCAAACCACAATGGAGAGTATCAGCAGAATGCCAATCAAAGGGATATTCATTTTCTTCATATGAATGTATTTTGAGGCGGCAAAAATATACATTTTTTCAAATCCTGTGACACCAGAGACTGACAACGCAGGGCTTACGCATCAACTTTTTTATTTGGGCGAGCCAGCGCGGATTAGGAG
>CAMHNQ010000041.1 GCA_946186495.1 uncultured Bacteroidales bacterium
GCACAGACGAAAAGGGAAAGCGGCGTGGACATGGAGGAGATTAAGAAATTGCTAAGCGAGACTGCACAGATCCTAAGCGAGACTGCACAGACGAAAAGGGAAAGCGGCGTGGACATGGAGGAGATTAAGAAATTGCTAAGCGAGACTGCACAGATAAAAAGGGAGAGCGGCGTGGACATAGAGGAGATTAAGCAATTGCAAAGGGAAACAACCCAGCAAATGAAGGAGACAGATCAGAAGATCAAGGAGTTGTCCACCCGGTTCTCTTCTACGACAGGACATATCATCGAAGGGCTGATGAGCTCTTCCGCCATCAAGATATACGAAGATAAAGGATTTAAAATCAATTCGTTGTGCAAGAACTACAAGCGAAAGAACAAACAGCTGAATTTGGAGATGGAGCAGGATGTGGTACTGTTCACCGACACACAGGTCATCGTGGAGGAGGTGAAGGCCAGCTGCGACAAGAAGGATGTGGACAAGTTTTTCCGCAACATGGAGAAGTTCAAGCTGCTGTATGACGAATATGCGAATAAGGAAGTCTTCGGTGCCGTTGCCGCTGTCAACTACGAGAATGGCGCCGACACGTATGCCCGAAATTTGGGATTGTTCGTCGTCCGCGTCTCCAGCGACGATATTTTCTCGCTCGATCCGTTCAAAATGGAAGAGCTGAAACGGTTCTGAGAAGCGGCCAGAAACTATTGGTAGTCACGGACCCGAATCACCCACGCATTTTCCAGATTTTCCAACTTTTCGGGGGCAATGCTGGAGAAATCGATGGTGACGGTTCCTTTCTTGTCCTGTTTCCACTTCAACATGTTGTACCTTACCCCTTTGAACCCTTGGAAGTCCACCTCCTCTTCCGTTCCTAAGAGGATCATGTCCGCCTTGGGGTTCAGCTTGGGCATGTTCTTGATGACCAACGGCGTGAGTTGGCTCGGCCGCTCGAACTCGATGATGTAGAGGTTGTTGTCCTTGGTGGTGAAGCAGCGGATGGTCTTCTCCCAGAAGACCTCGCCGGTCCAGTCTGCCGGCACCGGCTCAAACGCGCCGCCGTTTACGCTCCATTTCAGCGAGGCGGTAGCCTCCAGATCGTTTTCCTTGAATAAAGCCAGCATTGTGATACTGTTGCCTTTTTGAAGGTCCAGCGTTGCCGTGTCACTGCCCGGTCCGTTGCCGCTTTTTCTCGATAGCAACGACATTGGGATGCCGTTCATGCAATATACTTTCATGGTGTCGTCTGCCGATGCCGTAAACGTGTATATTCCATCCTCGGGAATTGTCACTATTCCGTTCCATTGTATTTGGAAGTTGTCGGTGCTCACGCCCCGCATCGGCGCATTACGCACCCAGTCAAAGTCGATGGTCTTCGTGGGCGGCAATTCCGCTGAGGTTTTTTCGCGCCGGCACGGAATCAGATACGGTCTTGTGCCGTAAATCGCCTCGCCGTTGATTTTCAACCAGTTGCCGAGACTCTTTAGCCGTTCCTGCTGGATGAGTGGGATGGTGCCGTCGGCGTAGGGGCCCACGTTGAGGGTCATGCCGCCGCCGTGCGCCACCAATTCCGCAAAATGCTGGATTAACTCCTTGTCGGTCATATAGTTCTCCAAGTCCTCGTTCCGGTTCAACCCGAAGCTGCGTCCGAAGCCGCGGCATTCGGCCCACGGCACCTCCGTGTTGGCGATGCCTGCGCTGTACTCGGGCGTGAGGAAGCCGTGCTTCGTGCCGTTGCCCCAGCGGTTGTTCACAATGGCATCGGGACCCACAGTGTTGTAGTACCAGCTGATCAACTCCTGCGAACGCAACTGCTCCGCCGTGTTGTTCCAGTCGCCGTCGGAGAAGAGGAGGTCAGGCTTGTAGCGGCTCACCAGCTCCTTGAACTGCGGCACCATGTAGTTGTCCACGTAGTCGCCGATTTCGTTGTCGGGATCGACCATCCAGATGTGGCGCGGGTTCGACCACTCGGGCAGCGAGTAGTAGAAGCCCATGCGAAGTCCGTTGTCGCGCACGACATGGGTCAGTTCCTCCACGATGTTGCGCTTCGGACCGTTCACCACACTGTTCCATTCGGGTTGAAACTTACTGTCCCACAGGCAGTAACCATCGTGGTGCTTGGTGACTAACACTACGTATTTCGCGCCGGCATCCTTGAACATCTTAGCCCACTCGTCAGGATTCCAAAGTTCTGCGTGCCAATATTTTGTGAGTTCCTTGTATTGGTCGAAAACGGGCTTGGTGGTGTCGGCGTAATAGCTCATGATGCGTGTCCTTTCCGGCACTTCCTGCATGAGCCCGCGATAGAACCACTCGCCGTAGCCCTCTTTGGAGGCGTATGCAGGCACGGAATAAAGCCCCCAATGCACAAAGATGCCGAGTTTCGCGTCCTGGAACCACTGCGGATAACCGCGCTGGTTGAGAGACTCCCAGGTGGGCTGGACTTGGGCCTTCAGCGCTAAACCAGCCAGCAGGAACATGGTTAGGGCCGCCCCCCACACTGCGCTTCGCTTGTGCGGGATTACTTGCAAAGACGCAACATTTTGCGTCTCTGCGTCTCGCGTTTTGCCTTTTCGAGGCTGCACATGGAAGATATCCATCATTCTACATTCATCATTCTACATTCGAAAATTGCTTCTTCGACGATTTGCTGCCATTCTTTTTTGGAAGGGCAGACAAGTTCGCAGAGGGCGAAATCCTCGCTGTCAACCTCACAGATGCCGAGGGCTTCCATCTGCTCGATGTCTTTGATTTCGCAGGCCTTGAGCAGTTGAAGCGGCATCAGGTCGAAGGGAAAAACCTTGTCATAGACGTCGGTCATCATGACGGCGCGGCGGCCGCCGTGGAGCGAGGTGTTGACCTCGTATGTGCGCTTGGGCGTGAGCCAGGCGAGAAAAGTGTGCGAGAGACTCCATTTCTTGAAGCCAGGCTGCAACCATCCGAGGACCTCGCGCTTGCCGCCCTCCGCTATGAGCGTGATCTGCCGGTCATAGAACGCGAGCGTGGGGACATTCCCTAATCTGTTCCCACTTAGCACACTGCCGCTGATTATCCGGACATTGCCCTGAGCAAGATCGTCTGCGAGCAAAACGGACAGGTCTGCACCGTAAACCGTGTCGAAATAGCCAGGGTTATTGACCACAGGGCCGGTTAGCGCGGCAGTCTTACGGAAATGCAACCGATGGTGGAGGAAGAATTCCCCGATTCGGGCGACATCCTGCGGATCTGCATACCATACCGACTCGCCATTGTCGAGCGGGGCTATGAAATGGATATGGGTACCCACATTGCCGGCAGGATGCGGCCCGGCGAAGTAGTGTTTCTCAACATGGTCAACATTTTCAAACAACTGGTTGTCAAACCCTTCTCGCAAGCAAAGATATACAGGGACATTGCCTGCCGCCTGCTGGAGTATGCCAACGCCATGCCGGAAATGTTCCTCCTTGCCTCGCAGCAGCACGTTGAAGTCCGGCGCTAACGGATTGGAATCGAAACACGGGATGAAGAGGGCTTTAGGTGTACTCTCTGGGTTCGGGATCGTGGAGTATGGCCGTTGCCGCAGACAAGGCCAAAGGCCATGCCGCAGCAGCAGATTACGAATTCCGTCACGGTCGGTGGGCTTGTTGAAATCCAGGTTGGCCTCTGTGGGCGCGTCTGTGTCGCGGGTGATTGTCACGGCCTCGATGGCGCGTTTCTCGCCACGCACAATCGCCTTGACGGTGCCAGACACTGGCGAAACAACCGAAATCCGTTCGTCCTGCTTGTCGCGGAACAGCGGCGTGCCAATCTCCACGCGGTCGCCGGCCTGAACCAACAGCTTGGGGATCAGCCATCTGAAGTCGGACGGACGGACGTGAAATGTTTCCGGCAATGGGAAAGCCAACCTTTGGTCAGCGGCCCTACCTCTTATCTGCAAATCCAGTCCCTTTTTGATTTTGACGTTCATTGTTTGGGATTTCAGACGGCAAAGGTACAATTTTTTATGATTGGTGGATTGTAGTTGACGGATAGGTTATACGAATACGGAAAAAGCACCTGCGACGGCCAAATAGCGAAGGCCTTTGCCGACAAACATGAGGAGAGTGGTGGGGATTAAGCGAGTGCGCATCAGGCCCAAGGCCACAGCAATGACGTCGCCGACAATGGGCAGCCATGCGAGCAAGGCGGCGAAACAACCGTACTTTTCGACTTTCCGGTGCGCTTTAGCAAGGCTTTCCTCTTTGATTTTCATATATTTCTCTATCCATGACCATTTACAGAGCCATCCCAACAGGTAGCAAGTCATCCCACCGACGGTGTTGCCGAGCGTAGCCACGAGAATGACCGTCCACGGGGAATAGTCGAGCAACAAGGCACCTGCCACCAGCGCTTCCGAAGAAAAGGGGATGATGGTGGCTGAGAGCAGACACCCGACAAAAAGCCCGAAAAGTCCGAGTTCCTGCAGCATTCGCACTTATCAACATCGGCCGTCATTCGGCTCACCATTATCCGTATATCGGTATTTGGGCATCTCAATATGACGGACATACACATCCTGTTGCGGGAACGGGATCTCTATATGATTACTGTTCAGCGTGTTATATATTATCTCTTTGATTTTGGCCGTCACTGTGGCTTTCTCCTCAACCAGAATCCAGCACACTACATAAAGATTCACACTGCTGTCTCCAAAATCGTCAAACACAACCGAGAACCCCTGTTTGCTGTCCACGGGGTAAACACCTGCTTTGTTTTTGGCAATCAGCGGATTCAGGCTTTTGAGCAGGATTTCGCGGACAGCTCCCACATTGACGCCGTAGGCCACCCCCACCGGGATTTTCACCAACACATAGCCATGATTGCGGGTCAAGTTCTTGAAATTCTTGCTGAAAAGCGTGGCGTTTTGGAAGGCAATCACACTGCCGTCAAGAGTGACAATCTGCGTGCTCTGGTAGTTGATGCTATCGACTTTGCCCTGCACGCCGTCGCACTCTATATAGTCACCGACGCGCAACCGGCCGGCCATAAGGGAGATTCCATATACGAAGTTTTCCAGCAGATCCTTCATGGCAAAGCCAAGACCAGTGGCCAGGCCCGCCATGACGATGGAGATGCCTTTACCGGAAACTTTCAGAATCATCATCACGACAATCACATACAGGCCCCAGACCAAGATGGAAATGGCGTTGTTCACCAGCGCGGCATTGTTCACCCCTTGTGTCTCCTTCTGGCGGCGTTTGCGCAACATCCTACCGAATGACTTGGTGGCATAATGGATGTAGCGGAACACAAAAAAGAGTTCCAAAGAAAGGCATAATTTGAACAGCGAAAGCTCTATGATACCAGGTTTGTTCAGGAAAACATAGACGAAAATCTTCTGGCACATGGCGGACATTTCGAAAATGCGGGTTGCCCAATAGACACTGGCAGGCACCGACAAAACCGCCAGGATTGGCAGCAAAGCCTTGAATATAAAGTCGTAAAACCATGTCTGGCTGATATAGTCGCCTTTGCTCATCTTGGGCTGCATTGCCAAAAATTCCTTTTGGAGATCCTTTTTTCCCGACACCACGGCACCGCCAGCCTGCATGATCTTACGGGTCAGATGCTGCTGCTCGTACCATTTGGCGATATCATAGAAACAGGTAATGGTCTGTATGGCTGCCAGCTGTATCATCCACCAAGTCATGATTTGCACCGCCATCAAAGCGTATCCGAGCCACGAAGCCACACATGCCACAATCATGACAATCATCGAGATGACAGTATAGACCATGTCGCTGTCAGGCAGTTTGGTGACCCGACGCTTCACCACAAAGAACTGCCAAAGCGTGAACAGGAGCATGATGGGAGGGTAAACGAGATTGACCAAATTATTGGGTATCAGTATCATTCTGAAAACAACCACAACGAAAGCCGAGCAAAGGAACGGGACGTATGAGCGAACGCCTGCACGTATCTGGTTATCGTTTAACCGAATGAGCAACGATACGAGCATCACTTCCACCAACCAGGCGTAAAAGGTCATCAGGTTGATGGACATGAGGACAAAGTTCTGGGTTACGAAAAAACGGGCCACCGTGATGGAGACGGCAAAGACCCCCACTCCGCACGCCAGTGTGAGATAAGGGCGTTTGTCGTTGTCCTTGATTTTCTTGCGCCATTTTTTCGGCAACAACCAGCGCATAGCCACATAGCTTAACAGACTGGCTATCACTATATACGTCAGCATGAAAACACTGATGCTGAAGATGACAGGGCCGCGCCATTCCGACTTCTGGTCAAAGGCCTTGTATCGGTCTCCGACATCCTTCTTGGCTATCTGATAGTACATGCCGAACCGTTTGAGCGTTTTGAAATAGTTGGTGCCATTCACAAAGATGTTGCGCTGTATGGCCTCGTACTTTTCGAGCGCATAGGTGTTGAGTTTGCCCACACGTTCTGTCACTTTTTTGTAGTGTTCCTCGTCCTGTTCCACGTTTTCGAGCATCTTCACGTAGTTGTCGCGAAGGGCTGTAGCATATTCCACACAAGCTTCACGATCTTCAAGAGCTTTTTTATCAAGAATATACAAATTTTTCGTAGCGGTATCGAGTACCACTTTCGGCAACATTTCCCGAATGGAGTCGGGCAGTCCGCCCAATTCACCATTGGGCAGCATTCGCGGGGGAAGGTTCTGCAAAGTCCTGATGAGCGCATCGTAGCGTTCTATCTCATTGGAAATGCGCTCCTTCATTTTGTCGTAAGGGGCGTGGTAGAGTTTCAGGTTCCGGTACTGCTCGGTAGCGGCCTGGCAGGCATATGCCATATCGAGGGTAAAGTCGGCGTTTTGCGAGTAGAGCATCAGAGCTATCTGATTGCTGTTCTGCATCATACGCACTAATCGGGAATGTTGTTCCACATTCCGGCTTTCAAAGCGAGCCATCATAAGTTGCTGTTGATTGTACGCCTGCTCCAGTTCGGCACGGAGTACGCCAAGAGTCTGCGGAAGGTTCTTTTCCTTCAGCACCGCTTGCGCCTGGAACACGGTCAGCACGCAAAGCATCACAAAAACAACTGTCTTTTTCATTATATTATTGATTATTCGACATTATTTTCTTATTCTCCAACCCTAACGGCTAACTATCACACATCCACATTCACCACGCAACGCACTTTCTTGAACTGGGGGAGCTGGCGGAACTGCCGGACCAGCTCCCGAAGTTGCTGTTTCCGTGCGACGAGGGAATGGTCGCGGTTCATCTTGATCCAGAAATCCTGGAGGTAGAAGTTTTGGATGCGTGACACGAGCGGAGCTGCGGGACCCATCACATGGCCTTCGAAAACCGTCCTCAACATTCCTTGCAGCTGCTGGGCAGCGGCCAGCACCACCGTTTCCTCGGGATGTTTCAAGGTTACCTTAACCATACGAGTGATTGGCGGGAGGCGGAAATTTTTCCTTTCCTCGATCTGGCTGGTGTACATGGCCATGAAGTCATTGGATTCCACGAACTTCAAAGCCGGGTGGCTGGGCTGGAAAGTCTGTATGACGACTTTTCCGGGAATCTCCTTGCGACCCGCACGCCCGCTCACCTGCGACAGCAACTGGAATGCCCGCTCGAAAGCGCGGAAGTCGGGGAATGAGATGAGAGCGTCAGCGTTAAGAATGCCCACCACGCTCACACGGTCGAAATCGAGCCCTTTGGTCACCATCTGCGTACCCACGAGGATGTCGGTCTTGTGCTGTTCGAAGTCCGTGATAATCTGTTGGTAGGCATTTTTCGATCGGGTCGTGTCCGTGTCCATACGGGCGATTCGCGCGTCGGGAAAAATCCCCGACAGAGTGTCTTCCACCTGTTCGGTGCCGAAACCCTTCATCTCGATGTCCGTGCTATGGCAGGTCGGGCACTCCTTCGGCACCTCGATGGCGTAACCACAATAGTGGCACTTCAGCAAGTTCGTCTTTTTATGGTAGGTCAGCGTCACGTCGCAATATTGGCACTTAGGCATCGACTCGCAGGTGTGACAAATCATGCGGACCGCATACCCGCGCCGGTTCTGGAACAGGATAACCTGCTCATGGTTTTCCAACGCCCGGCTCATCTGCTCTATCAGGAAATGGGAGAAGAGTCCTTGCACTTCATGGCGTTTTGTGGCCGCATTCATATTAACAGTGTATATATCAGGTAATTTGCTGTCCGCATAACGCTGCATCAACTCCACCAGCCCAAATTTGCGGATCTGCACGTTGAAGTAGCTTTCCAAAGACGGGGTGGCGGTTCCCAGAAGGGTTTTCGCCCCATGTATCTGGGCAAGCATCACGGCGGCATCGCGCGCGTGGTAGCGCGGAGCCGGGTCCATCTGCTTGTAGGAGCCGTCATGCTCTTCGTCCACAATAACCAGTCCCAACTTCTTATAAGGCAGCAACAAAGCTGACCTTGCTCCAAGCACAAGCTGATACTTAGAGGTATCCTCCGCATCTCCACCATTCAGCACCCGATCCCATATTTCCACTCGTTCATATTCGTTGAATCGGGAATGGTACACCCCTACCCTATCCCCGAAATATTTTCTCAAACGATTGACGATCTGCGAAGTGAGAGCTATTTCAGGCAACAGGTAGAGCACTTGTTTTCCCTGACGTAGCACCTCGTCGATCAGTTTGATGTAAATTTCGGTTTTGCCGCTTCCTGTGACGCCGTGCAGCAACGTGACCGGATACTGTTCAAAACTCCGTTTGATTTCGAGGTACGCCCGCTCCTGAGGCTCGGAGAGTCGGACTGTAGGCATAAGGCCGGCGGAATAGTCCACCAGACGGGAAATCACGCGTTCCTCTGAATGGAGGATCCGTTTCTTGATCAGGGTCTGCAGGCTGCTCTGGCTCACGTTGTCATCTTTCAGCAGAACCGATTTCGCCACAGGTGAGCTGAAATGATAGGCGTTATTCGCACGGGTGTGCATCATGAACGCCAGCAGGGTGTCAGCCTGCGACGACGTGCCGGGCTTCGCATTTAAGCGGTCAAGCAGATCCATAAATGCAGATTCGTTGTCATAAGGGGGAAGCAGCCTTATAACAGTCTCTTTTTTAGCTTTGTACGGATTTCGAATCTCTTCGTCAGTGATGACTGCGCGTTTGTCGACGAGCGACTTGATTATAGGCATCACCTTGGCTATCTGGAGGGTTTTGCTCACCGCCTCCACATTCATCGTTTCCCGATGCAGCAGCAACTCGACGACACTCAGCTCGTACGGGGTGAGCGCGGAGATGTCGCCGTCGAACTCCGGATGTATCTTCACCTTGGTTTCACTGGCGAGCCGGAGGGCGGAGGGCAGCGCGGCGGCCATCACTTCCCCGATCGTGCAAAGGTAGTAGTCGGCCATCCACTGCCACAAACGGAACTGGGCTTCCGAAACGACAGGTCGGTCGTCTATAACATCCAGTATGTACTTGACTGTAACCTGTTTTGGGGGCCGTTCATGCACACACTCCACAACAGCGGCGTAGAGTTTGCTGCCGCCGAACGGCACAATCACCCGCATTCCGAACGCAACATGCCCATTGAGAGCCTGGGGCACGCGGTAGGTGAAGCGTGTCTCGATTGGAAGAGGCAGGATTACATCGACAAAATAGGTTTCCATGGCTTTCGGCTCAGTATATGCTTGGAACTATCTCATTGTCTTTGACTTCTAAAAACTGTACATTGACATTTTCATACCCGCCGGAAGGCAGTTTGTCAAATGAAAGCGGGAAGGCCGTCGGGGTGACCTTGACCCTGTCGTGGTCAAGGTCGTTAATCACCAAGTCAACGAAGTATCGTGTTATGTCATATCCTTGAAAGGCAAAGTTCTGCAACGTGGGCGGGGTCCCGTAACGCTGCGTGTATTCGTAAATGAACGTTTTGGTAGCCTCCGCGTCATAATCGATATAGTAATCAGAGAAAAAGTGGAGGTTGAGTTTGGTGTAATATTCAATATCATACGTATTGGACTCCAGCCAGGTTTCGGGCACAACAAACATAAGGTTGTCTGTTTTATCGCTGTAAATCAGACTCCTCGAGATGATGAGACTTTGGGCTGGGTTGTCATAGAAGGTGACCACAAGCTGTGGACTTCCTTTCCGCAACGCCGCAACCACGTCTGATGCATGAGGAATCACCTTATAATCTATGTGGTTCCGGTCGAAATAGCGGCAATAAGCCTGCTGTTCCTTGTTTTTGGAGGCGGAATCCGCAAAAAGGATGACGGGAAATGCATTGCGCTGCTGGGCGAGAAAGGCAACCATGGCGGGACGCGCCTCCAACGAGGGGATCAACTTATAGACATACTCGTTGTTTGCCAGAAAATCCTGTCGGCTCGTGAACGGATTCACGATGGGGATCCCGTATCGCTTGGCATATTCTGCCGCCACAGAGAATAACTTGCCGAAGAACGGCCCCACTACAAGGTCAACGCCAGCCATCAGCTCGCTGTCCTCCATTACTCGTCGCAACTTAGCCTCGTTGTTGGAAATATCACGGACCACCACCTCGAAATGGATGTTATCTTCCCGGCCCATCTTCTCTATCGCCATTTGAGCTCCGTTCCAGAAACCCATCAGCTGATAAGACCTCACCTTGTCCATGTCTTCGCACTCTTTGACAGATGGTGATTCGTAATCATTTGATTCAAAAGGAATCAGGTAAAGCACCTTGCATGTGCGCGGCTCCGCGAATGCCACGTACGCCCCCATCAGGATGACCAGCAAAATAAGCGCAAGTTTTCTCATAAAGATTCAGGTTTCAGATTCCAGTCTAAATTCTCTCCAAAACTGTATGGCAAAGTTCCTCCATGCGGCCATGGTAACTGTCGAGGAATTTTCCGGTCACCCGATTCGCAATAATCAGACAAACGGTGAGCGGATGGTGGCCGAGCAGACTGCCGAGGCCATAGATAGCAGAACATTCCATCTCCATATTAGTCACCTTATTTCCTTGGAAATCAAACGTTTCAATTTTTCGATTCAATTCAGGGTACTTCAATTTGGCACGCACTTCCCTACCCTGCGGACCGAAAAAACCGGGAGCACTGATGGTAATGCCTTTCGCCATGTCGAACGCCACACGGTCGAGCAGGACAGGGGACGCAGGCATACAATACGGATACGGCAGTCTGCTACTCCAGCCTGTATGCTGGACAAAGGCCTCGACCAAATCCTCCCGAATCAAGTCCTCGGTATCATAATAGTGCAACACACCGTCGATGCCAAGACCGAAGGCAGAGGCCACGAAACCACCGCACTCGATATCAGGATTTAACGCGCCAGAAGTGCCTATGCGCACGAGGTTGAGGGCCCGATGCCCGTCGCGCAGGGTGCGAGTGGCGAGGTCAATGTTGGCCACGGCATCCAATTCGTTGAGTACGATGTCAATATTGTCGGGTCCCATCCCAGTGGAAATCACGGAGATACGTTTTCCTTTATAGGTTCCCGTGTGCGTAATCAACTCGCGGTTCTGCTTGCGGACATCCACGGTGTCGAACATGCCGGAAATCATCGCCACCCGGCCGGGGTCGCCCACTAAGAGGACATTGTCGGCCAACTCTTCAGGGTGGAGATTGAGGTGATAAATGGCTCCGTCGCTTTGCAGGGGCAGCTCGGATGCAGGTATCGTCTTCTTCATTTGCACAATCATTTTAATGAAAGGGCAAAAGTACAAAATATTTTGTTCAATCCACCAAAGTTATAATATAGCGTTCCATCTTGCCTTCACTGTCCTCTTTTGACGACAAGATGGTTCCCCGCTGATAGTCAACGCGCAAGGGGACACCGGGGTAGGCTCTGCACTCATACACTTCGTCGTCCACCACCGAAAGGCGATAGTCCTTCAGCTCATCTACGGGCATCCCGACGGAAGACAGCAGCTGCGTGACCGCCTTCTTGAGTTGCTTGTCATCCACCATCGTGTTGATCCTCATGCGGAAATATTGGCTTTCGGGATCATATTCCTCAACCGAAACACGGGTCTTGGCATTGAAATAGCCTCCCGTCAAGACATTGTCTAATTTAACCTTCTTCTCAATCGGCTTGCCCAATGCCCACTCATACCCCAAAGCGGTGTGCAGATAGGTGATTTCCTTGTAAACATTTGTCAGCAGAGACTCCTTCGTGTAGAATTTCTTCAATAAACCGGCCACCTCGGGGTCTCCATCCTGTCCCAACGCTTTCAACAAAGCTTCGGAATAGTCCAAAATGCTCTTTAACAGATCATCTGCGTTTTCAACATCAAGGATTTCACCGACATTGTTCGTGGTATAGTAAACCGTTTGAAGGGCTGCAAGGGCATCCGAGTCGAAATAGTCACCCATCAGCCTGTTCAACGAGTCCATCGCCGGATTGTTGTACAGACCGTCGTACACCATATTTATGCGGTAACCCGCCTCCGTAGAGTCGGTGACGGTCATTGTCATGGTGTAGCGCAAGGTGTCGACCACCCTGTTTTTCTGACCGATTTTGGTGACATTGTACCTAAACACGTCGCCCGGACTCCAGTCAGCGATGACCTGTACCGTCTGCGCCGATGAAAGCAGAGCGGCAAAAGCGAGAAGAATCGATATTAAATTTCTTTTCATAAAGGATAGGATAACTTTTTGGGACCTCTGTTTTTTACTTCTTCGCACTGCCGCCGACCTTGATGCGAAGTCCGTTAAACATCAAGACAAGCAAACAACGCTGCAAAATTAATTCTTTTATCTATTCTATAGGACACAAAAAGTCCAAAAGGTTGCAGTTTGTTAATATTTTTTTGTCTATATTTGTTCAACTATTTGATTTTTAATTGGTTAATTCATCCCAATACGTAATACTTGCTCGAACCGGCACAAGTTGTAGACCAGGTTTGTCAAAGTGTTGAATGCCGCGTTCCGCGCAAAGCCGACCACGCGGCTGGACATTCCGTAAAGGCACTGCCAGCGAACAAATCCTTTCCCCTGTCATCCTCACCCACAAGCTCTTTCACAGGCCTTGACCCGTAGACGGCGGCGAATGTGACCACACTCCTCTTGATGAGACAGCTTCAGGCATGTCAGGTTACTCCGATTCATCGTCAATCCAAATCTATCGCCAATAAAAACACACTTTTCTGAATTTCAACTTGTTAAGATGTATTTTTGTATAAAAAACTCTCGCTTATCGAATGGGGGAAACATGAGACAAAAGTACACCCCTGTCGCTGTTTTTGTTCGCACATCACCGTACTTCAGTCAAAACAATCAGGAATCACCGTAATATTTTCCCAAAATGGCACAGTTCCGCGATAATGTTGCGACAAACAAGTCGTATACCCGGGAGGGGTAATTTGCAAAAGACCGGCAAAATCTTGCGAAAGCTATGGTATTTCGAATATCGATTCAGTATTCGGAAGTTGACAGTTTATTTACAACACGTTGATTATCAATAAGAAAATATTTTTTACAAAACACTTGACTTTTTCACTATTTTATTTTACCTTTGCAGGCGACAAAATATCCATTTAACCAAAACCTTTGAAAATGAAAAGCACACACCTATCCCAGTTCAAGAGTCTCGAAACTTTGACAAAGCACTTCTCAGACGACCAGAAGTGCATTGACTATCTCATCGAGCAACGATGGCACGGCAAACCTGTCTGTCCTTACTGTGGTTGCCTAACGGTCTATCACCGAAATGACGGACGCTATGCCTGTAAAGAGTGTAAAAGTACATTTTCCGTATTCGTCGGGACTATCTTCCAGAACACCAAACTCAAACTGCTTCAATGGTATCAAGCCATCTACCTGATTGTCAACAACAAGCAGGGCATCTCCTCGACTCAGCTCGCCAGAGAAATCGAAGTGTCGCAAAGCACAGCTTGGCACGTATTGCACAAAATCAGGATCCTACTGCGAGAAGAGGACGATGAATTCCCAGACGCTGTTCCCGGAAAGAAAGCCAAGGTGAGTAACAGCTCCTGCAAACCTCTCGTCATCCGGCAGCTTACTGAACCGTTGAAACTGCATCCCAAAATCCTTCCTTTTGTACAGCCCGGCAGCCGGATATTTACCGACGACTACATCTGCTGTCAGACATTGGCAGAGAGCGAGTTAAAGAAGTACAGCGTCGAGGAACCATACGGCATGAGACGGGATCCAAAGACGAAAGCATTTGTAAAGCAAGGAATTGCCAACGGTCTGTGGCTCCAAATAAAGCGCATGGTGACCGGCATCTACCATTTCGTATCCGCTGCGATGTTCCACCGATACATCTACGAGGCATTGTTCCGAAGGAAGACCTGCCGATGCAACAACGCGCAACGGTTTGAGCGGGTAATTGGACGGATCGAACATGTGATCGCATACTACGTGGTAAGTCCTTGACGAGTTTGCCGGGTAAGCACCAGTTTCCGAATACAGTAAAAAACCACACAACTGTTAACTATTAATTCGATAATCCAAAACAACATAAAGGAGGTGAACAGTCAACTTCCATATACTGAAAAACAGCATAATCAATCAGATGTACCTGACATTCATTATTAAACATAGCACAAGTTAAGTATCTGACAACAAATAGCACAACAATATTTTTTGTATTTCCACATCATCAAGCCCAAAAACACAAACCGCTTGTTATCCAATGGAAAATCACAGAAATTCATTGTTTGGCAAACGACTCCTGCAAATTTCCCAACGAAAAGCCCAAGCAATACACCATAAAGGATAACGACGGTAATCTGCAACTTCATGGTCGGCGCCGTCTCAGCCTCCGAAGCCTACTGCCTTTGTCCCAAAGTCCAAAATCTCTGAGAAAACTATTGCGACGGGCTGCCTGCCATTTTAGCCTCAGCTTACAAGAACCTGCCGGAATCCGGACTCACGCTAAACATCGTGTTTCCCAACACTTTCGCCCCCTTCCTCATCTCACAATCACGACCGCTTTGGATTTAACATTCATAATCTTTTAGTTTTTTTTTGTTTCATCTACAAACATATTAGTATTTTTTGTATCATTGCGCTTTCAAAAATTATCACACAGGCAACAACCAAATTTCATGTCATGAAAAAAAATCTCCTACTTCTGTGGACGGCACTGGCACTGGTGATCCTGCCCTCGACCGTTATAGCGCAAACCAACAGCACTACCGTCGCCGAAGGCACGACGTACCTCCGTTATTTTCCTGTATGGGGTCAATATTTGAGCTCATATGTGCACAACCAAATCATCTACCCCGCAAACATGCTGACGGACTTAGTGGGCGGCTCCATTGATTCCATACGTTTTCACAGACAGGAGAACTGGACATACAGTTTCCCTGACACACTACGCATACAATTCGGGCTTTCCATTACGGAGGCGGATTCCATCCCAAAGCCGGCCGCTTACCTTCCAGATGCGGTGACTCCAATTTACACAGGCACCATCCTGTTCACGCCAAAAACGTTAACCATCCGCTTTGACTCCAGCTTTACCTATAACGGCGGAAACCTGTTATTAGACATTCGTTCCCTGAACAGGACCCCTTCTTACAAAGACTCCTATTTTTGCGGTGCCACAACGGACAAATTCCTCTGCGTGAGAGGGAAAGCCACCGGCAGCATCAACAACATCTCGGATGTTTATCGTCACAAATTCCTGCCGAAAACCACTTTCTACTACACGGGCGGCAATCCCTGCCAATCCCCGAATGGGGTGACCGTGACCGACATCACGGAGACGAATGCCGTGATGCGCATCTCCCCGCGCACGGGACAGAGCACTTGGGAGTACATCCTCGTACCCTCCGGTACCGACACAGCAGGCATGGCCTGGCTGACGACCAACGACACGACACATACATTGAGCGGACTCACCGAGAACGTGAACTACACGCTCTACGTCCGCACCGGCTGTAACGGGGAACAGAGTTTCGCCATCCAGACTTCATTCCACACACCTTGTGCAGCCCTTACCGACATGCCCCACACATGGGACTTCGAGACCGACAACACAGGCGGCACCACAGCCTACCCGCTGAACTATTGCTGGCGACGCACCCCCGGGCACAACTACCCCTATGTCCTCACCCCCGTGGCCGAGGGCATGACACATAGCGGCAACAAAGTCCTGTTCTTTTCCACGGCGTTCGCAACGGGCGTGGCCACCGCCACGGCCATCGACACCAATGTCCTGCCCATCAACCAGCTGCAGGTGGAATTCTACTCCCGCATGCGCCTCAACCACACCTCCGCCAACGTGGAAGTGGGGGTTCTGGATGATTCCGGCGACATTGAATCATTCCAGACTTACGCCACCGTCCTGGTTAACTCGACGGAATACAATGAAGAGCCCTTCCGCGTGATGTTCAACGAATATGAGGGATCGGGGAACCGCATTGGATTCCGGATCGTGGATCCGTCCAGCAGCGTCGTGGAACTGTATATCGACGACGTGACACTCAGCGAGATCCCGCCATGCCCGAAAGTGCAGCAGCTCACCACCGTCCAATCCACCGAGAACAGCCTCACCCTTTCCTGGATCGGCACCAACAACAGCTACTTGGTCAGCTACCGTTCCGGAACGGATACAAGTTGGACAGTCTACACCGCCAACGCAGACTCGTTTGAGCTCGTCGGACTGGAGCCGAACACCGAATACGAGATTGCGGTGGCACCCTACTGCGACACCATCACCGACAACATGTACGCCTACACAAGTGCATGGACAGCCTGTGCAGCATTGACCGCTCCCTATCTCATCGACTTCGAAACCCCCAGCATGTACCATTGTTGGAATGTGGTGCAGCAAGGGGTCATCGAGGATCCCTACATGGGCGACAGCTATTATCCCGCCGTGGAGACCAGTTCTAACTACGCCCGTTCCGGCATCAAGTATGTGGAGTTGGGGGCACAGGTCGGCTCCACTGCCATCATCACCGCCCCAAAGTTTGAACAAAACCTTGAGAGCCTCCGTTTGATGCTTTATGCACGTGAACCGCAAGCCATTTCATCCACCAATATCCTGGGCACATTGCAATTAGGGCTTCTAACCACCCCCTACGACACCTCCGCGTTTATCGTTCTGGACACGATTGCGGTCTCCGGCACATCCTACACGCCCTATGGCTTTGACTTCGACCAATGCGGCTATACCGGCGACAACTACTACATCGCATTCCGCTACATCGGGGCTGGCGTTGACACCGACAATGTGAGCGGCATTATGCTGGACGACATCACCGTCACACTGAAAGCCCTCTGCGAAGAACCCACCAGCACCACCGTCTCCAACACCACGACCACGACAGCGGACTTCGGCTGGACAGGCAATGCCGACTCCTACAAGGTCTACTACCGTCCCATCGACGCGAACACCTACCTGTCGGCCACCGTCCCTGCCGGAGACACCGTATTCACGGTCACCAGCCTGCAACCCTCAACCCACTACTACTACTATGTGGCTTCGGTCTGCGAAGACAACTCCGAGGCCCCAAGCCTTATTGGGACTTTCATGACTGAATGCGGCGCCGTTTCCTCACTCCCTTACACCGAGAATTTCGACACCTATGGCACCGGGGCGCTTCCCGACTGCTGGCAACGCATCAACGGGGTGGCTGAGAGTGGGCTTTATTATCCCATGGTCTTCATGAACACTTCACTCAATCAGTTTGCAAGCACTGTACCGAACTGCTTTGCTTTCAACTCTTTCGGGACAACACGCTCCACCGCCATACTGCCCGATTTTTCCCAGAACATCACCAACCTTCGCCTCTCTTTCGACGCACGACCAGAAAGCAACATGTCCGGCACCTTGAACATCGGCTACATGACCAACCCCGCAGACAGCAGCACTTTCACGACCGTCGCAGCCATCGAGACAAACAGTCTGGCAGACAACGGCTACCGCCACTACCTTGTGGACTTCCACAACAGCAATGCCCCGGAACAGGCCGTCATCGCATTCAGATACGAATCGGACAACGACAGGATGTTCTTCATCGACAATGTGACGGTCGACATCATCCCGATCTGTGCCGAGCCCATCCAACTCACAGCCTCAGCCATCAACAGCAACACAGCCAGACTTTCTTGGTACTCCAACGCAGACTCACTGGTGCTGCACTACAAAGCCTCAACAGACGCCAGCTACAGCACCGAAACCATCCTCATCGATTCCACGAGTGAGTACCTCTTGACGGGACTGTACCCATCCACCGTTTACTCCTGGTATTTGACCATCCTCTGCAACGGCCAGGAATATACCAGCGCAACGGCCTCTTTCACCACCGAGTGCGCGGGTATCACCTCCGTACCCAGTTCGTGGAACTTCGAATCAGGCAACACTGCCGGCAGCTCCTCCAACCCGCTCCCGGCCTGCTGGCACCGTACCAACAACCTCCATCCTTACGTATACACCGGTTCCCCGCAGTATTCGCACTCGGGCAGCCGCGCCCTCCTGTTCAACGTCGCCCAAGGCATCCTTCACGCCACACTGCCCCCCATGGATCCCGACGCACTCTCGTTGGACACTCTGCAGTTAAAGTTCTTTGCCCGCGTCTACTCTTCCGCCAACACGAACACCTTGGACATCGGAGTGATGACGGACCCACTGGACCACAGCACATTTGAACTCGTACAGACTGTCACCATCACCAACGGATTCTACAGCATCGTACCTTTCCGCGTGAACTTCACCAACTACACCGGTTCTGGAAACTACATCGCCTTCCGCAGCACGGGTTCCGCAGGCGGAAACATCTATGTCGATGACGTCACCCTGCAACGCATCCCATCTTGCATACCTGTGGAGGACCTGACCGTCACCAACACTACCGACACCTCCGCGACTATCTCATGGACGATAAACGAGGACATCACTGAATTTACTGTGGAGTACAAGCCCGCCCTTGCCCCCACTTGGGAAGCGCAAACCGTAAATGGCACCATGGTCACCCTTGGAGGGCTTTTCTCAAACACTCCCTACGAAGTGCGGGTGAGGCCCACCTGCAATCCAGACTTGGCCTACGCCAGCGCCAACTTTACCACACAGGTGTCCACTGTGCCCCCGGTCTATCCGACCGTGGTGACCAACTTTGCCTCCAATATCGGGCAGCACTCCGCCACTCTGAACGGATCCATCACCAACGCCGGCAACCAGTACATCATTACCAAAGGGTTCGAATGGAGAGCGACCACGGACGAGAATTACCAGACCATAACCATCGCAGCCGCAACGGCCCTGACCCACACCCTCTCGGAACTCAGCCCCAACACCAACTATATCTACCGTGCATTTGCCGCCACCTCCGACACAATCCTCTACGGCAACCTCGTCACCTTCATTACCGAACAAGAGGACATTCCACAGCCCGACACTTGCGCAACACCGACCGGACTGCATACAACCGACATTGAGAACCACGCCATCACCATCACATGGAACGTTGATCCGGACGTGAGCAGCTGGAACATCCAATACCAACCCGAAAACGGCAGCTGGACTTCGGATGTCGCCACCACCAACAGCCATACCATCTCCGGGCTTGAAGGCAGGACGACCTATGCAATCCGCCTGCAAGCTGACTGCGGGAACGGAAACCTTAGCAGCTGGAGTCCTGACGTCACCGCCACCACCACCAACGTCGGGCTCGAAAACCGGTTGGCAAACACCGTAACCGTGTCTCCGAACCCCGCGACCGCTATATTGAACGTACAATGGACTATGGGACACGGGACCGCTACCGTCGAACTGCTCGACGTGCATGGCAGGTTGCTCTGCACCCTATCCGCCACGGGCGAAACCACATCCGTCGACGTTTCCGGCCTGGCTTCCGGAATTTACTTCGTGCGTGTAACTACGGAAAAAGGATTGGTCACAAAACCGTTCGTGATCAAACAATAGACATGAGTCATCGTAAATGAGAAATGAAGGGAATTCGGAGAGGATTCCCTTTTTTTGATTGTAACTGTTTTTTACGTATTTTTGCCGCGTTGAAAAATTACGATGAACCAACAGCAAGGATTAACCGACAAAATCATTGGCACTTTTCTGAACCGCGTGTTGACAACGGCGATCTTGTTTGCCGTAGTGGTCATCAACAGCAACTGTTTCGGAGCTGAAGGCACGGGAAACATCGCGGTCATCATCCTCGGACTTACACTGTTACAGGTCATCAACAATTTTGTCGGAGGCAGCACATTGGTCTATCTCGTGCCTCACAGAAGCAATTTCCAGCTGCTCATGCTCTCCTATGGATGGATGCTGGTCAGCAACACACTCGGAATCCTCCTGCTGGGTGCCCTGGACTTCGTGCCGCACAAGCACCTGCTCTTCCTGTTCATTCTGTCCGTCATCTACAACCTCTATTTCATCCACATCTGCATCATGCAAGGCAAAGAGGACATCAAGCTGTTCAATATCCTGCAACTCTCACAAGCTGTCATTCTGATTGTCGGGCTTGCGACAGCTCTCCTGTTCCAACGCTGGACGAAACAGCAGGCCGACATCCGCACCTACCTCGCGGCTTTCCTCGTCTCCTACCTCATCCCCTCTATCGTCAGCACGGTCTATGTTGTGCGGCACGTCCGAATCGAAAGCCTTCGGAATGCCGGCCCTCTGCTCCTTGAAATGGTCAAACTGGGCTTCTGGACGCAGATGGCCAACCTGGCACAACTGCTCACTTACCGGGTCAACTACTACTTTATACAAAAGTTCACAAACAGCGACAAAGCATTGGGTATCTATGACTTAGGGACAAAAATCTCGGAAGCCGTGTGGATTGTTCCCAAAAGCATCTGCGTGGTGCTTTATGCCAGGGTCTCAAACTACCAGGAAGAAAATTACACAAAACGTACCACATTGTCGCTGCTGAAATTCGTCCTGGCCGTCGTGTTGGCGGCCGTGCTGGTGCTTTGGATGCTACCCCCGTCGTTTATCGCATGGATTTTCGGGCCCGACTTCTCAGGTTCAAAGCCCGTAATCAACAGCCTGTTGCCCGGCATCGTATCCCTTTCGTGCATGTCCATCCTGTCACACTATTTCGCCGGCTACGGCAAATTCCATATCAATGCCATCTCCTCCTTTATCGGCTTTGCCGTGACCACCCTCTTAGGAGTCACTTGGCTGGCACACACCGCCCAAACGGACACATCCGGGGCCCTACAGGTTGCGGGACACATCTCCAGCATTGCATACACCTGTAGTTTCCTGTTCACACTCGTGTGTTTCATCCACCGGACTCATGCCACAGCCCGCGACTTCCTCATCACACGAAACGACATTAAACTGCTGAAAGAAAACATTTTGTCCTTGTCTTTATTCAAGAAAAAGAAACAGCCATGATAGTCGTCCACTTCCCCTCCTGGTTCCCGAATGCGGATAGTCCGCTGAACGGGAATTTCATCCTGCGACAAATCGGGACCATCGCACACAGCACCTCGTCCATCATTTTCCGACACACCAATGCCGACCTTGAGCTGCAATTACCCGACAACCTACGTATCCATCCCGTCCAGTCCAAGTCAAAAGGAGGCATTCCGTACGCTTACTTCACCGAATTCCAGCATCTTGTCAAGAACTACGGGAAGCCGGACTTTTTGCATCTCCATGTGGCGCTTCCCCTCGGGCCAATCGCCGCTTTCCTTTCCCGAAAATACAACATTCCTCTCATTGTCAGCGAACACTGGTCCATCTATCAACCTGTAAACAGAGGGCAGATCAAGCCTCTTCAGCGATGGCTGCTCCAATACATCTACCGCACGGCCGCCCACGTCACCGCAGTGTCGCAGAACCTGCTCGACAACATTGGCGCAACCGTGCCCGCGGCCGCGAAAAAGCCTCAGACCGTCGTCGGCAACGTGGTTGACACTGAGCTGTTCTCCCTGAAAACGGCTCCCCTACCCTCCGGGAAGAAACAGATCCTGCACGTCTCCACCCTCGACAACGACGCGAAAAACATCATGGGCATCCTCCACGCCACCAGGCAGCTCTCCCTGCAACGCTCTGACTTCGAGCTGAACATCGTCCACGACTTCCGCAACGAGGAAGCGGAAACGTTCGTGAGAGATAACGGGCTATCAGACTTCGTCCACTTCTTAGGCCGCAAGACCTCCAACGAAATCGCAGGACTACTGCACCAGTCGGCCTTCTTCCTGCTCTTCTCCAACTACGAAAACCAACCTTGTGTGCTGCTGGAGGCGTTCAGCACGGGCACCCCAGCCGTCACCACCCCTGTGGGCGGAATCCCGGAAATCACCAATGAACAAAACGCCGTTATAGTCACCCCGAGAGACGAGGTACAACTCGCTGAAAAAATGGACATTATGTTAACCAACTACCAAAACTGCACTCCTGCCCTCATCCGTGAAAAAGCCCTCAAGCTCTGTTCCCCTGAGATCGTGGGGGAGAAGTGGATGGAAATTTATCGAATGGAAATGCAGGAAACCCGGGCGGGAATGGGAACTTCTACCAAAGCCCAAGGCCACTAAACAATCGTCATGATCTCCACATTTTCAAAGTTACGCAGGATGGAACGGATTTCGTTGACGCTATTGTAGCGTTTCATGCGGATCTCCAGCGACACGAGCATTTTGCCATTGTTCTCGTCCGCATCCTTGTGCATCTCATAGTTCATGACCGAGATTTTCTCTTTCCGGAGGTTTTCGAGGATTTCGGTCAGCACTTGGTAGTCCGTCACCAGAAAGGTGACCTGACGGTCCTTTTGCGACAGCCCGGGCAGGAACACGTTGATGACCCCCAAGGAGACGAGGACGATCACGGTGGTCACCAAAGCCATGACATACATGCCGTTGCCGCAGGCGAGGCCGATGGCGGCGGTGACCCAAAGGCCGGCGGCGGTGGTGAGGCCGCGCACCATCTGCTTCTGCAGGATGATGGTACCCGCGCCAATGAAGCCAATCCCCGTGACCACCTGAGAGGCGATGCGCGACGGATCGAAACTCACATGGCCACGGTCAAGCATGATGTCGAAGCCATAGATGGAGAGAATCATGAACAAGCATGAGCCCAACGCGACCAGCAAATGCGTGCGGACACCAGCCTCCTTGGCATGATACTCGCGTTCAAGCCCTATGGCAGCACCCATTGCGGTGGCCGCCATCAACCGCAGGAAAAAGGACCACATCATTTGCCCGAAGCATTAATAAATTCCGGAGAATTTCGGTAAAAATCGAAATTGAGACGACGTGTCCTCGGACTGAGAACCAAGGTGTCTTCCACATGGCTGGTGGTCTCGAACGACAGATCCGAATAGGCATAATTGCGGGAACCGACAACCCCATAGGCCGACTCGTCCTTGGAGACAAAATTGGTGTATTCCAAGTTGTTCTGCACGATGCTGCTGTTCGGGGTCGACACTTCGCGGTAAGTCAGGTAATTCTTGTCTCCCGCCCATACAGTCAGCCGCATGCATACATACGGCTTCCCGTCTATGGCGTCAATGTAGCGCGTGACGTTATTGGCTGTTTCAATACCTTGCACGATATTGGAGAAGAACGAGCTCGGGGTGAAACCGGAATAGGTGATCTCCGATCCGGTTGTTGCCCGGATATAGTCGCCATTGAGTCTGCGGGTGAGCTGCTTGTGCTCGACAGCCCCAGTGCTATTATCCACCTCTATGTAATAGAATGTCAGGTATATGTCATACATAGCCGCATTCTCTGCCGCATAGAACTGCATACGGTATGCCTGGTCAAGGTTCATGTTCCAGCTGTACTGAGGCCGCCGGATGGAAAAGTTCCCCACCACTAATGTCTCGGCATAGACTTCTTCCCCGGAACTGTTGCGGCGCACCACCAAGCGGTACACGTTCTCGACATCCAGCTGCCAGTCCGAATAGTAGAGCAACTGTTTGGGGTTGTGGAAATCGCCCGGCTCCTTGTTAACGAGCGTGGTAGTGTCCAGAACGGCACTGCGCACCAGATGCCCGTTGCGGTACTCCTCAAGCCGCACCTCAATCGAATCCACGGGATAGTAGATGTTGTCCCACTCCCCTGCGGCCTGATAGGCGTTGCCATCGGTCAGATACCCTTTGTATACTTTAAAATAATGTATGTCTTCCTTGATGTTCAGAAAACCATATGAGATGGATATATCCTTGTAGTCGGCAGTGAGATCGAGCGGCTTGCATTGGTGAAAAACGGCTGCAACAGAAGCCATGAGCAAAAAGGCGGAAAGGAACTTTTTCATATTCAGTTATCAGTTATTATAATCAGGTATTTCGCGCAACCATTTGGTACCCATTCTCTGACCATATTTGTTGACGCGGGTGTTCTTGTAAAATTTCTCGTTAATAAAGTAAATCAGCCGTGTGGACAGCATGTGGTTGTGATACTTGTTTGTTTCGGACAACACGGACCCGTCGTTCAGGACATAGTCGAACTGCTGTGTCCTGATAGGCACCATGGAGTATTCGTAACGGAGGTTGAGTGTCAAATTTTTGTAGAGGCGGATGTTCATTTCAGCAATCACCGACCAGTCGCTCGTCTTGTAGGTTTTGGACCGGGCCGTGGTGGTGCGGGCAAAGCCGTTATACACCTCCTTCGCACGAACCAGGCGGCTCCAGGAAAAGCCGAGGCCGAAGGTGCATCCGGAATAGGTCTCCTCGTAATGCACCAACACGGGAATCTGGACATAGTCCAACGAAATGTTGCATTTCGTCTTCGGGTCGAAGGGGACATTGCGATCCACGTCCGCGTACATCGAGGGGGCGTAGTTGGCGGTGTCGAAATAGCCGGGGGAGCAGTGCTTCACCGACCCCTTCATGCTATAAAGCAACTCTATTGAGACCTGCCAGGTCTGTTTCTTGTTTATCGGCACATTCAGTCCCAAGCCACCGTTGAATCCCACCTTGGTGAACCCATGGACATTATCCCCCTCTATCTGGGCAAAGTTGACTCCCGCTATAGCCGAGCCAATGAACCGCTGGGCATCAGCCTTTTGTAGCGAAAACGCACAGAGCAACAGCATGATCGTGACATATAGGATACACTTTTTCATCGTCATCAAAAATTACGGCGCGAAAATACAAAATAAAGCATAATGACCGGTTGGAAATTGAAAATTATTCGCTGCCCCACCCTGGGGCACGAGCTACCACACAGAATCCCAGTCCTCGGCATCGCGGACAGACTTGTCACGTTGGTATTCCAACAATTTGGCATATTTGAGGAAACTGTTGTGGGCAACGGCGCGGGAAAGGACGTAGCCGTCGAGGCCGCCAAGTATGCCGCCCCTGAAGAAGTAGTTGCTGACAAAAGCGGCCAGTCCGTGCAGGAACGGCGAGAAGGCGTTGGCCTTTTTCCCCTGCTTGTAGAGAATTTTCGCGCCACGCGAGCTGTAGTTGCGTTCCGGCTTCGCAAAAAGGCTGTCATAGTTCTTGTAACGGTAGTGGATGATGTCGGCCTTGAGACGCAAGGTGTTTCGCTCCGGCACGAAAGCGTGCTGCTTGCGGTCGAGGAAACGAAGCTTGTCTTTGCGGTAGAGGCGCACTAACCAGTCGGGATACCAGTTGCAGGCCTTCACCCACCGCTCGCCGATGTAGTTGCGCCGACGGATGGCGAACCCGTCGTAGGGAGTGTGCGCCAAATCAAGCCGCCGGATGGCTTCCACAAGCTCGTCGGTGAGCCGCTCGTCGGCATCGAGACTGAGCACCCAGTCGTTCTTGGCATGTTCCAGAGGCAGGTTCTTCTGCGGGCCGTCGCCGATGTAGGGGTGCACGAAGACGCGGGCGCCGGCTTTTTCGGCCAGCTCCACCGTGCGGTCGGAACTGCACGAGTCGGTGACAATGACCTCATCGCACACCCGCTGCAGCGAGCGCACGCAGGCTTCGATGTTCTTTTCCTCGTTCAAGGTGGTGATGATGCCGGTGATTTTCATATAGAAAACAGGTTTTTCGGTTTCAGGCGGCAAAAATACGAAATAATAAAATAAAGAATGTGAAACCTGGAGGTCACACACTCTTTTTACCAGGAATGGCCATCCGCAATCGGGATCAACCCAAAGAGGACTTAACCCAGAACAGGCCTTCCGCTCCGTTATCAAATCCGATGAATGCCCTAATTCCTAACCTCTAATTCCTTTCAGCCATTTCTCCACCTTGGCTTTGCCGCTGCGCACCTCGTGGCCGTAGATGCTGAACTCGCCCATGACGTTGGCCTTCGGGAAGGCTTTCCGCACGTCTTTGGCGCAGGAGGCCAAGCCGCTGCCCTCGTGGGTGGTGAAGGGGATGACGGTCTTGCCGTCGAGGTTGATGTCCTTGAACAGCGTGAACATGATCTGCGGGTAGGTGCCCCACCACACGGGACCGCCGATATAGACCGTGTCGTAGCCGCTAAGGTCCGGAGCAGTGCCTTCGTAAGGCGGCAGCTCGCCTTTGCGGGCCTCCTCCTTGGCCAGCTCGATGAGCGGCGTGTAGGCCATGCCGTCGTATTTGTGGGTGACGATCTCGAACTGGTCCGCACCCGTGATTTCACTGATGTAGTCGGCCACGATCTTGGTGTTGCCCGTGTCGATGACGCCGACGGAATAGTTGTCTCCCGCGTGGGAGAAGAAAATGACGATGGATTTTTTCATG
>CAMHNQ010000042.1 GCA_946186495.1 uncultured Bacteroidales bacterium
TCTAGAGAATCTTCTACTCTGGTTATTATAGCTTTTCTTGCATCCTCAATGCCAGCATCAAAAACATAGCTTGTCGGATTAGGACTCTGAAGCTTCTCTTTGGAGTAACAACCGATAGTCAGCACGGATATTGTGATAAACAGCAAGAATATTAGTGTCTTTTGCATAGTTTATGTTTTTGAGTTAATATTATGATTAATGTAAATTTTGCAACTGTATTATTGCCTTTCCCATAGTGTGTGATTATGGATCAATTAAACCAACGCCTTTTCCTTTTTGCTGATTAGAATTAGGCTTTATCTCCATTCCTTCCATAATAACGTTCTTTACATTTTTAACAGCCTCTTTCATCTGTGCATCTGTAGGGTTTTTACACCGCAAAAATACACATTATCTAATACAAAAACCAAAGCTCGCGCAGCGAGCCAATTTTCGCCCCTTTCGTCCCTTCCGCGTCTTTTCGCAATCCAAAAATCGATTATATTGCGAAAACAATGCGGAAACGGCGAAAACAATGCGGAAACATTACTAAGCTATAACTATTTTCTCAGATTTTCCAACCAGATTTTCATAGATTTCTGGCCGCAGGCCACCCCATCCATTGGCCGAAGCGTGCGTTTGCGTGAAACAATGAAAGCAAGATATAAGGCAAAAGTCATCCATTGCAAATCCGCGCAGATCCGCGCGATCCGTGGAGAGCCGCCCACGCAGGAAGCCATTACTCCCGAATTTTATGGAAAAATCGGGAGTACACTCCACAAAATCATAAGGTTTGATGGAAAGATTCGCCGGTCCGGCGACACGGAACTCGTCTATGTCTTGGACTTCCTGAAAATGCTTTGGGATGGTGAGATATTCTGATGTGAGACTTTATACAATTGTGCCCGTTTAACCGTAGAGTGACAACTTCCCCGCAAAATAGCCATTTATAGGGATTCCTTTCTGACAGAAAATGTGCATTTTTGCAGCGTGAAAGATTAATGTAATGAATGCCATAATCATCGGAATACTGCTGCCACTGCATTTCCGCCTTCCTATTTCACCCCTTTGAACTCAAAGCCCGCCTGCTCCACGGCCTTGCGGATGTCGTTCTCGCTTGCAGTGCCCGTGACCACAAGCGTGTTGGCGGCCGGGGTGGCCTCGCAGGTCTCAACGCCTTTCAGCTTGCCCACCGACTGCTCGACGGCGGCCTTGCAGTGGTTGCAGTGCATGCCCTCGACGGCGTAAACCACCGTCCCGGCTTCGGTTTTCTGTTTCTTGAATTTGTCAAAGAATTTCATACCCAATGCAATTATGATGAATAAAACTAATAATGACGAACATACGATTTGGAACACGCTGGGTGCGGCGGCCTCGGCGTGACAACAGGCACCGTGCATTCCGCAACTCTCGGACATGCCGACGATATTGATGCCGAAAGCGTTGATCAGCAGTCCAAAGAGGATGGAAAATCCCACGATAGTGAGCAGATAGATCCACGTGAAACGGCTGCCCATCGACTTTTTCACCACGAGGATGGAGGCGATGTTGACCGCCGGACCGGCCATCAGCATCACCAAGGCGGCGCCGGGCGAGAGGCCTTTCATCATCAGGGCCGCCGCCACGGGGATGCTGCCGGTGGAGCAGATGTACATCGGCACCGCCACCACCAAGATGACTAACATCTGCAACAGCGGCTGGCTCCCGAAGGAGAGGAAGAACTCGTCGGGCACGACCACATTGATGAGGGCGGCCACCAACAGCCCGATGACCAATCGCAGGCCGATGTCCTGAATCATATCGAAGTAGGCGTACTTGAGCACGCGCCACAGTCGGTTGCCGACTTCCACTTTGCAGGATGCCTCGGAAACGTATTCGCCCTCGTCGGCTTTCACGAAACGGTTCACCAGAAAGCCGCCACAGATTCCGGTGACCAGTGCGGCCACGGGGCGAACGATGGCGAAGCCCAGCCCCATCAGCGAGAAGGTGGCCAAGATGGAGTCGATGCCCGTCTGCGGAGTGGCGATGAGAAACGAGGCCACCGCGCCTTTCGAGGCACCCTCGTTCTTGAGTCCGACGGCCGTGGGGATAACCCCGCATGAGCAGAGCGGCAGCGGGATGCCTAACAATGCCGCCCACAGCACCGAAAGCTTGTTGTCGCGCGACAGATACTTGGCATAGAACCGCTTCGGCACGAACACGTGCAGGACTCCGGCGATAAGGAATCCCAGCAGCAGATAGGGGCTCATGGCGTTGAGCACCGCCAGAAACGCATTGCAAAACTCTCCCGCAGTCATTTCATTGTCAAAGGGTTAGACGAATTTATACCAATTCTTGTTTTTGTGGCAAAGATACTTATTTTTCTGAAGTGACAACATTCAAAATCAGGCATTTGAAGATCGACTCTTCACCCCCATCCGCGCCAGCATCTTGATGCCGTAAACCGGCCAGTAGGGCACCTTCTCGATGCCCGTGCGCACGCGCGGGATGTCTAACAGCAGGAACGCCATCGCCATGAAGCCCGCCGCCCAGATGATCTGTCCGAAAATCTGCTTCAGCGTCACCGACATCATCGAGTGCAGGTAGTAGCCGTTCATGAAACCGCTCATGTCGAACTGCTGCATGTCCACGCCCGTGAGCGTCAAGTAGGAGCCGTACCGCGACATATTGTCGGCCATAAAGTGCTGGAACAGCGTAGTGTAGAGCCCGTAACCGGAGGCACCCGCGAGGTACATGTGGATAACGTTGAAGATGAACAGCGCCATGAAGAAGTGTTCGAGCTCGTGCACCGACTCGTGGAGCGACCACATCAGCGACACCGCAAGCACCGCGTATGCGCACCCTCGGAACATCAACGCCCACCGATAGGCCGTGATCGGGACGTTGACATCCATCAGGAAGTATATGTTCATCGCATACACCATGATGCAACCGAACCCGATGGCGAACAGTTTCCACACCTTCCACTTCTTGTGCCCGAGCCAGAACAGCGTGACAACGACGCCGGCATACACGCCCGGCAGCGACCACAGGCACAGGCCCGTCTTGGTGTGCTCCTCCAACCCGCGCACCTCGCTCCAGTAAATCTCCTCCAACGAATGCTCCGCGCCGAGCAGCAGTTCCGCCACCACGGTGACCAACAAGATGGCCACCACGTTCTTGTAACGGAAGATGTCCAACGAGATGTACGGTTTCTCCACCGTTTTGAGGCGGTAGAGGATGAATGCCAGCAGGATGAGCGCGACGGTGCCGATCCAGCGCAGGCGCGGTGACCGGAACCACATCAGGTAGTCGCCATAGACGAGGATATAGCTGACCATCAGCATCAACACGCTCAGCAACAGCCCGGTGGTGATGTCGATACCCCTGAGCGGCATCCGCTGCGGCATCGGGCAGAAGGGCTTGCAGAGAGTGAGCTGCACGAGGATGACAAAGCACATCGTGCCGATGGTGAGCACGTGCATCATCTGCCACGGGAGGTGGAAGGCGACCACGGAGGCCACCCACGCGCTGCCCGTGATGGCGGTGAGCAGGACGATGTGCAGCACGGGGAAGAAGACGCCGAAGTCGCGCGGCGGCGTGATCCACAGCTGGATATTGCTCATGCACTCGAAGGTGCCCTGTATCTTCGCCATGCCCGCGATGAAGCAGACAGGCAGGAGAACGGCCATGTTGGTGGTGCTCATCGTGATGAAGTTGCAGATGCCAATCACCGCCGCCGCACCGCAGAGCAGCTGCTGGTTGGTGAAGCGGAACTTCATCCGGAAGAGCATCGGGAACCAGACCGCCATGCCCGCCAAGCCGGTGTATAGCAGCATCAGCAGGTCTTCGAGCATCAGGTTGGTGGTGCCGCGCACCGCCTCCAACGCGCCGAGATAGACCCCGCCGGAGAACTGGATGCACATCACCTGCACGAGGTAGATCCACGGCTGGATACGCCGTGGCACGAACGCCCGGAACATGGGCATCACGAAAGGATGGTTCGTCTGCATGGCATCAGTATTTCACCTCACACTCCACACTGTAGCCCGCCTTGAGCCGTTTCAGCTCCTCGGCGCTGTTCCCGTCGAGGGCGACGCGCACGGTGAGCCGCTGCTCCACCTTGACGAAGTTGCCGGTGGCATTGTCGATGGGCAGCAGCGAGAAGGCGCTGCCGGTGGCGTCGGAAAGGCTTTCCACGCGGCCGATATACTTCACGTCGGGCACGGCATCCACGTTGATGCGCACCTCCGCGCCAGGCTTGATGTGCGGCAACTGGCTCTCACGGTAGTTGGCCTCCACCCACTTCTGGTTCTCATCGACGATGCTGACGAGCGTCTGCCCGGGGTTGACCAGCTCGCCGATGTTGATGTCGCGGGAGCCGACGATGCCGGAGTGCGTGGCGATGATGTAGCAGTACGACAGGTTGAGTTCGGCCAGCTCGACGGCGGCCTGCGCTAATTTCACCGCCGCCTCGGAGGCAGAGCGGCTGTAGCCCTGCTCGTCGGCCACATTCTGCTGCATGTCGATGGTGTGGCAGATCTGCTCGTAGCGGGCCTTGGCGGCGAGGTAGGCGGTGTGGGTCTGGTCGTACTGGTGCTGCGAAACCCCGCCGGTGAGCAGCATCTGCTCGTAGCGGCGGTCGTCACGCTGAAGGTTCTCCATGTTCACGCGGGCCTCCTCGCGCAGCGACTGCGTGGCATTGATGTTGCTTGCGGCACTTAGCACTGAGGAGCCGGCCTGCTTGCTCTGTTGCTCGGCGCGGGCGAGGTCGCTGCGGGCCTGCGCCAGCCGCAGCCTGTACTCGCTGTCCTCCAAGACGACGAGCGTGTCGCCCTCGTCCACGTGCTGGTAGGCCTCGAAGCGGATTTCGCGGATGAAGCCCTGCACGCGGGTGTTCTGCGGGGCGATGTACTGGCACACACGGGCGTTGTCGGTGTATTCCACGTGCCCGAAATGGGTGAACTGAAGCACCACATAGACGATTCCCGCTATCAGAAGCAGGATGATCACGGCATTGTAGATGTAGGAACGGAGTTTTGTCTTTTCCATAAAGCAGTCCTATAATTTGTTAATAATCAGTGGAATATTATAGGGCTACCCCTCGCCTTTACCAAGGCTCAAAAACGGCGGCAAAAGTACGAAATTTTTCGTTTTGTTTGTCTGGAGGCGGCGCTTCCTCAGGGCTTACGCATCAACTTTTTTACTTGGGCGAGCCAGCGTGGATTAGGAGACAACGTTTCCAAGCGTCGCAAATAGCCTTCGTCATTCCATTGCCGACAACCTCCACCCGTTGTCCCCGTGGTAAATCATCTGGCGGGTCATCCCGCCGTCGATGCAGATGTTCTCGCCGGTGATGAAACCAGCCTTGTCGGAACAAAGATACAGCACCATATTGGCGATGTCTAAAGGATTCCCTACCCTACCCGCCGGATGCTGCACGGCGTCGGGGCCTTCATAGACTGTGTATTGGGTGTCGATCCAGCCCGGGGAGATGCTGTTCACCCGTACCTTGCCGGCAAGGCTAACGGCGAGGGCATGGGTCAGCGCGGCGATGCCACCCTTGGCGGCCGTGTAGCTTTCGGTCTGCGGCTGGCTCATGCGGTCGCGAGAGGAGGATATGTTGACGATGGCGGCACCTTCGGCGAAGTGCAAGGCAAAGAGCTTGGCAAGGTAGAACGGGGCCGTCACGCCCACGCTCAGGGCATACTGGAACTCCTCGTAGCTGCACTCCGCAAGGCCCCTCATCAGCGGCAGGGCATTATTAATGAGGAAATCCACATGACCATACTTGTCAACCACCTCCTTGGCAAAACGCTCCAACACATCCTTGTCGGCAAGGTCTCCGACGAAGTGGTCGCCCGGTTGCTTGTCGATGACACAAACAGTGGCCCCGGCTTTCCGGAACTCCTCGGCGATGCACCGCCCGATGCCCTGCGCGCCGCCCGTAACAACAGCTATTTTATCTTTGAAATCCATATCCATTACAATTCGCAAAATCGGAATCCGCAAAGATAGTCATTTTTTCCTGTATCCCGAAAAAAGGCAAGAAAATATGCGAATTTGGATTCAGTCTGTTGTCTCGGGAGAAAATCAGGAATCCTTCCGGATCTCCCGTATCACCCTCGCCGGGCTTCCCGCCACCACCGCGTTGGCGGGCACGTCCTTGGTGACCACGCTGCCGGCGGCCACGATGGCGTTCTCGCCGACGGTGACGCCCGCCAGCACCTTCACGTCGGCGCCGAGCCAGGCGTTGCGGCCGATGACGATGGGCTTGGTGAGCAGCGAATGGCGCGTGGCCGGGTCTTCGGGGTGGTACTCGGTGGCTAATACGCAGTGGGGTCCGATGAAAGCGCCATCGCCGATGGTGATGCCGCCGATGGCTAACAGCGTGCAGCCGAAGTTGAGGAAGCAGTCGTCGCCGAAACGCACCCCCGGACCATAGTTGATGTTCAGGGGCGGGAAGACGCGCACGGTGTCGGGCACGTCGCTGCGGGTGATCTCGCGCAGGCAGTCGCGGACCTCGGCCTCCGTGTGGTAGCCTGTGTTCATCTCCGCGACCAAGCGCATGGTGCGCTGCACGTCGGCATAGAGGTCGTCGCTGCCGACATAGTCTTTTCCTGTGGGTTTTTCGTTCATTTTGCTTGTCATAAATGATTTTTTCCTGTTAAAAATTCTGACACATGGTCAAACCGATCAAATCGCTTATCGCCTTGATTTGACAGTGCAGACGACGAAAGCGACAATCGCCGCCACGAGTATCACCGGCTCTGCCAGCATGAATACGGGCTTCGTGCCTGCCGTCAGAGAGCCTCCTCCCCTGCAAACCGCTTCAACGCCCCCTCGTCCAACCGCTGCACGGTCCACTCGTCCATCGGGACGGCCCCGATGCTGCGATAGACCTTCAGGGCGGGCTCGTTCCAGTCGAGGCAAATCCACTCCATGCGGCCGCAGTTGCGCTCCACGGCGATCTTGGCGAGGTGCTTCAGCAAGGCTTTCCCATATCCCCTACCCCGCTTCTCGGGAAGGATGAACAGGTCTTCGAGATAGAGACCCTTGCGCCCCACGAAGGTGGAGAAGTTGTGGAAAAAGAGGGCGAAGCCGACCACCGCGCCGTCCTCCTCCGCGAAGACCACCTCGGCGGAACGCTCCACAAACAGGGAATGATAGACGGTGGCCTCGTCGGCCACCACCTCGTCGGCGCATTTCTCATAGACGGCCAACTTTTTGATGAATTCCAGCACGAGGCCCGCCTCTTCGGGCTTCGCCGGACGGATATTGAAACTATTGCTCATATTCTATCATTTGTTATACTTTTTACGACCGCCGCCCTCACGCCAACCGCTCCAGCAACTCAATGAGCACCTGCCAGATGTCGTGTATGGTCGAGAGCTCGACGCGCTCGCTGGTGGAGTGCGGCTCCACGATGCGCGGACCGATGCTGGCGATCTGGATGCCGGGGTAGTGCTGCACGAAGAAGCCCGCCTCCAACACGAAGTGCATCGCCACCATCCGCGGCCGCCAGCCCAGCACGTCCTGGAACGTGTCGCTGACCAGCTGCAGGAACGGCGACTGCTGGTCCTCCTGCCACGCCGGGGCCGACATCACGACCTCGGAAACGGCGCCGGCTTCTGCGAAGGTCGCGGCAATGGTCTTGCTCAACGCGGCCATGTCGTCATCCACGAAGCTGCGGGTATGGGTCGAGACGAAGAGGTGGTCGTCTTCCGCCACGATGCGCCCCACGTTGTTGGAGGTCTCCACCGTGCCGGGCATCGCCGCGCTCATCTTCACCACACCCTGCGGCACCTTCTCCAAGCAGCGGACCAGCGCTGCGACAGTCTCTTTGGGAATAACTGTTTCCCGCTTCTCGCACGCCTCTATGTGGCAAGTGATATTCGGGTCTGTGCCTCCATACTGTCTGTGGAACGTCTGGTTGATGTTGTCTAACAGCTCCTTCACAAAGTCGGAAGCCCCGTTGTTTTCGGTCCAAACCACGATTTCGCCCGACGACGCAATCGAGGCGTTGGCTTCACCGATCTGGATATCAGCGACTTCGATATCCGCTTCCTTGCGGATTACTTTCAGGATGATTTTGGTCTGCTCCATCGCGCTGCAGCGTCCCTTGTTGATATCGACACCAGAGTGGCCGCCTAATCCGCCCGAGATGCGGATGCGGTGCCAATGGCCGCCTTTCGGAGCTGGCAACCGTTTCACGGGGATGCGGTGGAACTGCAGGCAGGCCCCAGCGGCCCCGGTGGTGATGGTGTCGTAGTCCTCCGAGTCGAGGTTGATGACCTTGCGCCCTTTCAGGAAGTCCTTGCCGAGCTGCGACGCGCCCGACATGCCGTCCTCCTCGTTGGTCGTGGTGATGACCTCCAGGGCGGGGTGCACGATGCGGTCGTCTTCGAGCACGGCGAGGGCCATCGACAGCCCGATGCCGTTGTCGGCGCCGAGCGAGGTGCCGCGGGCCTTCATCCAGCCGTTCTCCTCGTAGGCCTCGATGGGGTCGTTGAGCGGGTCCTTCATGCCTACGCAGACCATGTCCATGTGGTTGAGCAGCACGATGGGTTCGGCTGCCTCGTGTCCGGGCGTGGCGGGCTTGCGGATCACCACGCAGTTCTCTTTGTCGCGCTCATACTCCAGATGCAGCCGCTCGGCGAACTGGCAAAGGTAGTCGGCGATGCGCTCCTCGTGGTGCGAGGGGCGCGGAATCCGGTTCAGCTCTCGGAAGATGCTGAAAACGCGGTCGGGGTTGATGTTGTGGGTTGTCATATTTTTGGAAATTGATTTTTTTAAGTGTCAGAATCCATTTTTCAAGAAATCAGCAAGTGGGGTCTATAAACCAGTTCCATATCTCAATAATTTTCTCGCGCAAAAATACTGTTTCTTTTTGTTCACTATAATGAACAAAATGAAAAATTCTCAAATTTTGTTCGTTATAGTGAACAAAATTCAGGGATTGTCTCGGTCTCAAAAAGCTGCTGGACACTACTTTTCCCCGCTTTTCCGAACGAATATTTCACTATTTGACCCGTTTTTCTGAACGAAAGGCCTTACACTATTTACCATCGTTGATATATCTGTTCAAAGACCTCTATTTCTCGTTTGGATATTCCAAGGCATCTGGCGTAAGTCTTCCACTTTTTGACGGCTTGAGTCACTTCGTGAATCATTCGCCCGGCCTCCTCGTTACCGATCAAATACTCTTCTGACGAGTTGAGCAGAACGCTGAGGTCGGCGTGGTTGGTTTGCGAGTTTATGAGTAGCGACTGGTACTTGTTCAGTGTCGGATTCAGGTCGTAGGCAGGCGCGAGTGTCCATCCGCGTGGCGTGAGCAGAAAACCGTGGTTGCGGAAATGGTCATCGCTATTGCCGATGACGATGTTGAACGCCACCCGTCGGTAGAGCTGGCGGAGATTGTCTTCAACATCGCAACAGTTTTGAAGGATGAAGTCCACGATATCCAAATAACCATTGCCTGTTTGGGCATTGGCACCATCCGTCAGACCGAGAAGGGTCAGCGCAGAGGCGAAATGTCTCCTGCTACCGTCAACTGTTCTGTCGAAACGTTTGGACAAAAGAGCGTGGTGTTTGCCACCGCTTTCGATAACGTTCGTTTCCGCAGCCACCACTCCGGCTTCCTTTGCCAAAAGATGGCTGTGATGCTCCCATAGAGCCACATCGTAATCGTCATTCCTCGACGGGAATTTGGCCATGCAAAGTCGGCCGTCATGGTCTATCACACCCGCTTTTGGACGCGCCCCGCCCAATGAAGTTCCGGGATGAACGAGCTGTAACAACCATTTCTTTTCGGGCAGTTGGTTCTGTTCTTCGCTTTTCTCAATCTCCATACTGGCGGACACCAAGGTCTGGATGTCGGCCAAGGGAGGAATTCGAAGAGTATTGTCACAATTGATGAACTCGCCGTTGAGAGTCTCTTTGAAACGGAAGCCACCCATACGCGAGAAATCGTCAATACCCATAAGGTAGTCGAACGAAGAAAGCCTGCGGATGGAGCGTTTCTCTTCGGTGGCCAGGATTTGTTCACGTCGGTTCAGCAGCAACCGTCCCCAGCGGTCAGGCAACGCATCGCTGAAACAACCGAAGATGTCCCTGTCGGGCTGGGTGTATTGCGGCCCTGGATAGCTGTTGATGTCGGCACTCAGGAAAAGGCTTCCGTATTGGCGAAGCCAGTCGTCATCGAACTGGAACGAGTATGAATCTGAGCCGCGAAGCGATTCGTAGCCCAACTTGCCCACCAACATCGGCTCCGTCAGCCAGTCAAAATCCGCATAAACATATAATGTATTCATACTCTTTACCTTATGTTATCAGTCTCACGCCTTTTTCGACGCACGTTCGCGGTGTTTTAGCGCAAGATCTTGTAAGGCTCTGCCCATCTCGTCTTTTTGTGCCAGAAGCAGAATGTCATCGTCAAGCTGTAAAGCATACAATACCCTCAGATAGATGCCAATGGCCACGGTGGGCGTACCCTTCTCGATGCGTGCCACGGTCATCAGGGAGCAGGTCGCCCGCTCCGCCACTTGCGCCACGCTCAGGTTCCGCCGCAAGCGGGCCAGCCTGATCTGCTCGCCGACAGTCTGCATCTTCAGTTCCAGTTTCCGGGGCAGCTTATTGCCCATCGTCGTTTTGCTCATATCCAAACAACTAATAATTACAGGTGCAAAAATACAACTTTTTCTCTATTTTATGTTATGTTGAGAAAAAATATTTGTCACCGCATCCAGCCTTCCATGCGATAGATTTTCTCCATCAACTTGTGGGGCTTCCCTCCTGTCGGCTTGTGCCACACCTCAACGCGTACAGCATAGTAGTCCTCCCAATCGCCCTCGTAGATGGTGAACTCTGTGGGAGGAACCACCTGTCCGAACTCGTTGTGACCAAACACTCGCACTGTTGTTCTGGGTTTCAGTCGCGATGCGGAGAGTTCGGTGCCTTTCGTGGCTTCAAAGCAACGAAGATATATCTCACCGTCGCTGAGAGCCGGCCAATAGAAAGCGTAATGATATATCCCACCTTGTTCGCCATTCCATATCTGTAGCCATGAGTTGGAGTCGGTGCTGTCGATTTCAACGGGTGTGAAAATGAATCCGTCGGTGGCATTCCATCTGCAATTCGCATCTGTAATCGGAATATTCATCTCCATTCCTTCTGGAATGACATGTTTTTTGCCAAAATCATCTGGCATCGAACTGAAAAACATATTGACAATCGGAATACCAACAAAAAAGATAAAGGAAAGTGCACCTGAAAAAAATGCTCCCACTGCACGCCACCATCGCTTTTCAATCAAAAGTGTCACAAAAGCCAGCAACTGCAGGAGAAGTATGATGGTTGCAAGCCCGCAAAAGATAAGCATGATGGTGATATTCCAATCCGAAGCAAACGAAGAGGCAATGCTGAAGAGTATGGTTGCCAAAGGAAGCAGCCACCAGAAACGTACAATCCAATTGTTGAAAGACGATTTCGACATAGTGATTCAGGGACGGTCTATTTCAGCTTCATCCCGTCCTTGAAGGCTTCGCCGACGCGCTGCGAGACGAGGTAGTAGCCGTGCGTGTAGGGGTCGAAGGCGATGGCTTTCAGGGCGTCGATATCCACTTTGCCGTCTTTCATCTTGTCGACCTCCACGGAGGTCTGCAACACCTTGCCGATAACGCCGAGACCAGTATCATCACATTGGTATTCAATAAATTCGCACTCCATCGCGATGGGCAATTCGTTGATGACGGGGGCATCCACCAATGAGGATTTGGTGGCGGTGAGGCCGCTCTTGGCGAATTTGTCTTTCTCCTTGTGGCCCGACACCACGCCGAAATAGTCGGCCTCCACCACGTGGGCGGCATCGGCGATGTGGACCACAAAGCCCTTGCGTCTTTTGATGTTCTCCACTGTCTTGTGGGTTTCGGTGAGGTTGAGGGCCACGCGGTCGCGGTCGAGCATGGTGCCCCAGGCGGCGTTCATCACGTCAACGGTGCCGTCCTCGTTGTAGGTGGCGACGAGCAAAACGGGCATCGGGAAAATGGCTTCTGTGGTTTTGATGGGTTGTTTCATAATGATTTATGTTTAAGTTTGTTACAAATTGACACGCTTTGTTGGATTTGAAGTGCAAAGATAGCAAATTTGTACGAAAGAGCAAGTTTGCTCCGCCATAAAGCAATGGTTGAATTTGCAGATGACGCTATCTGAAAAAAAACTATTTTTGCATTCCAATTAACAACTAACAGCAACCGTATGACACACTGCAGACATTACAGGCAGGCACGACTGGCAATGGCCGTCCTGTTGGCTCTTTTCGCACTTCCGCAGCATGTCCGTGCGCAGAAGGCCGCCGACAGCCGCTCGTTCGAGCATCTGTGGACGCTCTATGACGGCATCCCGCAGCGCCATCTGAGAAGCCAGCAGGCGATGCTCGACACTATCGGGTGGAAGGCCGAGGCGGAGCACAATGCCTATCACCTCTTCATCGCGAACCACAAGCGGCTGCTCCTCAACCGGTTGTATGGTGACAAGAGCGTGCAGCAGTCGGCGATTTGGCTCGACTCGCTGCGGCGCGACAATGCCGCGACCCGTTGGGGCGACCGCGACAGTATGGTGTATCAGTCGCTGTACCACTATCTTATCGGGTCGATGCTCTATCCTTCGCGACCGGCCGCCCCCAACGCGACTACCCTGCAGGAGCCTGATTTTAGCAACATGGAGGAGTGGTCGGAGGAGAACTACCGCGAGGTCGCGAAGCAGCATCTTTTCGCCTGCTTCGACGCGATGCCCCGCGACGTGCCGATTCTCACGCACCGCTGGGATTTCCTGCTCGAAACGGTACCCGAAACCCGCCACCTGCGCCCGACCCTCAACGATGTGCTCTACCAGAGTTGCATCCGGATGGTAGGAGATAGGGAACCCAAACTGGCCATCGCGCTGATTGACGAGGCCATGACCACCCACACAGAGCGGAATATCCTGATAGACTATGAGATACAACGGTTGCACTATCGTTTTCCAATGGTTGAAGAGGACGTGTACACCTCCGCCTGCTGGAAAACGCTCGACTCGTTGGAGAAGGCCTACGGTCCCGACCTTACTTTCAACTACGATCGTGGCGTGCTGCTCGCCGCCGCCGAACAAATCGTGGACCGGGAGACCGATTACAAGTCCCGTGCCATTGATTATTTTAACAGCGTGCTCAAGCAGTGCGGCACAAACAAGGACGACCCCATTTTGAAACATTATGCGCAGAACGCCAATTATTACATTGAAAAGCTCACCCTTCCGTTGGTGACCCTCGCCGATGCGCATATCGACCTTCCCGTTGGACATAAACTGCGGATTCCCATCCATTACAGTAATTTGGATTCCCTTTACGTCAGTGTTTATCCTGGCAAATACGATCTCTTGACAGATTTGCGTGACACTGTCGGATGTGTTATGCTCAATAGTGAACGGCGTAGGTACATCGTAAGCCAGTCGAGTTTGGAAAATCCGATTCGCACGCAGCGTTTCGTCTTCAACGGTCACGGCAATAGCCGCTACTCCACCACGGAACTCTGGATGGACTCCCTACCGGCGGGGAGCTATTGGCTTTGTTTCCATCCCCGTCCTGTTCCGGACTCCACCGATCTGCTGATGACTGCAGATTTCCGGGTGACCCGCCTCAAGCTCGCCAACTGGACCGTGATGGGGAAAAACGGCTATGTCTCCGTCAACGACCGGCGCACAGGCAAACCGTTGCGTGGGAAATGGGGACGGGTCAACGGCTTGATGCCGCATCTTTCGAACCGTTTTGGAGAAATCCATTACCGTAAAAGTCTCTTCTGGCGACACACGGGGACTGTTTATGACAAAAGAGTGCCCTATAACACCACTTCGGAACATCTCAGCCTCTTCGGGTACTATAATTCGCGACACTCAAATCGTCTCTACCAACCGCAACTTTTCACCGACAGGACGCTCTACCGGCCGGGACAGACCGTCCATTTCAAATATGTGCTGTCAAAGAGGGGCAAAGCGCAAAAGGGTGTTCCGATCATAGCCCTCCTTGAGGACGAGGGGTCTTCGGACACGTTGCGGCTTGTCACTTCGGAATACGGCAGTGTCAGCGGCGAGTTCCAACTGCCGCAACTTGTGGGTGACTATTATTTGTACGTGTCGATGGATAAGAAAGAGCGTTATGGAAGGCATTACCGGCAGAGGGGCTATACCTATGCCCGCATTGAAGTGGCCGAGTACAAGCTGCCCACCTTCAAGGTCCGGCTGGAACCCGATTCGCAGCAGGTGGCTCCCGGCGACACGATCACCATCAGCGGCATTGTCACGGCACTAAACGGTCTGCCTATCGGGAACGCGGCCGTCGCGCTGCACGTGAAGGCGAAAGATTCCGGTTCGGAAGAGCGTTTCGAGGTCTTCACGGAACGGGACGGCCGATTCGCCTATCGCTATCCGATAAATCTGGCAACTTACCAGTTGGACATCGAAGCCATCGTCACCGACCTGAACGGCGAAACCCACCGTGATGTCACAACGGTCTTTTTGCCCGACAACAAACTGCTTTCAATCAGACTTTCAGGCAGCAAGGATGTGGATATGGCGTTGGATGATACCGCCCGCTGGGTGGTGAAGGCTGTCAACTACGACGAGATTATGCAGGCCGTCCCGCTGCGCGTCAGCGTGATGGAGCTGGATGCGCCGGAAGAGTATCGCGTCCCCGCCTTCCGCAAAACGCCCGTTTCCTGGCGTCCGATCCACAGCAGGGAGGAGTATGCCCGCGAGTTCCCGCACCTCACTTTCGATCCCGACGTGAACAAAGCCGCCCGATGGCCGGTAAAGGATACCGTTTTTCACAGCGAAAAGGTTTTTGTCCCGGATTCCGTGTTGATGATTCCCGTAAAAGGCTGGAAAACGGGGAATTACAGGATCCTGATGGAAGCGAAGGACAAGGCTGGGAATTCTGTCGTGAAGACCGAACATTTCACGGTCAACAACTCCGCCGCAACCGACTTTAAAACCTTCCAGCCGATCCGGGCGGAGTTCGTGTCCGTCCCTGAGAAGACCGGAAAACCTGTGGTGATCAGCGTGGGAAGTTGTCTCCATAACGCCATCATGATTTGCGATGTTTATCAAGGGGCTAAAAGGCTCAAGACAAAGCGCATCCTGCTCGACTGCGGGCAGAAAACCTTGACTATCAAGACACGCGGCACTGGCAGACGGGAACTCAGTCTTTGCGCCCGCATTGTGCAGAACGACCAGCTTCACAGCGTCACTCGCAACACAGCTATCCCTTTGGACAGCAATACTTTCCGTAAATTCCTCAACCGTTGGGACAAGATGGTGATGAAGGCCGAGTTGACGCGCTTCCGCAACGTGGCCGAACCCGGCAGCAACGAACATTGGGAAATGACTCTTTCCGGCCGGAAGGGGCAACCGTTGCGCGACGCGGAACTGTTAGCGTGGATGATCGACGGCAGCCTCTATGAGCTGGGAATGAAAAAGCCCGACATCGGAAATTACTTTTTCCCGAAATACAGCCGTCTCAAATTCCCGCGAAACCTTCTTGAAAAAGAGAACAAAATCACCTGTAACGATCTCTCCAAAGCTTACAGCAACTACTGCTGTTTTTATAAGGGAACGAACACTAAATCAACCCTTTATTACGAAGGAATGATCCGGACTATGCCTTCCTACTATTATGAGACAGACCAATTGACGGAAACGGTTGTCGAATGGGAGCCGCCGGTGTTCAGTATGGACAAATCCTCCTTGTCCGGCGGCTTAGACGTGGCCCGCATATTGTCTGATTTGGACGGTGTCTCTTCCGTGGACGGGACGATGACTTCCGTGCGTGGCAACCGCAGCGACGGACCAGTGACCATCATCGATGGCGTGCGCTCTGACAGTGCCCCGGAGATGGCGGAAGATGAGACGGTCACGAACCCGACCCTTTCACCCGACGTGACCCCGCGCAGCAATTTCGTGGAGACGGCCTTCTTCTACCCGAACCTCCATCCCGACGACAGCGGCCGCGTGCACATCGACTTCACCTTACCCGACCAATACACCGGCTGGGAGTTCTACGCCTTCGGGCATACCAAGGACATGCGCATAAAGAGTGTCACCGCGCTGTTGCAGAGCCGCCGCACGCTGATGCTGCAGAGCAACGCCCCGCGCTTCTTCCGCGAGGGCGACACCCTCACGCTCCGTGCCAAAATCACCAACCGCAGCGAATCCGATTTGGCTGGCGAGGTGACGGTGACGTTTTTCAACGGGGAGAACGGCGAACCGTTGGATATTCTGGTTGCGGACGCGATGAATCGCGTCCCCACGAATCGCGTCGCCACGGATGGGAAATCCCAGTTCTCCGTGATGGCCGGTGCCTCCCAATCCGTCCAATTCCGCATTATCGTCCCCGAGGGCATCCCTGCCATCGGCTATCGGATGGTGGCGCGCGCCGGCAACTACGGCGACGGCGAGGAGAACCTCCTGCCCGTGCTGCCCAACAGGATGTTAGTGACAGAATAGTGTCCGTTCGTGGTGCCGGCAGGTAGCGACACAGTGCTCTCGTTCCGCCGCTACCGCACGCACAGCACCCCCACGATGCAGCCGCTGAGTTACACCGTGGAGGCGACCACCAACCCCGCGTGGCTCGCCATCCGCGCCGTGCCGTACCTGATGCGCTACCCTTACGACTGCAACGAGCAGACCTTCAGCAAGCTGTTCGCGGCGGCCACCGTGCAGCACGCTCTCGCGCAGAACCCCGGTCTCCGTGAGGTGTTCGACCAGTGGCTGAGCGATACGGTAAACACCGCATTAGCCTCCCCGCTGCTCAAAAACGAGTCGCTGCGGAACATGTTGTTGGAAGAGACCCCGTGGATGCGGGACGCGCAGGACGAATCGCGGCAACGGCAGGAGACCGCCAAACTCTTCGCCGACGAGAACCTGCAGAAGGTCTTGGACAAGAGCCTCAACAAACTGCTGAACAACCAGTTGCCGAGCGGAGGCTGGGACTGGTACGGACACTGGAACTACTCCCCGTACATCACCGACCACCTCGTGGCGGGCTTCTACAAGTTGCAACGCATGGGCATCACGGTGCCAAACGCCGACAAGATGCTTGACAAGGCCATCCGCGCCTCCGACCGGTATCAAGAGGAGCGTTATCAAGCGTACCTGAAACGGTTGGAGAAAGATCCCAAAGCCACCTTCTATTTCTCTGAAGAAGACGTTCACTACCTCTACGCCCGCACGTTCGCACCGTTTGATTCCATTTGGCTGTCAAAGCCTTACGTGCAGAATCTCAACACACGGATGATTGAGGATTTGGAGAAAGCCAAGTTCACCCGTCAGGCGGAAGTGGCGTTGATACTCTATCGCATCGGCAGAGAGAAAGAGGCGGTGGACATTATGGAAACGATTCGTCAGCAGTCGGTTATTGACCGTGAGAAGGGGATGTGCTGGCGCAAGGAGTACAGCGGACACTATTACCGCTGGTACGAGGCGCCCATCGAGCGGCAAGCGTTGTTGATCGAGGCGTTCACCGAGATTTCGCCGCGTGAGAGTGAGCTTACGGCGATGAAGCAGTGGCTGCTGATGCAGAAGGAAGGCAACAGTTGGTCAAACACGAAAGCCACGGCGGAGGCCGTCTATGCGCTGCTGCTCGGTGCTCCGGCCGACCTGCTGCAATCCGCCACGACGGTCATCACCGTGGGAGGCGAGGAGATTACGGCTACGGAGGCCGCCCGCGCCGAGGCCGGCACCGGCTACCTGCAGCGGGTCTGGGCTCCGGAGGAGATGTCGCCGCGATTGGCCGACATCACCGTGCGCACCGACGGCACGCACCCGACCTTCGGGGCCGCGTACTGGCAGTACCTGGAGGTTCCCGACAAGGTGGAGGCCACCGGCAGTGGACTGTCGGTGCGGCGCACGCTTTACCACCAGCCGGCTGTCGGTGATGGGAAAACCGCCGCGCCGGTGACCGCCGACAACCCCATCCGTCTGGGCGAGCGCATCACCGTGAAGATTGTCGTCACCAGTGACCGCGACTTGGAGTACGTGCAGGTCAAGGACCCGCGGGCGGCGGCCTTCGAGCCCGTCAACATCCACGAGCGCAACGGCAGGCAAGGCGGAGTGTGGTGGGTAGAAAGTCCCCGCGACGCTAACAACAGCTTCTTCTTCAGCCGGTTCCCGCAAGGCACGATAGTGCTGGAATATGATGTCTTCGCCGTGCAGAGCGGCGACTTCTCGACCGGCGCCGTCACCGTGGAATGCATGTACGCGCCGGAGTGGCGGGCGCAGGGTACGGGAATGCGGGTGACGGTACACTGACGACGTTGGCATCGATCTCTTCGGCGTCCTGAACGACCGCATCGAGGAGAACATCGCGAGACTTGCGAAAGCAAGCACAAAAGAATTGCGGACATCGCACTGCAATGCCCGCAAAACGTTTATCACCAATAAACTAAAGGCAGTTAAACCCTTTCGTCTTGCCTCCCCTACGCCCTGTTGAATTTCTCCTTGCTCTGTTTGCAGCGCGGGCATCTCCAATCATCAGGAAGGTCCTCGAAGGCCACGCCGTCGTGCTCGGCCGGGTCATACACGTAGCCGCAGATGGAGCAGACGTACTTGCCCGAAGCCTCTTTCTTCTCGAAGTTCACCTTGTCGAAGACGGTCGGCACGGGATGGTCCAGATCCATCACTCGCTTGGCCTCCAAGTTCTCGTAGCCCTGCGGCGAATGCGTGGAGACATAGACCGTTGGATGGCTGCGGACGAACTCGCGCACGCGGTCCAAGGTCTCGCGGGCGGCGGGCAGGTCGTCATAGACCACGGAGAGCTTGTTCTCGTACAAGGCCTCGTCCACGTAGGTGATGTCGCCGTGGATCATGTAGAACAGACCTTCGTTCTCCACGATGACGATGCTGTTGCCGTTGGTGTGGCCCTTGGCCTTGATGAGGAATATGCCGTCGGCAATCTTCTGGCTTTCAGGGAAGTTGTAGTACGCCCCGTCGGTGAAGCTGACAGGCACGAGGTTGCCGAGTCCCTGGAGTTCGGCGGCGGAAAGCTCCTCCTGGTTCACATAGATCTTCGCGTTGGGGAACGAACGCAGCTCGCCGCTGTGGTCGGCGTGTTTGTGGGTAAGCAGGATTTTGGTCACCTGCTCAGGCTTGTAACCGAGGGCAGCAAAGGCATCCATGTAGCTGCAGATGTCCTTGCCGGTGTAGGCCGGGGAGTTCTCGTCGGGATTTTCTTCGGGGGTGCCGGCGGGAAGTCCCGTATCGACCAAGATGACCTCGCTGCCGGTGTCGATCAGGTAGTTCTGCAGACTGCCGCGATAGCGGATGTTCTTGTCGAACTTGTCCATGCCTTCCTCGCCGCCGAAGGCAAAAGGCTGTGAATAGAATCCGTCTTTTCTGAATTTTACTGCTTTGATTTCCATTTGATTATAATTTATATTGTGATTGATTTACATAGCCTGTTTGGTTACATGCCGCCAACCTTTGAGGGCGGTTTTACATGTCTCATTTGCGTAAGCCACGCTTCTTGTGTCATAGCAATGACACTTTTAAAATCTGCAAAATTACAAAAAATGTGCTTTTGGGAAATGAGAAATTGGAATTCTATTTAATCTTCACAGAATCTGTCAGTGCGATTTTCTCGCGCGAGGCCGTCGGGCATAACCAGATAATTTGTACTTTTGCGCCTGTAAAAATGTGTAAGAACCAAACTTTATTGAATAGTAGAAGAAAGAAATAGACATTTATAATTTTTTGATATAAAGCGTTTTTGCTTTTCAAGTGGACCGAAATCTCGACAATTTCAACCTCACTACTCAAGAAAGCAGAGATGCTCACGGTGTATCCGTGGGCTTTCTTGTTTGTAGTGTAGGTAGTCGAGAACCTCGGTCCAGACAGAAGTTTCACGGATTCTTTTTTGTGGTACCTCGAAAGGCGAAGCGCACAGAACGCCAAGCCTATGAGCACCAAGTTTTTCAACAATATCGAGACGAGGCTGATGGACAAGTTCCACGGCATCGCCTCCGCAATGGCCAACTTCGACATCTTCCATGCCGTGGTTGGCTATTTTCGTTCCAGCGGCTACTTCAAGCTGCGCAAAGAGTTGGAGGATGTCCGCGAAATCCGCATCCTCGTCGGCATCAACATCGACAGTATCTTTCTTCGCCACGACCCGTCGCTGCTCTTCACGCCCGACAGTCACCCAGAAGAAGCTGTCGAAAAATTCCGGCAGGATATGCTCGACGACATTCGCCGCGCCGATTACGACGACGAGACCGAACAGGGCATCCTGCAGTTGTTCGAAGACGTTGCTTCCGGGAAACTCCAGCTGCGCATACACGCAACACACAACCTCCACGCCAAATTCTACCTCTGTCTGCCGAAAAACCACAACGAACACTCCGACGGTTGGGTCATCATGGGCTCATCCAACCTTACCGACTCCGGATTGGGCATCTCCGATCCGCCCCGTTACGAACTCAACGTGGCGATGAAGGACTATGACGACGTCCACTACTGCGAAGAGGAGTTCCAGAAACTGTGGGGCGACAGTGTTCCCGTGACCGCCAAGGATATGGCGGACATCCAGACCGTCACCCATCTCAAAAACCGTGAAGTCACACCCTACGAGCTGTATATGAAAGTGTTGGTGGAGACATTTGGCTCCATGGTGGAGGACAGTTTCGACCTCGACCCCACCCAATACGGCTTCAAGGACATCTCCTACCAGCGCGACGCCGTGGTGCAGGGCTACCAGATGCTGCTCAAGCACAACGGCTGCTTTATCGCCGACGTGGTGGGATTGGGCAAAACGCCCGTGGCGACGATGATTGCAAAGCGGTTCGTGCAGGCCAACGGACGGTTCACCAAGATTCTGGTGGTGACCCCGCCGGCAGTGCGCGAGGAGTGGGAGAAGACCTTCGAGAAATTCAGAATCGAGAACAAGTGGTTCGTCAACAACGGCAGCTTGGACAAAGTGCTGGGCGGAAAGGGAAACTACCCGTTGCCGCACGAATACGACGTGGTGATTGTGGATGAGGCGCACAACTTCCGCAACGACGGCACGATGGGCTACCAGGACCTGGAGGTGATATGCAAGACCACCCGCAGTCATCGGGGGCGCGTGGAGGGCGACCGCAAGAAGGTGATGCTCCTCTCCGCCACGCCGCTCAACAACACCCCGTCCGACATCCGCAATCTGCTGCTCCTCTTTCAGGATGACGACGACTCCACCATCGAAGGACTGACCGACATCAAGGGCACCTTCTCGGGGTGGATTTCGGACTACAAGCACATTATGAAGGAGCGCGACACTCTCCCGCGCGAACAGTTCTTGAGACAAATCAACCACATCTACGACCAAATACGGCACCGCATTCTTGAGCCGGTCATGGTACGTCGCACCCGCAACAACATCCTCAACGAGCCGCGCTACCGCAAAGACCTTGACGGACAGAACATTGTCTTTCCGAAAATAGCCCCATTGCGCGACTACCGCTACAATATGAGCCGCGAATTGGCCGACCTGTTCTCCTACACCATAGACCTGCTCACCGACACCCGCACCGGGGACAACCCCGATGGCAAAGGACTCCACTACGCCCGTTACCGCGCCGTGGAATTCCTGATAGACAGTTCTTTATACAAAGGCAAACGCGGCTCGCACATCGCCAAGCTCCTCATGGGCATCTTCCGTACCCATCTGGTGAAGCGGTTGGAAAGCAGTTTCTTCGCGTTCAAGAAGTCGCTGCACACCTTCCTCAACATCACCAACGGGATGATTGAGATGTTCCGGCAGGACAAGGTGCTGATTGCGCCGGATTACAATGTCAAGGAACTGCAGCAGGACAAGTCTTTGGACGAAATCATCCAATACATAGAGGGGAAAGGCGAGAACAAGGAGGATTTTGTGTTCTCTAAAGATGATTTCCGGGATGACTTCCTGCCAATGCTCGAATACGACAAACGGCTGTTGGAAAGCCTTTGCAGACAATGGGATGCTGTGATTGAAGACCCGAAATTGGAGAATTTCATCACGATAATGAAAAAGGAAATCCTTGATCCTGCCATCAACCAAGAGGGAAAGGTGGTGATTTTTTCCGAAAGCGTCGATACGGTGGAATATCTGGCTGAAGAATTGAGAAAAAATCTCCATCGCGACGACGTGCAGGATGTCAGCGCCAAAAACCGAAACCGGCTGCGGGAGAAAATCAGGCAGAACTTCGATGCCAACTACGAAGGGGTGAAACGCAACGACCTCAACATCCTCATCACCTCCGACGCGTTAGCCGAAGGCGTGAATTTGCATCGTGCCAACATCATCGTCAGCTACGACTCGCCGTGGAACGCCTCGCGCCTGATGCAGCGCAACGGGCGTGTGAACCGTATCGGCTCGACGGCCGACACCATCTACAACTACATGTTCTATCCTTCCGTGGAGGGCGACACGCAGATCAACCTCTACAACAACGCCCTCATCAAGCTCCAGGGCTTCCATTCCGCGTTGGGCGAGGACTCCCAAATCTTCTCTCACGAAGAGATCGTGCGCGACTTCAAGCTCTACAACGCTGACGTGAAAGACGAGACCGACCGCAGCCTCGAACTCTACCGCGAGGTAAAGGAGATTTACGACCATCGGCGGGACTTTTACGAGTACCTCAAGAACCTGCCGCCGAAAAGCCGCGTCATACGTCGTGCTTTCGGAGACCTCTGTACGCTGCAGACCATAGCCTTCCTCACTTCGCCCGCCAAGACGGATTATATCCTCGTTGATAGTCTCGACAGGCCGCAGTCGCTCACCTTCTTGGAGGCTGCCGACCTGCTCCGCGCCGCGCCCGAGGAACGTCCGTTGCCATTCGAGACGGCCCGCAACATACACTTCCGTCAGGTGAGGCGCGCACTGGAACTCTATCGCGAACAGATTGTGAGACAGAGCAATACATCATCCCTGAAACTCAATAACCGCGACAAGGCCACCATCGACGCCCTCGCGTTTGTACGCAAGAATGCGCGTCCCGCCATGAACGACGAAGAGGGCCGGGCAATATGCGACCGCCTCATGGACAGCTTAGAGATCGGTCGGTTCTCCAAGAAGCTGCCCACGGAAATCAACAAGATTGCCAAAATCCAAAAAGGCCGTCACCCGCTTACCCCCGACCAGCTCTACGACCAACTCGCCGACTTGGCCGACACCTACTGCCCCGACAGCACAGTACGGAAGTCTGCCGCCCACAACGTCCAACCCGAGATCATCGTCTCCGAGACCATTGTTTAGTTGAAAATTGATAATTGAGAATTGAAAATATGAAAAACACACTCAAAAATCTCTTCCGGTCTCCATTCAACCTGGAAGAATACACCAGAACCATTCTCAGCGGGTTATTGCACGCGCAGCGGATCAACGCGCGGCCCGAGCTGTTGGAAGAGACCTCTGACGGCGACATCGTATATGGATTGGGCATCTTGGAGGATGTCGAGCGTAAACGCATCGGGCTGTTTTACACGGAAGTGCGCCACAGCGACGTCACCCGCAAGCGAGTGGGGCTTCGCCGCGTGGTGGAACCGTACATCAAGGCCAACGTAGATGCCGCGTTAGCTGTTTTCGATGACGGCCGGCACTGGCGGTTGTCCTACATCTGCGACCTCAAGGAGGGCAGCACCTCGGCCAAACGGTTCTCCTATATCTTGGGTGACGAAAACGGGCAATACAAAACACCGCTTGAGCGGTTGGAGAAGGTGGCCAAGCTGAGCGGCCGTTTGAGGCTGTCCGACCTCCGGGAATCCTTCTCGGTGGATGCCCTCAGCGACGAGTTCTTCGACGAATACCATATCCATTACGACCGTATTGTGGCGACCCTCACGCAATCCTATCGTAGCGACGCGATGCATGGTTTCTCTGCGGATAGTGTATCAACCACCCGTCTCCACGATTACGTCAAAAAAATGATGGGCCGCATCGTCTTTTTGCATTTCTTGCAGAAAAAAGGCTGGCTGTGCGGCGACCCTGACTTCATGCGCAATACTTTCCGCCGCTGTGCCCGTCAAGAAGACTACCTTGAAAGTGTCCTGGAACCGCTTTTCTTCGGAATGCTCAATACCGAACCCGAACATCGTGAAGAGGTTTTCCGTAACCATCATTGGGACATTGATTTGCTCCATCAATGGCAACCCGCACAAAATACTTCTTCATCCCTCATTTCTAATTCCTCATTGAACAGCATTCCTTACCTGAACGGTGGTCTCTTCGAAGAGGACGAAGTCGATAGGATGCGGGTGCGGTTGCCCGACAGCTTGTTCCTGGAGTTGTTCGATTTCCTCGCCTCCTACAACTTCACCGTTGATGAGAACGACCCCGACGATGCCGAGATTGGTGTCGATCCCGAAATGTTAGGCAAGATTTTCGAAAGCTTGTTGGAGGACAACAAAGCCAAAGGTGCCTTCTACACCCCGAAGGAGATCGTGCGGTACATGTGCAAGGAATCGCTGATCGCATATCTTAGTGAACAGTTGTCAGTGAACGGTGAACAGGACAAAAACACGAAAAACCCAACCGACATCGATTCTCAAATCACTGATCACAGTTCACTGATCACTAAAATCCGCACCTTCGTCGAAACCCACGAATTTCCCGATGAATTGGAACCTTATCGTGACGTTCTCGACCGTGCCCTGCGCGAGGTCAAGATCTGCGACCCGGCCATCGGCAGCGGCGCGTTCCCGATGGGGCTGTTGAACGAGTTGTGGCGGTGCCGCGAGGCCATATCGTCAAAAAGCACTTCCTTAAGCAGCCTCGAAGAGGCAAAACTATCAGTAACACCATACAAGGCCGCAGGCCGCAGTGTGGTGACAGGAACGAACTCGGTGGAAAACACCCGTCTCCTGACCCGTCTGGAACTCAAGAAGCAAATCATCGAAAACAACATCTACGGGGTCGATATCGAGCGTGGGGCCATCGACATCGCGCGGCTGCGGTTCTGGTTGAGCATCGTGGTCGATAGCGACGAGCCCGCGCCGCTGCCCAACTTCGACTACAAGTTCATGCAAGGCAACAGTCTGATAGAGAGCTTTGAAGGGATGGATTTGAGCCGGATGATGGATGGCGGGGCGCGGAGCACTCTCGGCAGGGGAAAGGGCAAGGCGGGTGAGAACCAGTTGGCCATGGAGTACAGCACCGACGACACCAAGCGCAACCTGCAGCTGATGCTGAAAGAGTACTTCAGTCTCACCGACCACAGGGAGAAGGCGGCGGCGCGGGCGAGCATCAACGAAAGTGTGAAGAGCTACATCCGGCAGCAGGGGTTGCATCCGTCCACCGAGGCCCGCCTCGCCGCCCTCGACCCCTCCGCCAACCAGGAGTTCTTCCTCTGGCACACCTGGTTCAAGGACATCTTCGACAAGGGCGGGTTTGACATCGTGGTGGGGAATCCGCCGTATATTAGTGCTGTTGAAATGGCAAGGACGGAATATGAGAAGTCTATTTACAAGAAAAACTATCCTCAAGCAACAGGAGCGTATGACATATATGTCTTGTTTTTATTGAGAGGTTTGATGTTGACAAAGAATGTTTTCTTCTGGATTATTCCTAACAAGTTCTTGATTGCAGATTATGCTAAAAAGACAAAGGAATTATTGGAACAGAATGGATTGTATTCAAGTGTTGATGTCTCTGTGTTCAAAGTTTTTAAAAATGCTAGTGTTTATCCTATAATTTTATGTGGTTCAAGAACATCTGACAAAGAGTTTTGTAAATATACATTGGACAAATACGAAGATTTGCTTTTCAATAAAGCAAGACCAATTAAAGAGCTGGGAACTTCTTTGACAATAAAAGATTGTAGAATAGAGGTGTGTTCTGGGGCTACAGGATTTGAGGCACAAATAATAAAAGAATATGTTGTAGATGGTGAAAGAGTGAATGTTATTCCATTCACTGTAAGTGGCAATATCGACAGATATCAATTTAATAACATTGATGTTCGGTATATGAAGTCGAGATACCATAATGCGTACATTAGAACAGATTGCAATGTTGCGGATAGTAAGTTAAGAATGTGGATGTCACCCAAAATAGTGATTGCTGGAATGACAAAAGTGATTGAAGCGACATACGTCGAAACACCACTCGCCCTTGGGGTTGGTGCGTATGCAATTACAGCCTT
>CAMHNQ010000043.1 GCA_946186495.1 uncultured Bacteroidales bacterium
CCCACCCCAACATTCTTTCATTCGATGCCTATCCTATTCATTTCTTCAACGCATGCGATAGTTGCACTTTTTACAACTTGGTCTGGCCTAACTCGTTCTATTTCAATTTTGATGTCGTTGCCAGAGCTGCTGAGAACCATCATATCCCATTCGTCTATATTCCCACATTCTTGTCTGCCCGAAATTATGACACATTGAAGAATGTTTCCGAGATGCGTTATGCAGTATATGCCGGACTAATGCATGGGGCAAAAGGTCTTAATTATTGGCATTCAGGGGCAAATTATCACATGTGGGATCTGCTCAGAAACGAAACGAAAGAATTCTTGAGATATATTCATCATAAAATTCAAAGCCATGAAGACCTTTTATTGTCACTTCACTATAAAGCCTCCTACCATGTTGACGATGTTTCCACAATATACCCAAGCGCCACAAACGGCGAATACATCCCCGCCCACATGCAGTGGACCGCGTTCGGCAACGACACATTCACCCAGGCGATATTCAGCCCTATAAACCCCATCGAAGCTGTCAGCGGATTCAGCATGGACAGCCTGGCCATTTCCTACCTGTTTGACGACAGCGGCGGAAAATATTTCTGGGTGGACAACAAGAGCTTCAAAACCCCACTGCAAATACAATTGAATCTGAACAATAGTTGTTCCGTCGTGGATGTGATGAATGACCAACGCTGTCCGCAAAGCGGACACGTTGGAGTACAACTTTTGCCGGGAGAGGCAAAGCTTTTCAGGGCTTTCTTCACGAGTGATGCGGACACGGTCTTGTCGTCTGTCACCTGGAGCCAGAAAAGAGTGCAGGGACAATCACTGGTAGTGGACTCCCTGACCGTCTTGACCATTAGGGATACCTTGTTTATGGCTGACAACGCCCGCCTCGTCGTCCGTCCCGGCGGCAAGCTCATCGTTGACGGCGGCACGATCACAAGCGCCTGCGCGGGCGAGATGTGGCAGGGCATCGAGGTGGTGGGCGACCGCACGAAGCGGCAGCTCGCCCAATACCAGGGCACCGTGGAGCTGAAGAACGGCGCGGTCATTGAGAACGCGCACTGCGGCATCTATACGGGCCTGCGCGAGGACACGGTCTTCGCGGCCACCGGCGGCATCATCTTGGCCGACAGCGCGTTCTTCGTCAACAACCGGTGTGCGATCAACATCCTCCCCTACACCAACCACTCCCCGGCAGGCACCATAACGGACAACCAGAGCAGCATCAGCAGGTGCGTGTTCACCGTGGACAACAACAACCTTTTCGCCCAAAACAACACCGACTTCCTTGACCACGTCACGATGTGGGACGTGAGAGGGGTGAAGTTCCTGGGCTGCACGTTCGCCAACCAGACGGGCGAACGCCACCAGCGCCGCCACGCCATCTACGCGGAGGACGCGGGTTTCAGGCTGGATTCCTACTGCAGAAGCTCCGTGATTGTCCTCCCCGGATGCGAATGCCCGGAGGCTTATTCCCGGTACAGCACCTTTTCGGGGTTCAGCACGGCGGTGGAGGCGCTCACCACGGGTGCGCAACATGCCGTCCAAATCAACCACGCGCTTTTCAGCAACAATCATACCGGTGTGAAAATCGACGGCAACCACTTCGTCTCTGTGACGCGGTGCGAGTTTGACCTTGACCAAGTGCCGGTCCAGTCGCTGAGCAACAGGGGGCTGGATTTGAGAGCCTGCACGGGTTATCTGGTGGAGGAGAACACCTTCAGCCGGAGCGCCTACACCGACCCCATGCTGTTTTCCTCGACCGGCATCTATGTTGACAATTCTGGGAACAGCGACAATCTTCTGCATCGGAACACGTTCGAGAAGTTGGGTTATGGCATCAGGGTGACCGGCGCGAACGGGGAGGGCAGATCGGGTTTGCAGGCCACATGCAACGATTTCGGCCACAACAAGTACGATATGTACATCTCCAACGGATCGTCCATGCGGAAGAGCCAGGGGAATGTCGGCAAAGGCGCGGACAACCGGTTTTCCGGCACGCTGGCGAGCAGTCTGTACAATGCCGGTTTGTTCGGCATCACCTACTATCACAATTCGGAAGCAGCCTGCTACCTTTACAATCCGACAGGGGTGACCAGTGAGTCGAACCTGGCCACTTCCAACCCCTGCGCCTCCACCCTGTGCGGCAACGGCGGAGGTGTCGGCCCCGGTCCCACGCCGTTCCTGCTGGCCGGTTTCACCGCGCAGGTGAACGCCTACGCCACGGGCATGGCGGGCAACGCAAACACGGACGGGACGGGCTTGGACATTGTAGAAACGCAAGGGCAAACGGTAGAGACGCAAAATTTTGCGTCTCTACAACAGGGTGAAACGGAAAACCTGTCGGAAACGGCGCAATCCCTCTCCGCCACCTACCACGCCGCCGTGCGCGCCCTCATGTCCGACTCCCTGTTGGACCTCGGCACGCTGGAGCAGTGGCACGCCGCCGCGCAGTCCCTCGCCGACCCGTACTCCCTGACCGAGACGCTGTTCATGGAGGGTTATGCGGCGCCGTTCGCGGCGGATGCTGACGATGCGGAATTGGCCAATTACGCGGAATTTCATGCGATGAAGGTGGCGTTGCGGGGAGACAATAACGACAACATAGACAATAACGACAACCAGGACAACCAGGACAACCAGGACAACATGAGCAACCAGGACAACATGGGCGATATAGGCAACACAGGCGACGATAATTCGCCAAATTCGTTCAATTCGCCGACGGTGAATTGGTATTCGCTGACGCCCGCGCAGATCACGCAGCTGCAGGCGATTGCTGAGCGCAACACCGGCCGTGCCTCGGTGATGGCCAAAGGCGTGCTCTGCTTCTTCCACGGGATCTGCTACGAGGACGAATGGGATAATGCGGGCGTATTCGATACGCCCCAACCTGGCGATGACACTGCGGGGACCCGCGCGAAACGGACCGCCATGGACGTTGCCGATGACGCCGCGTTGACCGTCTATCCCAACCCCACCGACAACCTCCTGCACATCGAGCTGTCCGGCGGCGCGGGCATCGCCGGCGCGGCCCTGTTCGATTTGCAGGGGCGGACGGTACGGACGCGGTTCATCGCGCCCGCGAGCAGCCAAACTGCGACGGTGGACGTACGTGGCGTCCCCGCTGGCGTGTATCTCCTGCGCGTGACGGACGGGGAAGGGAAGGAATATGGGAGGAAGGTGGTGAAACGGTAAACGAAAAAACGTAATTTTGCAGCGTCATATTTTCAGATTTTGTTCAAAGGATCGCAGGGTCTGGAAATGTGACGCGAAAATGGTAAAGAGAGAAATCCCATAGAGGCAATTCTTTGATACTGACAGAAGATGGATGTAGAATCCGATTGACAAGACAGGAGATATGACTGACCGACTGAAAAACGAACTGAATCGGTTGCCGGTGGCGGCAATAACGGCGGCACTGAACGAGACGCTGCGGACTTCTACGGCGGCGATCGTGACGGCGGCACCGGGTGCGGGAAAATCGACGCTGCTGCCACTCACGCTGCTTCAATCGCTACCCACCCGTCTCCAATCTCAGAAAATCATCGTGCTGGAGCCTCGCAGGGTGGCGGCGCGGCAGATTGCGTCGCGGATGGCATGGCTGTTGGGCGAAAACGTGGGCAAGACGGTGGGCTATCGCGTACGGTTCGAGAGCAGAGTCTCCGGACAGACGCGTATCGAGGTAGTGACCGAAGGCGTGCTGACACGAATGCTGCTCGACGACCCGGCTCTGGAGGGCGTCGCGATGGTGGTCTTTGACGAGTTCCACGAGCGGAGCCTGAACACCGACGAGTCGTTTGCCCTGACCCGGCAGTGCCAACAGCTGCTGCGTGACGACCTGCGCATCGTCGTGATGTCGGCCACGATAGACACGGTGGCATTAGAGGAGGCGCTGCGCTGTCCCATGTTGGAGAGTGAGGGACGGATGTTCCCCGTGAAGGTGATACACACGCAGGAAGAGGCTGACATCATGAATGTTTCGCAATTGACAGCAAAAACAATACGGCAAGCCCACCGCGAACATGAGGGCGACATTCTGGCGTTCCTGCCGGGCGAAGGCGAGATACGCCGCGTGGCGGAACTCCTTTCTAACAGTCTCGGAGACACAAAGATATACCCGCTCTACGGCTTACTGTCCAACGACGAACAGGTGCGCGCCATCGCGCCGAGCCAGCCCGGCGAACGGAAAGTGGTGCTGGCAACACCCATCGCCGAAACATCGCTCACCATCGAGGGCGTGCGCGTGGTAGTCGATAGCGGACTCTGCCGCAAGATGATGTTCGATGCCCGCAGCGGACTGAACCGGTTGGAGACGGTGCGCATTTCGACGGACATGGCCACACAGCGCACAGGACGTGCCGGGCGCGTGGCACCAGGCGTCTGCTATCGGCTGTGGTCGAAGGCTTCCGAAGTCCGCATGGAGACGGTGCGCAAGCCCGAAATCTTGGATGCCGATCTCACGTCGTTGGTACTTGACGCCGCCATCTGGGGAGAGCGCGAGGTGGAGCGACTGCCTTGGCTGACACCACCGCCCAGGTCGTCGCTCCTCCACGCCCGAATGCTTCTGCAATCACTTGGGGCATTGGACAATGAAGGCAAAGTGACGCGGCAAGGAAAGGCCTTGTCGAAGCTGCCCTGTCACCCGCGCATCGCCCGTATGCTGCTCTCGGCAGACAGCCCACAGCGAAAATCATTGGCTGCCGACATCGCAGCCCTCTTGGAAGAGAGAGACCCGATGGCAGGCGAGGGAGATGTATCAGCGGCCACTCGGCTCGATGCCCTGCGGCGGGAACGCAAAAGCGGACAATCGGGCCGCTGGGGACGAATTATCAAAATTGCCCGCCAGTATGGTGAAATGATTCATTGCCGTGAGGACAATGCGCCTGTCAATCCTTACGAGGTGGGGACCTTTTTGGCTTCGGCCTATCCGGAACGTATCGGCAAAGTATGGAAAAATGGCACAGGCATATTTCAACTGTCTAATGGCGAATTGGTTGCCGTAGAGACTTCGGATGCGCTGGCTGGAGCTGAGTGGATTGTCGCCGCCTCAATGCACCGAAAGGCCGGCGGCACAGGCAAGGTGTTTTTGGCCAGCATTGTCGATGTCTCTGACTTGCACCCATATGCCACTGACCGAGACAGCATCTTTTGGGACGGCAAGTCCGGCTCGGTGGTGGCCCGCCGCGAACGACGTATCGGCAATATCCTCTTGGAGTCGAAACCACTCTCCGGCGACCACCGGGAGGCTGTACAACAGGTCATTTGCGAGGCCATCGTCAAAGACGGTCCCTCGATGCTGTCGTTTACCGACGAGGTGCGGAATCTGCAGCGGCGCATCGCCTTCATCGCCACACGACATCCAGAGCTTGGACTTCCTCCCGTGGACAATGATGCCATCTGCCAAAGAGCCCCCGACTGGGGACCGCTCTACATCGGCAAAGCCACCTCAACGGCCGAACTGAAGAAACTCGACCTCTGCGAAGTCGTCTGGAGTCGTCTCACTTACAACCAACAGCAGGCCGTTGACCGCTTGGCTCCGACGCATGTTGCTGTTCCCACTGGCAGCCGCATCCGTTTGGAGTACCGCATTGGAACTGAAGTCCCTGTGTTGCGCGTCCGCCTGCAGGAATGCTTCGGTCTGCTTGACACCCCTTTGGTTGACGGCACTCCTGTCCTAATGGAGCTCCTCTCACCCGGTTTCAAGCCCGTGCAACTCACCACTGATCTCCGAAGTTTTTGGAAATCAACCTATTTCGATGTCCGCAAAGAGCTCCGCCGCCGCTACCCTAAGCACGCCTGGCCCGACAATCCGCTGGAGGCCGAGCCGGTAAGGGGCACAAAACGAACTTGAAAAAAGTACTTTCCGTACCCGAAAAAAAAGTACTTTTGCAGCCAATTCGGCAAATGGCCGGTCATAATCGGTAAAGTGACAACCTGTTAACCTATGATAGAAGTCAACAACGTTTCCAAGTATTTCGGCGAGAAGCAGGTGCTTTTCGGCATCGACACGCAGTTTGAGGAGGGCAAAGTAAACCTCATCATCGGACGTTCCGGCTCAGGCAAGACCGTGCTGATGAAGTGTCTGGTGGGGCTTTTCACGCCTGAAGAGGGCAAGGTGTACTACAGCGGGCGAGAGTTCCACAATCTGCCGGAAAAGGACAAACTTTTACTCCGTAAAGAGATGGGGATGGTTTTCCAAGGGGCTGCGCTATTCGACTCTATGACCATTGAGGAGAATGTCACCTTCCCGCTTGACATGTTCACAGACATGAGCGAGAGCGAAAAGCTCGACCGCGCCAACTTCTGCCTCGAATGCGTCGATTTGGTGAACACCAACAACCTGTTCCCGGCAGAACTGAGCGGCGGCATGAAGAAGCGCGCTGCCATTGCCCGCGCCTTGGCCTTCAACCCCAAATACCTCTTTTTCGACGAACCTAATTCCGGCCTTGACCCGAAAACCTCCCTGCTCATTGATGAGCTCATCACCAAAATCACTCACGACTTCAACACCACCACCGTGGTCAACACCCACGACCTCAACTCCATCATCACCATCGGGGAAACCATCTCCTTCATCTACCAGGGCCGCCTCGCCTGGCGCGGCAGCAGCGACAACATACTCACCTCCGACAATCAAACGCTGAACGACTTCATCTACGCGCAGCCGCTGACACAACGGCTTCGGAAGACATTGTGATTTCGGCTATTGGCCGTTGGCTATTAGCTTTTGGCTTGCTTTAGCCGCGAAGGCAGCGAACAGAATGAGGAAGGTGTCTATAATGATAGTACCTAAATACACCAACTTCATCGAAACGCATGTGACGTTCCCACGCTTCGTCGCCCGCTGTTGATGAGGTCCAAAACCGAGTCCGCTGAAAAAATCCCTAACCCCACACTGCGGCTGTCGCCTTGTGTGGGGGTTGTGCCTCCGGCACAGGTCGGGGCAATCAAGATTTGACGGGTCGGCGACAGTGTTTTTCTGAAAAAAGATATTTGTTTGATGATTTTGTTTGGTCAATTCGCTGATTTTTACGACATGCCGACTCCGGTGGATGACATGGAGCGCCTGCTGATAGAGAAGACGGTCTCCCTGGCGATTACGAAAGGAGCAGGAACTGCAGAAAGAATACCAGCAGAGCGACGATTTCAAGGAGAAGTACAAGAAACGATACATCATAAGGCAGAAGAACGCCCGCCTCAAACAGCTCGAGCTCGACAAGACGGAATCCTACGGCATAGAGGCGATGACGCTGCAGACCGCGTCAGGTATTGCATATCAGCGGTTGGATGAATCTCCAGCGGATGCTTTGCGACGCTTGGAAGCGTCGGCTCCCAAATCGCACTGGCTCGTCCAAATAAAAAGTTGATGCGTAAGCCCTATGTTGTCTCAAAAAAAATCATGATGTTTCTGATTTTCGTACTTTTGCCGCCCAAATAATCCCATTATATGAAAAAGCAGACATACCTCTTATCATTGTTGTTGATCCTGTCGTATTTTTGCCAGGCACAGGCACCTCAAACCCGTGACGGACAGTCATATACACTGACGACCCTTTGCACCGAATACCCTGAAGCCGTGCAATGCTTGTCTCCAAACCATTTCCACATTTCACAAAATTTAACGCTACTTGCTCCAGACACGCTGATTCTCGAAGCCAACGACGAAAAGCTTTCTTTTAGCGACGGAGTTATCATTACAATCTCAGGGACTCTGCTCACCGCCGACAGGATTGAACCAATACTCATCCAAGGAGACTCCGCCCAAGACCAATATTTCGAACTTCGTTTCGAAAACGCGGCTCAAAGCCTGCTTTCGAAAGCACACATCCAATTCTGCAAACGTATACTATTGATTAACAGCAATATCATGATAAGAGGCTGCGAATTTGACCATTTTTCCGACCACGTTGTAAGCTATATGAACTGTTCCCCCATCATTGAGAACTGCCTCTTCCACGACAACCAGTCGTGTGCCATTCAATCCGCCGTCAACACAGACGGATGCCCGCAGATTCTTTACAACACCTTGTACAACAATGTGCTGGGAAACACGAACAATCCGCAAATCAACATCGGGCCGGGGACAACCGATACCATCAGAATCATCGGCAACCGGATTGAGGGTGTTGCCAGCAACATGTCAGGTGGCATCGGCATTATGAACATGTATAATCCGGATGTTACCCATCTGCTCTTGAAGGACAATGTCATTACACGCAACCGTTACGGTTACACGCAGAACGGCTATCGGATTTCATCGGAAATCTTGGACAACCAGTTTATTGACAATAATTTGGAAGTGAATCCGAACAACGGGGGCAGCGGCGTCAGCATTTACGGCTACGACACGACCTGCACCGCCAAGATGCGCCGCAACCTCATCACCGGCAACCTCTGGGGCGTGACGGCCATCTATTACCACCATTTGGATATGGGCACGACATCGGACTATGGCTATAACTTGCTGTATAACAACGGAAACAATGGTGTTGATTATGAGCTTTTTAATAATGCGAACAGCGAGCTTTGGGCTGTTGGAAACTATTGGGGTTGTGATAGCGAGGAAGCCGCCGAGGAGGTGATTTTCCACCAATTCGATGACGCAAGTTACGGCCTTGTTCACTACACTCCTATCTATGTTCCAAGCTCGGAAAGTGTCCCCGATCCTTTTTTAACGGAAATTAACCTTGTCCCGAATCCAGTCTCTAACGGTTTTTTCACGATGGAGAACCCGACGGGAGAAATTCTGAAATGGCAGATCTTTTCCTCAAATGGACAGCGCATGATGTTCGGGGAGGCGCAGCCGGGAACATGCCGCATCGTTACGAAAGGGTTAAGACCAGGAGTGTATTTCGTTCAGATACAAAAAGCCAACACGTTTGTCACTCGAAAATTGGTTGTTCAATGATGAAGAGGTGGCGTGTCACCCATCTTTACAAAAACATACTTGATTGAAAAACTAACGACATGAAAAAACTATTCATTAGCATAATTGGCCTCGTGTTCGTTTTTTGCGCGACGGCGCAGCAGGACTTTCGAAATCCGAATCTTTCCATTGATGAGCGGGCGCAACTGCTTCTGAATCAGCTTTCTTTAGAAGAGAAGCTGGGGATGATGGAGCATCATAACCCGGCGGTTGAGCGGTTGGGCATACCGGCCTACAGCTGGTGGAACGAGGCATTGCACGGGGTGGCCCGCGACGGTTTTGCCACGGTCTATCCGATGCCCACGGCACTGGCCGCCACCTTCGACGACAGGGCCGTACAGGAGATGTTCGGGATGATTGCCGATGAGGCACGGATGAAATTCAACCGAAACCAAGAAGCCGGCCGCTACGACGACTACACCGGTGTCAGCTTTTTCACCCCAAACATCAACATCTTCCGCGACCCGCGCTGGGGACGTGGAATGGAAACCTACGGCGAGGATCCTTACCTCACCGCGCGCATGGGCGCCGCCTGCGTGAACGGGCTGCAGCAGAAAGTCAACGACCGCTATAAGGCACTTGCCTGCATCAAGCATTTTGCCGTGCACAGCGGGCCGGAAGCCGATCGACACTCCTTTGACGTGTCTGTCAGCGGACGGGCATTGTGGACCACTTATCTCCCTGCATTCAAGTATATTATCAATCACACGGATGTGGGTATGGTGATGTGTGCCTACAATAGAGTGGACGGGGAACCCTGCTGCACCAACGACAAGCTGCTGGTCGATATTTTGCGCAACCAGTGGGATTATCGCGGCTTGTTCGTCACGGATTGTTGGGCATTGAATGATGCTTGGGAACGTGACACGGTAATTCCGAGGCACGAGACTTACGCTACCGCCGCTGAGGCCGCCGCCGCTGCGTTCGGCTCCGCCATCGACTTGGAGTGTGGGAGCGGATTGGGAGCATTGAAAGAAGTGGTGGAGAAAGGTATGATCCCAGTGGATATTATTGATAATCACGTGTTCAAGATACTTAAAGCCCGTTTTGCCCTCGGCTTGTTCGATCCGGAACCGCATTTCACAAAAAAGCCCGATACGGTGCTATTTGAAAAAAAAGCTCTTGAAATGGCACAAAAAAGTATTGTGTTGTTACAAAACAACCGCAAAATTCTGCCTTTGGATGCAAAAAAGTACAAATCCATTGCCATTATCGGACCTAATGCAGCGGATTCCGTGATGCTGTGCGGGAACTACAACGGCACGCCGCGCCACGCGGTCACATACTATGAAGGTATTGTCAATTATATCAAGCATTTACCTGAAAATGAACGCCCTCGGATCTACTTTGACACCGCCTGCCACCATGTGGACGGCAAATACCGCCTGCCCAATGATTTTGACAGGAAGATTGCCAAGTGCGACCTTGTGATTTTCGTCGGCGGACTTTCCCCGGCATTGGAAGGCGAGGAACTGAAAGTGGAGTTGGACGGATTCCACGGCGGCGACCGCACCAATATTGACCTTCCGCGCATTCAAGAGGGCATGTTGATGAGACTCAAGCAGATGGGGAAGCCCGTTGTGTTCATACTCTGTTCCGGCGGCGCCGTGGCTTTGGATTGGGAGGACGAGAATTGCGACGCGGTTTTGGCGGCTTGGTATGGCGGGCAGGCAGCAGGCACGGCCATGGCGAAAGTGCTTTTCGGCGAGGTGAACCCCAGTGGAAAACTTCCCGTAACGTTTTACAGCACAAAAAATTATCTTCCTCCATTTGACAGTTATGAGATGGAGCACCGCACCTATCGCTTCATGACCGAGGAACCGCTCTATCCGTTCGGCTACGGCCTGAGCTACACGGACTTCAAATATACGGACGGCCAATACGACCAGGGATCGCGCACTTTCACTTTCCAGGTCGAAAACAGCGGAGACCGCGACGGCGAGGAGGTGGCGCAGCTCTATTTGACCAATAAGAATGATCCGAAGAGTCCTGTGAAAACATTGGTCGGATTCGAGCGCGTCAGGGTTCAGGCGGGCAAGTCCAAGCGAGTCTCCTTTGAAGTTGATGACGAATTTTTCCAGACTTACGTGGATGAACGCCAACATTTTGAAAACCGCCCTGGTACATTTGTGTTTCATTACGGGGACCAAGAGTTGGAAGTGGTATGGTGAGCATCATAGCCAAACATTTTTTATCTTTGCCGCTTGAAAATTTTGAAAGATATGAACAGTGTGAAACCGATTATTGCCCCCTCGTTGCTGTCTGCGGATTTCAACAGATTGGGGGAAGAGATTGAGATGCTGAACCGTTCGGAGGCGGACTGGATTCATTTGGATGTCATGGACGGTGTTTTTGTGCCGAACATCTCGTTCGGAATGCCGGTCATAAAGGCTGTCCGGGAATTGGCGCAGAAACCTTTAGACACCCATCTGATGATTGTGCAGCCGGAGCGTTACATACAGATTTTCAAGGAAATAGGTTGCGATTTGCTGACCGTTCACTGGGAGGCCTGCACACATCTGCACCGCACCATCGCCCAAATCAAGGAACACGACATGCTGGCGGGAGTGGCATTGAACCCGCACACGCCGGTTCCCGGGCTGGAGGATGTCATCCAAGACCTCGACTTGGTGCTGATCATGTCTGTAAACCCCGGGTTCGGAGGTCAGAAGTTCATCCCGCGCGCGCTGCACCGAATCGCGGAACTGCGCGAAATGATTGAGCGCAACGATTCGAACGCGCTCATAGAGGTGGATGGCGGCGTGAATGCGGACAATATGGCGGATATCGTCAAGGCCGGCGCCGACGCGGTTGTGGCGGGCAATGCCGTCTTCAAGGCGGAAAGTCCCGAAGAAATGATACATCGATTAAAATCACTCTAATATTATGAAAAAGATAACGATACTGTGCGTTTTCATGGGGCTATGTTTGTTCTCTATTGCACAAACGGTCACCTATCAGGACATTCTGGACCAAAAATCCGCCCGGGAACTGACCGGAAAGACCGGCGGGGACAAAATCACCGCGTATGTGGCCTCCGACGGGGTGACTTATACGGTGGGTTCCACCATCACCTACGGTTATCCGTCCAACGGCAAATATTACCTCTATTTCAGAGACGAAACGGGCAGCTGGCTAAGTATGATCGCAGAAGACGAGAAAGCGAGCTCTGCCGATCGGGCTGCCGACCGGGAGAGGGCCGAGCGTGTGGAGAACCGGGCCGGCGGTGTGGCCACCATCAAGAAAATCCAATGCCTGCCAGTGGATCCGTTCAACCGCAAAACCAGCGGCTGTAAGATTTACCTCGTGCTGAACCGCGGCGGCTTGGTCTGCACCAACTTCGAAGAGGCCATCGCCACACGGGAGGTTGTCATCAAAGCCAATCAGGACGATGTGGCTTCCGAAGCTGCCTTGCAGGAACTGAAAAAGTGGAAGGAGAAACTGGACCTCCAAATCATCACTCAAGAAGAATATGACGCCAAAAAGGCTGAATTGATGAAAAAAATCAAATAAACCCTTATACTATGACAGAGAAGAATAGAAGCACCGCTTATTGCATGTTCGTCATCGGATCGTTGTTTTTCGTGTTCGGTTTCGTGACATGGTTGAACAACATTTTAATCCCATATATGCGCACTTCGTGCGAACTGACAACAGATGTGCAGGGCTATTTTGTGACATTTGCCTTTTATATCGCCTATTTTGTAATGTCCATACCCTCTTCTTTTGTGCTGAAAAAGACCGGTTATAGCAATGGCATGGCCTTGGGGCTGGTGGTGATGGCCGTAGGCTGTCTGATGTTCATCCCCGGTGCGAAAATGCGCAGCTATCCTGTATTCTTGTTAGGCCTGTTCCTGCAGGGCAGCGGGTTGTCGCTGTTGCAGACCGCCAGCAATCCTTATGTCACGGTCATCGGTCCGATTGAGTCTGCGGCACGGCGTATGAGCATCATGGGCATCTGCAACAAGGTGGCCGGCATGATCGGCATCCTCGTGCTTTACAACGCCCTTTTCAGTGGCAAGGAACACCTCTTCGAAAGCATCAAGGATATGGCTCCCGGCTCGGAAAAAGAGGCTATGCTACAGCAACTTTCCAACGGTGTCATCGTGCCCTATATCATCATGACGGCCGTGCTCATCGCGTTGGTGCTCTTCATCAAGACCGCGCACCTTCCTGACATTGTGGAAGAGGAGAAACACATCGACGGCAAGAAAGCCAGCATTTTCAGTTTTCCGTATATGTGGCTCGGTGTTTTGGCCATATTCTTCTATGTTGGAGCTGAGGTTATTGCCATTGACACGCTGATTCCTTACGGCGACTATTACGGTATTCCCACCTCGGTGTCGCACTATTTTGGCGTTTACGCGTTGATTGCCCTGTTGGTGGGCTATGTCTGCGGCATCTTGTTTGTGCCGAAGTTTATTTCCCAGCGCAATGCATTGATTATCCAATTGTTGCTCTCGGTCACATTGGTCATTGTGGCCCTATGCACATCGGGCATTGTCTCCATTATCGCGATTATCTGTCTGAGTTTTGCGCATGCCATCATGTGGCCCGCCATATGGCCGTTGGCTATCCGCGACCTCGGCGACCACACCGAATTCGCTTCCGCGCTGATGGTGATGGCCATCGTGGGCGGTGCTGTCATGCCGCTGATTTACGGAAGCATTGCCGATGCCGTTAACCGTCACGCCGCCTACGCGTTGTTGTTCGTCAGCTATGCCTACATTTTGTTCTTCGCGACGGTGGGATACAAGATCGAGAAAAAATAGCTATTCAACAAGGGCTCTAAGCCGACATGGGCTATGATGGAAACAAAGACAAAAGAGTCTCCGATGCAGGCTTCGACAATGCGAACACCATCATAGATCTCTGTGCCAAGCTGGTGCCGCAGCCAGTGTGTGCGTGAAGAGTGTTGTTTTGTTTGGTTTTTGCAAGCTATAGAATAGCAGAGATATGCACGAACAAATTATCGAAACCAAGGTCATTGCCCGAATCCGCAGCGAGTTCCCGACAAAGTTCGGGATTCCGAGGCAGAGCGGGCTGGTGCCGTCGTTGCGGGCGCGCATCGTGTTCGAACCGGAGTTTCGGAATGCGGAGGCGTTGCGCGGCATCGAGGAGTTCTCCCACCTGTGGCTGATCTGGGGATTCTCGGAGGTGAAGCAGGAGGGCTGGTCGCCGACAGTACGGCCTCCGCGGCTCGGCGGCAACCGGCGCATGGGCGTCTTCGCCACGCGCTCGCCTTTCCGTCCCAACCCCATCGGACTCTCCTGCGTGGAGCTCATCGGGGCCGACCTCAACCCCAAAAATCCCACGCTTATAATAGGCGGCGCCGATTTCATGGACGGCACCCCGATCTACGACATCAAACCCTACCTGCTCACCACCGACTGCCATCCGGAAGCCTCCAAGGGGTTCACGCAAGAGCACGAGGACTACCGGCTCGAAGTGGAGATTCCCGAAGGGGTCGTCAAAAGGCTGAACTCCGAAAAGTTGGAGAAACTGCGGGAGGTGCTGGCCCAAGACCCGCGCCCCGCCTACCACCACGACGAAGACAGGGTGTATGGGTTCCCGTTCGACGGGTACGAGGTGAAGTTTCAGGTGGTGGAAGGGAAGGTGGTGGTGCGCGAGATTCGCCGGAGGTGAGAGTTGGTCAGGGATTCTTGCAGGCACTTCCTTTAGCATATAAAATCACAATAAATTGCGATTTTATACGTTTCAGATAAGATAATTTTGTGTTTTTGCGCCAAAATGACGATTCCGGCATCTCGTTGACCACGGTTCAATTTGACACCATTGGTGCTGTAACCGTAAAATCCATAAGCGATGAAAAAGATTGAAGTTTGACCCTCCACGTTGAAAAGCGGTATTGACACTTACTCACCCGAAGCCCGTCGAAGGCTGTTTGACGGCAAGGCCGTTTCGCACATCTTTCCTTATATCAACGGATAAACTCACTCAAAATTGAGTATCTTTGCATATCCATCGATCATTTTATCCACAGAAAACTTTGTTTCGAAAATTGTCCTTGACCTTTTCCCCATTGCCTTCCAATCCACAGTGGCAAGTTTATTCAGGAAACTTTTTATTCCATCTGTACTCGGTTGAATCAAAAAACCGTTATATCCGTCTTCTATCATTTCTGGAATGCCGCCCACAGGGGTAGACACTATGGGCAGTCCCGCTCGCATCGCTTCGATTATGGCCATCGGCAATCCTTCGTCTTCACTTGGAAGTATAAAAACATCACTTTTATTCAAATATTTATCAACATCACTTGTCACACCGACAAAATCACAATACCTTCCTAATTGCTTGGAGTGTACTTCCCTTTCAAGTCTGATTCTGTCAGGACCGTCCCCGACAAATGTGAAATGGACATTGTAATTTTCAATATTATCCATACTTGACAATGCTTCAACAATATAGTGCTGACCTTTTCTCACAGAAACTGATGCGACACAGACAACTTCCAGAACGTGATTGCTTTTTGCATTCCTATGGACAAACGGGGTGACCTCAACACCATTATATACGCAAAACACCTTTTCCGGTAATACGTAAGGATGAAGGTTTAGAAAATTAGTTCTTGATGCTTCTGAAACAAACACTATTCTGTCAACCATGTTAAGAATTTTCCGTTCATTTTTCAACAACCGTTTATAATAGCAAGATTTTTCAAGAGCCCTATATCTACTTCTCAGCATATTGAACGTATCCCCGTTTGTATGAAGTACCAGAACCACAGGCTTATAAGTTCTTCTTTTCTTCATATAGTGATAGCATGTAAAAAAAGCATGAAAGAACAGTACATCTTCATGAATTTCATGTTCGGAAAAATATTTTCCAAGTGTTTTTTTTGCCAAGTGGTCTTCACCGACAAGAATAGCTAACATTGCAGCAAAACGGGAATATTGAGCACAATATGTCAGAAACCGATTGACTCCGTCTACGACCAGCCCATACATTTTTTTGGCGACCTTCGATTTCGAGTTGTCCATCGTGTCTCTATAAGCGCCGCTTGGTCTGGTGCTGTGAATGTCAATACCTTTTTCTAAAAAGAATTCACTGTTGTCAAGCAAAGCATTGATTACAGTGTTTGCTCCATTTTTATGTGCACCATAGATATGATGTATTAATTCAACTTTTATCATTTGGCCTGTTTATTATTTGATTCCGTAAACTATTTTCAATTTTAGTTGTTGACAAATCGACAAACGACCTGCTATTCTTATATTTTTCGCCTATTGTTGCTACAGCAAACTTCGACGAACAATAGACGAGAAATATGACTGCAAAAATACAAATTAATAAGACAGAATCAACGGGAGCGGCTGAATTTCTTCATTGTAAAGCCATATAAAATGTTGACAAACAAGTGATTTGCAAAGCATTACAAATCAGCTGTTTGATGGAATGTGGAAATTTTGGATCTTTCCCTACTCAATAATTTGTTCTTTTGATGGATAAGAGTGATTTGATCTTATCCACGCAAGTTTTCCCATTATTTCATAGATAAGAATAACATATTTTGAAAACCAATTATTCTTAATCCTTGTTTTTGTCAAAGTAATCTCTTTGCCGAACAATTTCACCTTTACTTTCTTATGACCTGTTATATAAGTCAGTTTTTCGTACTCGTCATTCATAAAAAAATATGCCAATTTATATGCTCCTAATGCGCTTTTGGGTTCAAGATTGAAATCATTGATAAGATTTATTAATTCTTGTTCATTATGTGCTATGTATGCTACATCCAGGTGTCTATATAAACAGCAGCCGAGAAGAATTACAGGTTTCCGGGAAACGGAAGCCTCTATACCAGTGGTGGACCCAAATACGATTACCTTATCAGCATTGTCCATAAGGGAATATGTATTTAAATACCTTACGTTTAAGAGAAATCGATATTGTTTTTGAACACCTAATGACAGTGTGTTCAAAACACAGAGTATAAAAGGATTGAGAAATGAATTCTTCGCTACAGGAAGATTGTATTGGAAACACTATCCCCTTTAGAGGGGTAGTAAATGTGATTTTATTGTCAATATATGCTAATAATTCAGCATTTATGTTCAAGTATTCAATTTGCTGTTCGGCCGTTGCATTGACGGTGGGGATGATCAGTTTGCGTGGTGTGTACGGGGTGGTAATATATTTACATTCAATAAGTTATCGTTTTCTGGATTCTGACTATTCGAGTCTCCCTTGGCAATAGTGGAAATAGGAATGCAAAAACTTTCAATTAGAGGGACGGCATCATAGGCATCGGTATAGTTTCGCAGGATAGGCATATAAGTGTAGCACTTGGCATGCATTGCATTGCCATATATTGCTATGGACGAGTTGTCTGTATAAAAATCACAATGATATGTCATTAGAACATTTTCCAAACTAATATCAGCGCCTAATTCTATCATTGCATCACCATAATACTTCTTGATAAGTTTCTCAAACCTTTGTTTAATCGCGATATTGGACTTGGCAAAGAAATACGGGTGGAATTTATAGGCTATACAGGTGTAATGTCGGCTTAAAATATATTTGGACAACCGTTCATAAACAGCATCTTCGTCTTTTTCTTTAACCCATAAGTAGATAGGGTCAATTGATACGAGTGCATCAGGCTTAAATCCTAAATCGATGGTTTCAAAAGGCAGACCCACGCATCTCAAATATTGTTGATGGAGTGGAAAGCAATAATCTGTGGTAGCTATACATCCTTTGAATTTCGGATGGTTCGTCGTGATAAAATGGTTCTTCACCTCGAAACAACGGGGCCAAATTGGCTTCAGGAAAAACTTGTACAATAAATATTTCCAACCGACAAAAGTTTGCGGATTATAATCCCGATATGAACCCAATCCATCTTCCAGCACATAATAACCTCTACAATTCGGCTTTGTAACGAACAGACTACAAAAATCGTTATTACATATCTGAGAGTACCAAAGAAAATCTTCCCCTTTTAAATAAGAATCAACTATTGCATCGAATTGTTGAATATTGAGCTTTGTTTGTTTGAAATGAATTCCTTCGAAAATTCTTCCTTTTTTTTCATCGACATTATAGCTCGTGTCGATGATGTTTCTATACTTTTTGTCGTATTTATCAGGACAATGATAGTTTCGCGTAAAAAAGAAAATACAATCATCCGGATTAATGCCATCCGATTCCACAATTTTATTACAAAGATAAAACACCAAATGACTCGATGCTCCAAAAACGTGTTTCATAGGGATTTCAGATTATTTTCCATTATAAAGTTTGCACAAAAATCACTCCACCACCTCCCAACTCATCCTGTCCCCCACTTCCAAGTCGCGGTTCACCTTACGGCCCAGAAGCTCCGGCAAATGTTTGGGATGCAATCCGTAGCCAGGCCGTACACTCCGCACATTTTCTGCCGTAATCACCTCCCCTGCTTTGATGTCTTCGGCCACATACAACGACCGGCAGAACTCACGTCCTTTAATCTTGGAAGAATCCGCAGGATAGTTTACGCAACCCAAAGCCGTTTCCACTTTACGGATGTTCTCCACCATCAGTTTGAATTCATCAGCTTCCATCGAAAAGGCACTGTCGGGGCCGCCAATAGAGCGGTCGATGATAAAGTGTTTCTCTACGACCTCCGCACCCAAAGCCACTGCCGCCATAGGAACGGCATAGCCTTCTGTGTGGTCACTCAGCCCCACCTTCACGCCAAATCGTTGCTTCATGTCGGGTATGGTCATCAGATTGGCATCTGCAATAGGTGCTGGATAGGCCGAGGTGCATTTCAACAGGGTAATGTCGTTGCAGCCTCCTGCTCGCAATGTATCCAACGCCAAACGAATATCTTCCTCTAAGGCAATGCCGGTAGAAAGGATTACAGGTTTGCGTTTGGAGGCAATATATTGGATAAGCGGGATGTCCGTGATTTCAAAAGAGGCAATTTTATAAATGGGGTTGCCTAAACTTTCCAGCAAATCCACTGCTGTTTTGTCGAATGGAGTGGAAAAGCAAACCAGACCCTCTTCTTTGGCCACGTGGAAGATTTCCTCGTGCCATTCCCAAGGAGTATAGGCTTTTTGGTAAAGGCCGTATAGCGTTTCGCCCTCCCAAAGGCCCGGCCCTACGATGAAGTCAGGTTTGTCGCAATTCAGGGTGATGGTGTTGGCCGTGTAGGTCTGTATCTTGATAGCATCCGCACCCGCCTGCTTCGCAGCACGTATGCTGTCGAGCGCAACCTGTTTGCTGCCATTGTGATTGGCGGAGAGTTCCGCGATGATGAAGGTTTTATTTGCCATTTAAGTTATACTGATAATACACGTATTCTTTATCTTTCGCCAGTTCCTTATATCCTACTTTCTCATGGTATCGAATTGATCTGATGTTGTCCTGTTTCACTTTAGCTGTCACTCTATCTATTCCCAAACAAGATATACGACTCAAAATTTGACGCTCCCATTTTTCCGTTTCTCCCGTCCCTTGGATTGCAGGGTTTGCTATGATTCCGCGTTCCCAAACACTGTCCTTCTCTTTGGTGAGATTATATGTCCCTACCAAAACGCCATTCCGATAAACGGCGTAATAAAGCCGGTTTTTGTCTTCTTTAAGGTTTTCCACAAACTGAAGATGGCTGGCTTCAGAAATGACATCAGGATTAACCATCCACACTCGCACACAATCAAGGTTTCTCAAATCAAGAATCTCTTTTTGTTGGTCAAGTGAACAATCAACATAATTGACAATGTCGTACTGATGGTTGATGAAAGAGTGTAAAATAACATTCTTGTACTTGCCTTCAAAATAGCAATGTTCTTTCAGGGTGGCTTCCCGCACAAACCCATTCGCCTCCAACGCAGTATATAAGAATGGTCGCAAATCAAATGCATACGTGTATATTTTATGCAACCTCAAATCATCGAATGCCACGGCTTTCAGCATGGTCAGATAATTACTCCAATGCTCTGCAAAGTGCTCTGCCTCCAAACTCGTGTCCATTATGAAGGAGATTTCCGCATTGCGGTCTATCCAGTTGATGTGGACAAGGCCGCCGTATCCAATGCAGATGTCCTTTTCCAAGTAAGAAAAGAGTATCTGGTCGGGCTGGGGGTTGTCATACAGCTTCGAAACAATATTGTCAAAATAGCGTTGCTGGTCTTCTTCCGTTAGTGGACGAGCTTGACGCAAATGATAGATTTGTTCATTGCGCCACTTCATGATGAGGAACCTGTCCTCATAGCGTAGTGGGACAATGGAGTAATTGCCCAATTGTCTTTCCTGTTGTCGTAAGCACTTATATATTGTGTTCATGTTGTTCTTTTTGTTCATTTACTTGCCAGCAACCACCTTTGTCTGGGCCGATGCGAGTAAGGAGACCTTGTTGTTTGAGTAAATCGATGTCCCTATGTATGGTTCTTCGTCTCACATGAAAGATTCGGGCTAAATCAGTAGTGGTTATAGATGTGTTCTTTTTCATCTCCTCTATGATTAACAACAACCTGTTTTCTGTGACATTCTTTTTGAAATTATCACCCAATTGTCTATCGGAACCGCTCTCTTTGCTGTATAACAGAGAGTACGCTGTCCCCAATATCATAAACGCCACCTGTTCGTACTTTGGTTCAGGATTCCCGGCCTCATGAGATTCGCGATACATACGATCCACACCTTCACCGAACTCACGCACAAATTTATGCGCCTTGAGGAATTGGGCAATCAACGGATTTCTTGAAAAATGTACATGGCGCATATTGTCCAAACGCACGATGCTTGGCAGATTGCCGGGACTTTCCACCGTGATACGGTCATCAAACATTTTAATTTGAATGTCTGTGCCCAAAATGCTATAATCACGATGAGTAATGGCATTAATGATCAACTCTTTCCATACAAATTCAGGGTATTCCGCTTTTGTTACAAAGCGTTCGTCAAAGGTCAGTTTCTTGGATTTGTCGCCCACCCGGTAATACACCTCATCTTTCTGATTGGCATGAGCTTTCTGACTTTGGACCACATGCATCAACAGGATATGATCCGCTTTGCCTTCGTTGTTTTCAAAAGAAATACGTTCAGGCTTGACTTTAACCGTGGGTTGGCAATAATCGAATGGAACACGCAGTAGTTCAATTACTTGTTGCGGATGTTTATCAATGCCTTCCAATTTTCCATCATCAGCAATACCAATGGCAATAGTTCCCCCATCCGCATTGGCAAATGCGACCATGATGACAGCCAAATCCTTCGGCGCAATGCGGATGCTTTTGCGGTCAAAGGTCTGGCCTTCTGGCTGGGAAGTTAGTTGCTCTATGGTATATCGTATCATTGGTGCAATAATTTATACTTCATCTCGGCCAACTTCCAATCGGTTTCTGTGTCAACATCTTGAATGGTAGTTTCATCTACTTCGATACCACCAATCTTGATATTCCCGGCAAGCCATTCTTTGGTCTTATACCAATAGAATGTACCCGTGTCGTGATACTCCCTGGGCAGGTCCTGACTACGACTGTTCTCAAACTCTGGCCAGTGACGGGTCATCGTTCCATCTTCAGCCAGATCAAGGCATCGCCAGATGGGATAGCTAAACTGCACAACAGGATAAACACAAGTGAAGTCTGATTGTTGCAAACGATCGAAGGCCGCTACAATGTCCTTGCCCTGCACCATTGGTGCTGTAGCATAGAAGCAACAGAAGTTATCAAACTCCTGTCCCAATTCCTTATAGTTCGCAATTACCTCTTTTAAAACATCCGCAGTAGTGGCAAAATCACTTGCTGTTTCGGCGGAGCGCATAAACGGGATATTTGCGCCATATTGCTTTGCGATGTCAGCAATCTCCGCATCATCCGTGGAAACCATAATCTCGTCAAACAGCCTTGATGTTTCAGCTGCTTCGATGGAATATGCCAGCATAGGTTTCCCCAGAAATGGTTTCACATTCTTGCGTGGAATACGTTTGCTACCTCCTCTTGCTGGTATAATACAGAGATTTCTCATATTTAGATGTTGAAGTATTCTTTAACTTTCTCAATCACATACTCCTGCTCTTCTTCCGTCAATGTCGGATACATCGGCAATGCCAAGCAATGCTGGTAGTAGTCCTCCGCCACCGGCATGTCGCCAGCTTTCCATCCAAATTGCTTGTAGTAGGGCATGGTATGCGCTGGGATGTAAAGCACCTGGGCAAAAATCTTGTTGGCTCTCAAGTAATCATACAATCCCTTACGTTTGTCAACATCCACTTGGATAATGTAGAGATGGAAGGCGTGGGTTATGTTTTCAGCTCTATAGGGTGTTTTTATCAGACTGTCCTTGAAGGCTTCATCATACATACAGGCGATCTCATTCCGTCGTTTGATGCTCCAGTCTAAGCGTTTGAGTTGGGAAATCCCTAATGCCGCTTGGAAATCCGTGATACGGTAGTTGTAGCCTAAATCTTGCATCTCGTAATACCATCCGCCATCGTTTTGTTTGAGAAGATTCGGATCTTTTGTGATACCATGTGTGCGGTATAAGGCCACTTTTTCATACAGGTCTTTGCGGTTGGTGGTAACCGCACCACCTTCACCAGTGGCAATGTGCTTTACAGGATGGAATGAGAAACAGGTCAAATCGGCATAACGGCAGTTGCCTACCATCTGTTTTTTACCTTTGCTGTCAATATAACTGCCACCGGGTGCGTGGCATGCGTCTACCACAATGGCAAAACCATATTCATCCGCCAATTTCCGCAATCGCTCCTCATCAACAGGATATCCGGCGAAATCAACCGGAACAACCGCTTTGTAAGTTCCTTTGGGTGAGGCTTTCAGAGTCTGTTCAAGTTTGTCCAAATCCAAGCAATAGGTTTTTGGGTCAATATCGCAGAAGACAATCTCTGCCCCTTGATAGCGAAAGCCGTTGGCTGAGGCAACAAAGGTGATAGGAGTGGTGATAACCTTGTCGCCAGGTTTTATCCCTAAAGCCATTGCACAGAGATGCAGGGCGGCGGTACCATTGCTTACCATACAGGCATATTGGCAACCCAAGTACTTGGAGAAATTCTTCTCGAATTCCCCGATTTTCGGCCCTTGAGTCAGATAGTCCGATTTAAGTGTTTCAACAACAACTTTGATGTCGTCGTCGGAGATGTATTGGTGTCCGTATGAAATATTGTGATCTATCATCTTTATTTCACGATAAAATTACGATCGACGAATTGACGAATTTTTTCACGCATGGTCTCTACCGTTTCCCATTCGGTATTACTGTCAGAACTATAATGGAAGCCATCTGGTACAGGTTTCGCATTGTGATGCTTGATAAAATCCTCACGAGAATGCATGTATGAAACCGAAGGCATAATCACATAATATTTCCCCAAATCAATAGTGTCGAGCGCGTCCGTCACCGTAATCATTTCCTCGTGAAGTTTCTCACCAGGCCGAATTCCCACCTCAACTTGAGGAATGTTTGGTGCTATGGCAGCGGCCACATCTTTGATGTGGTATGACGGAATTTTAGGAATGAAAATCTCACCCCCGAGATGGTGTCCTATGGCGTACATTACCATGGCCACTCCTTCTTCCAAGGAAATATTAAACCGCGTCATGCGCATATCGGTAATCGGAATCGCATCTGCTCCTTCATCTCGTTTTCGTATAAAGAAAGGGATGACTGAGCCCCGGGAACCCATCACGTTTCCATAGCGAACTACGGAAAAGCGGATATCTTTGGATCCTCTTATATTATTAGCGGCTGTAAAGAGTTTGTCACTGGTAAGTTTGGTTGCACCGTATAGGTTGATAGGCGCACACGCTTTGTCAGTACTGAGAGCCACGACGTCATGCACATTACAAGCTAACGCAGCTTTAATGACATTTTGGGCACCGTGCACATTTGTTTTTATACATTCTTCTGGATTATACTCTGCCGTGTCCACTTGTTTGATGGCAGCAGCGTGGATGATCACATCCACACCCTCGCAAGCGCGGGTAAGGCGTTCGAGGTCGCGCACATCCCCGATAAAGAAACGCATCATGGGATACAGCTCCTGAGGATATTTCAATTTCAATTCATATTGCTTCAGCTCATCGCGCGAGTAGATGATAATTTTCTTCACTTGTGGATAATCCCTCAATATCACTTCAACAAATTTCTTGCCGAAAGAGCCGGTTCCGCCGGTAATAAGCACTGTTTTATTATTCAACATAGTTCGTAACTACTTAACTTGCAAACTAATTATTTCAACCCGCAAAAGTACATTTTTTTCTAACATATCCTGCTAAAATACGCGGTTTTGCCGTGTTCAAATCCCTTTCACCGCACCACCGTTACACTTGTATTTATTTTCTGCCTTTTTTTCGAATTGACAACGCACCAGTACTCGATTGCACAGTAATAAACCCCGTCGGACACACCGGCAGCGTCCCATGAAAGCTCCTCTGTACCAGTCTGTGTGAAGACCAACCTGCCCCAGCGGTCGAAGATTTCCATCTCCAAACTGACGAAATCCCCTTCCAACTGCGGAACAAAGGTATCGTTGAAGCCATCGCTGTTGGGAGTGATGACGTTGGGGACGGAGACTTGGCAGGGTCGCCCGTCGAAATGAATGGTGTTGTCGGTGGTGTCGCATTCGGCCTGTAAACCACCGTATTGCGCCGCGCCTTCTCCGGAATCATTGACCGTAACCCACAAAGGATAGGGGTTTTCGTATGCCGCCAGAAGGGATACGCTGATGTCTAAGATCAAGGGGACGCATTCGCCGGGCTGCAGACTCTGGTTTGCCTCCGTTGTCTGAATCAAATCGCCCGACGAAGTGAAGGTGGATACATATAACGGGCTTTCGAACATCAGTTCCCCCGTGTTGCAAATGGTCATCACAACCTGAATGTTATCGCCGTCATAGGTTATGGTAGGATTAGACGAAACGGACAAGTTCGCCAATGCTATGAACGGCCTCCCGTACTGGTCGAGCGTGGTAGCCTGCTGCAGGAAGTTGTTGAACGGCCTGCGGACCACACCGTCGGGGTCAGTGAAAGCGGTGGCGTTGTCAAACGGCGGGAAGGGTACGGTGAGATCCTTGTTGACGTTAGTCACGTTGTACATGTACTGATTCCATACGGGCCGCGCGGGTACCCAAGGATGGATGCCGCCGACCACAACCAACTGTCCGCCAACCCATCCCAATCCAGTGGACATCTTGCCGCAGGTCACAATCTCGGCATGACCATCGCCGTTCACATCCGCCACCACCGGATATTCCTTCCATGTCCCGGCATACATGCTTAGGGTATATAGATTGTAGAATGGTATCGTGTCGTTACCCGTGAGGTGGCTTTTTCCACTGCCGTTGATGATACGCAAATTGGCCATGTCCCGATAGACAATCTCCATGATGCCGTCCTGATTGAAGTCGAACAAGGTCATGGAAGTCTGCCCTGATTCGTCAGCATGGGTAGCTTGCCACAAGTTTTGCAGCCCTGTCGCCAGATTGAACTTCATCGCCGTGATACGCGAAGTGCTCACAGGGACTTTGTAGTCGATATAGACAATTTCAAGATTCCCATCCCCGTCGATGTCCCCGATTAACGGGAATCCTATGGCCCTGGCGTAGTGGCTGTGGGTGAAGAGAATGCTTTCCGTTGCAGGATCGTAGGCGTATATATGAGCAGTGTCATATATGTTGCTGCCCGTCTGGTCGATGACCACCAACACGTCCAACTGCCCGTCCATGTTGAAATCCGCCACAGCCACATTGCCGTCCTGCGGAATCCAGGAGGGAATGCCGATGGTTTTCATTTCCGTCACGCTGTTTTGGGTCATGTCAGTGCGACTGGCGATGGAAACCCGGTAG
>CAMHNQ010000044.1 GCA_946186495.1 uncultured Bacteroidales bacterium
GGGGTGCCGTCATGACAACAAGTTTTTGTACGTTGCAAAGATACAACGGAAAAACGTTGTTGTCAAGGGTTTTGTGATTTTTTTTGGATACTGAGAATCAGTACTTTGGAAACTACGATATATAAAATTAACAAATATTAGTTAAATACATGACGGCGATTTCGCAGAAAAAGCACGTTCCGGTAGCATCAAGTGAAATCAAGAGCAGCCCCTTGGTTTGCTTATGTGCGGGAGCAGATGTCCTGCATCACCAGTCCGGCGAGGGTGAATCCGAAGATGGCGGTGACGTGGGAGGTGGTGCCGTTGATCTGCGCCTTGGAAGAGCACCATTCGTGATTGACGAGGTCTGGGTTTCCGGCTGCGATGGCGGCCTTGGGACACAAGCAGTTAGAGGTGCCGCAGGAGGTCGCCGTCCCTTTGTTGGAAAGCACCTCGGGGGAATAGACACACTGGAATTTTTTTCGCGGGTATTCGTTCAGCCTTTTGAAGCGTTTGCGGAGGGCGCGGGCCAGTGGACATCCCTGGACTTTCCAGAATTCCGTAACAGACACTTTGGAGGGGTCCATTTTCAGTGCTGCCCCCATCGCCGAAAAGAGCTTTCCAGGGCATCCGGTGGCGTGCAAAATCAGTCGTGCTTTATGCTCTAAGCTGTCGATGGCGTCGATGATGTAGTCGTACTCCTCCAGATGAAACCGTTCGGCAGTTTCGGCGGAGTAGATTTCTTGCATGGCGGTGATCTCGGCTTCCGGGTTGATGTCGAGTAGTTGCTCACGGAGGACATTCACCTTGACTTTCCCCACAGTTTTCGTCGTGGCCTGTAGTTGCCTGTTGATGTTGGTGATGCAAACGCGGTCGCTGTCCACGATGGTGAGGTGGCGGATGCCGTTGCGTACCAGACTTTCGGCGCACCAGCTGCCGACGCCGCCGACGCCAAAGACAATGACACGCCGTATGGCAATTTCAGCCATCGCTTCCTCCCCGACAAGCAGGGTCATGCGGTTGAATAGACTTTTTTCAGTGTTCATGTGACTTTTTCGGACTTCTCGGTTTTGCAATTTCAGCGGCAGGCCCCTCCCATGCGAAGTCCGTTGAACATTTCGGGCCGTGACTGCCGTGCAAAGATGATTTGAGGCTCATTTGAGGAGCATCAGTTCCTCGTATTCCCGTTTGAACCAAGTGAGCTGTCGTTTCGCGTAGCGGCGGGTGTGGGTCTTGATGTCGGCGATGGCCTGTTCCAATGAGCAAAGGCCGTCAAAGTAGTCGAACAGTTCGCGGTATCCAACGGTGTTGAGGGCGTTGAGGTTGCGGCATGGGAACAGGCTTCGGGCCTCTTCCAGCAGTCCATCCGCCATCATCTTGTCAACCCGACGGTTAATGCGGTCGAACAGAATATCTCGGGGACGGTTGAGGAAGTGTTTCTCGATGAGAAAATCCCGATGTACCTGCCTTTTATGCAGCAGGGAGGAGTAGGGTTTACCCGTTTGTAGGCTGACCTCCACGGCGCGCATCATCCGTTTGGAGTCGTGAGGGTTGACGACGTCTGCATAATCGGGGTCAAGGAGTCTCAGTTGTGCGTGAAGGGCTTCCAGGCCGTTGTTTTCGAAGAGTTTGATGACGTATTGCCGGGTACTCGGGTCGGGGTCGGGCATCTCGTCCACGCCGTGGCACACCGCGTCCAGGTACTGGGGGCTTCCGCCAGTCATGATGACTACGGGGTGCTTGCGAAAGAGTTTCCGGAGCAGTTTCAGCACGTCTTGCTCGAACATGAAGACGTTGTAATAGTCGTGGATGGAGAGCATTCCGACAAAAAAATGTTGCGCAGCGGCCAGTTCTCCTTCGGTGGGGTAGGCTGTGCCGATGCGCATTTCTCGATAGAACTGGCGGGAGTCGGCTGAGATGATTGGCGCCTGCCAGCGTTGGGCCAGCTCAATGGTGTAGGCGGTCTTGCCCACGCCGGTGGGGCCCGTCAGGATGTACAGTGTCGGGCGGTCAAAAGTCGGTGAACTCATTCAGGTCGGTGTAGTCCTCCTCGTTGTATCCGTCGTCGAAGCCGTCGTCATAGTCGTCTTCCAGATCGTCAAGCAACAGAGACGCTTCGTCAACGTCAGGCTGTGGCATGTTCTTGGATGAATATTTGACGGGCAGTGTGCCTTTTTGGTAGGTGCAGCGCGGGAACTCTTTGGGCTTGTCCGTTTGGGCCGCCTTCTGGAATTCAATGTAGAAGGTTTTCGGGTCTATGAAGTCGTACTCGTACAAGATGTGCTGGTGTGGGTCGGTGATGAAGTCCTTCAGTAGGGCCTCCTTCATGACGAAGCGTGGCAGTCTGGTTTTCGTGCTGTAGCTGTCCTCGTCGTCGTATTCGGGGTTCTCCATCATCTCTTCGTCGTCGGAGGTGTCCATCAGGGTGATTTCTTTCTGCTTGTTCCATTTTTGGTCGCAGATGGAGAAAGCGGCGAACTCGTTGCCCTGAAGCCCGAGGCACTTGTACAGGAAAAGGTGGAAGTCCTCGAAATTCATGTTGGCGGGCACATCCACATCGCGCACAAAATCTTCCACCTCGTCGTAATAGACTTTGAATTTGTAATAGTACATAATGGTTAATGGTTAGGGGTTATTCCTCTTCGGGTTCCTCCATGTTGTGATAGACATTGGTGACATCGTCATCCTCGTTGATTTTGTCAAGCAGGAGATTGACTTCGGCTCGTTGTTCGTCGGTGAGGGTTTTGAGTTCTTTAGGGATGCGGTCGAATTTGAAGCTTTTGATTTCGAATTTGTTGTCTTCCAGATACTTTTGGATGGGGCCGAAAGCTTTGTATTCGGCCATCACGATTACATCATCTTCATCGGGGTCGATTTCCGCGTCGAAGTCCATCATGGCCAGTTCGAACTCTTCGATGTCGAGTTCGGGAGTGCGGGCGACGGTGAAGATGCACTTGTGGTCGAAGAGAAAGTCGAGCATGCCGGAGGTGCCGAGGGAACCGCCGAACTTGTTGAAGTAGCTGCGGACATTGGCGACGGTGCGCTGGTTGTTGTCGGTGGCGGCTTCAATGAGGATGGCGATGCCGTGGGGGCCGCGTCCTTCATAGACCATTTCCTTGTAGTCGGACATGTCCTTCTCGAAGGCGCGTTTTATGGCGCGGTCGATGTTGTCCTTAGGCATGTTCTCGTTTTTGGCGGTCTGGATGAGCAGACGGAGCTTGGAGTTCTGGTCGGGGTCGGGACCGCCGGCTTTGGCTGCCATTGTGATTTCCTTGCCGAGGCGGGTGAACGTTTTGGCAAGATATGCGTTTCTCTTGAAAATTCTTGCTTTGCGATATTCAAAAGCTCTTCCCATGTTGTCTTGATATTTAAAACTTGATATTTAAAATATGAATAAATAGTACGAATAAAGGGTTTTGAAAAACGGCGCAAATATACAATTTTTTGGGATAAGGCGAAAAAAAAATGACTGGAGCCGCACGGTGTTAGACGCTTTGGGATTCAGGTTGGTTATCGCGGGCAACCAAGGAAAAATAATTTTTGGAAAAACAGCGGTGTGTTCCAAAAAATGTTATCTTTGCGACCTCAAAATATGAGGCCTAAAAGTTTTGTATCATCCTTAAAATCATTCAAATTATGCAAAAAAAAGGTAACAAATACGGTACCCACCGCGTGATTGAGCCCAAAGGTGTTCTCCCGCAGCCTGCTAACAAGCTTGACAACAACATGGACGAGATTTGGGACAACGAGATTCTCATCGATGTCCAGACGTTGAATATCGATTCAGCTTCCTTTACTGACATCCACAACTATGCCAAGGAGCAGGCCGGCCCAGGCGCTTCCGAAGAGAAAGTGATGGAGGAGGTCAAGAAAGAGATGCTGTTGAATGTGGAGCTGCAGGGCAAGCATCGCAATCGCCGTACCGGTTCCGGCGGCATGCTCTTGGGCAAGGTCGAGAAAATCGGTGATGCCCTCAAGGGCAAAATCGACCTCAAGGAAGGCGACCGCATTGCTACCCTCGTCAGCCTCAGCCTCACCCCGCTGCGTATCGACGAAATCCTTGAGATTCGTCCCGATGTCGACCAAGTCGATATCAAGGGTAAGGCCATCCTCTTTGAGAGCGGCATTTACGCCAAAATCCCGACTGACATGCCGGAGAAGCTCGCCCTGAGCGCACTTGACGTGGCCGGCGCCCCCGCCCAGACGGCTAAACTTTGCCAATACGGCCAAACCGTCGTCATCCTCGGCGCCGGTGGCAAAAGCGGTATGCTCTGCTGCTATGAGGCTAAGAAACGCGTCGGTGTCACCGGAAAGGTCATCGGTATCGCCAACAGCCCGAAGAGCACACAACGTATCAAAGACCTCGGCTTCTGCGACATCGTGGAGTCCGCAGCCGGCATGACCCCCGTCCAAGTCTATGAACTTATCGAGAAGCTTACCGACGGTAAAATGGCCGATGTCACCATCAATTGCGTTAATGTCCCCGACCAGGAGATGACCGCAGTGCTTATCACAAAGGACGATGGTATCGTCTATTTCTTCAGCATGGCCACCAGCTTCACGAAAGCCAGCCTCGGTGCTGAAGGCATCGGCAGCGATGTCAAAATGATCATGGGCAACGGCTACACCAAAGGTCACGCCGAGTTTACCCTTCAGGAACTCCGCGAAAGCCCCGAACTCAGAAAGATCTTCGAAGAGTTATACGCATAACCCTTCGGTCTTTATACCATTAGTAATAATTGTCTTATGAAATAAGCGGTGTTAACGAGCACCGCTTATTTTTTTTGCAGCCACACGAAAATCTCTTCCCGCAACATGAAAAAGACGTTGGAGGTTTGCACTCCAACGTCTTCTAATCATGAATGACTTCCGTCTTCTTGCTAAATCTCAGCCTTCTTTGGCGGGAACAGCACAGATGCCAGAATACTGGTTGCCAGGATGGATACGATGACAACGAGCGAGGTGACGATGCCGATTTCGACATTGAGGAGCGGAAGGAACATCTTCACGCCGATGAAAGTAAGCAATGCCGACAGGCCGATCCGCAGATATGCGAACTTGTCCATGATGCTTTCAAGCATGAAGAACATGGATCTCAGGCCGAGAATTGCGAAAATGTTGGAGAAAAAGACGATATGAGGGTCGTGGGTGACGGAGAAGATAGCCGGGATGGAGTCGAAAGCGAAGATGATGTCCGAGAATTCGATAATCATCAGCACCACAAAAAGCGGTGTGCAGAGCCATCGGCCGTCCACCTTCGTGAAGAAGTTGTGTCCGTCGAAACGGGGCGTGCTGAGCTTGCGCTTGGTCAAGAACTTCACCACAGGATGTTTTTCGACATCAATGCTCTCTTTCTTGTTCCGTTCTAAGAACATCTTGACACCTGAGTAGATCAGGAATGCGCCGAAGATTAGCAGAAGCCAGTGGAACCTCTGGATGAGCGCACCCGCCGCGAAGATGAAGATGAACCGCAACACGATGGCCCCGAGAATGCCATAGAAGAGCACCCGGTGGTAGTACTGCTTCTCCACCCCGAAAGAGAGGAAAATCATAATCATCACGAACACGTTGTCGATGGAGAGCGAAAGCTCGATCAGGTAGCCTGTGAGATACTCCAAGGAAAGCTGCTTGTTGTAGCGGTTGATGTTCTCCTCCCACGAGGCATTGTCGTCGTAGGTCACCCCGTGCTCATACATCAGGTTCTGCTCCACAAAGTGACTCTTGTCGTGCACATTCACCACCGTGTCGCCTTGGAAACGGATGAACAGGAAAAAGAGCAGCGACAATGTCACCCAAACGCCGGTCCAACCTGCCGACTCCTTGAAGGTCACAGCATGGTCTTTCTTGTGGAAGACACCAAGGTCGAAGAAGAGCAGTAGTGCGATGACTACGATGAAGATCAGCATGAAAAGGTTTTCAGTCATATGAATTTGGTTTTTAGGGTTATTTGACTATTTTTAGGTATTCGATATAAGGTTCGATTTCATTGTACAGCAGGTCTTTTTTGATGACTTTCTTGTCTTTGTCGAGGAGGAACATGTAGGGGATTGTACGGGTGTCGAAGAGGTCATGGTCGGCGATGGCTTGGTCGAAGTTCCACCCATGGACGTAGTTTGGGTTGGCCTCGTGGGAGTTAATGTAGTTGCTCCACACTTTCGGGTCGTCTTCGAAATAGACCATGACGACTTTCAGACTGCCGGAGGCGATGGCACGGTTGAGTTTCGGGAAGTCTTTCATAATGTTGCGTACCTGATGGCATGTCGGGCAGGTCGGGTGCTGGAGATAGAGGATTGTATATTCGCTTTGGATGTCGTACATGGTGGTGGTGTCGCCGTTGGCCAGCACGAGGGTGAAGTTGGGGATGGTGTCGCCAGCGAGGTTTTTGTCGATGAAGCCCAGCTCCCTGGTATAGCGGCGGTGCCGGTTTTCGTCCAGTTTCGGGTAATCAATTGCGTTTTTGAGCATGGCGATGTAGGTGTGTTCCACCTTGTAGGGGGAGATGATACGGCCCAGGACATATTCCAGTTCGTCAAACAGGTATTCGTAGGAGGTGGTGTTGACTTTCGCATTGTTCAGGGCAGCCACCACGTATTTGTCGAAGTCAGGGTTGTCAAGCTGGTAGATCATGTTGCAATATTCTTTCAATTTCTGGTCTACCAAGGGAGTGTTGAAGATGCGGGGGTCGTTCCAGGCGAAATTGTCGAAGAAGTGCTCGATGTAGTACTCCTGGAACAGTCGGCGGTTGTTGATGATTTCCGGGGCGGGGTCATCGAGGTAGGTGGCGGTGGCGATGATGGAGCCCAGCAGGGTGTTCGGGTTGGCGGCCGCCGTACGCCGCTGGTATGTGCGCATCTCGTCGTTGATGCGGCGCGCGTTGGCTGATAGCGAGTCCACGAAAACCTTCATCATGTATTGCGGGATGCCGCCGTTCTGGGCATCGCGGAACAGGTCGTTCAGCGAGTCCAACTGGCGGTTGTAGCCCTGAAGTCCTTTCTGATAGTCGTAGTAGCCGGTGCTCTCCTTGGAGTTTGTGAATGTCACCTCCTTGCCGTCAATCTGCATGGAGAATTTCTGGTTCTTTTCCGTCGGGATGATGATTAGGCCGAGCAATGTGCTGTCGCCGAAGACCTCGTACATTCCAGGCTTCAGCGATTCCTTGTCCTGCAAAGTCACTGTTGGGCCGTAAGGGGCGCTCAAGTGTTTTTTTGTCTGCAGTTTGGCTTCGCTCCGCACATAGATGGAGTCGAAGTCCCTGTCTTGCCTCAGGTTGATGCGGATGTTCACCTGGCCTATGCCTGACAGCGTAAGCATGAGCATCAGGGCGGTGGAGATGGTATGTCTTGTGATATTCCTATTCATATTTTATTATATATTGTACATTAACGTTTATATATTCCATGAGTGATTGTCGTTGTCAAGAAGATGTTTCAGGGCGTTGGCGAAGTTTTTGGGAAGGTCGGAGGCGATGAGGGTCCGGCTGTCGGCGTTATCCGCATATTGGTCGCCGGCCGCGCCATGGAGGTAGACGCCCAGCAGGGCCGTATGTTCTGGGGTGTATCCTTGGGCGAGCAGCGAGAGCAGGAGTCCGGTGAGCACGTCGCCGCTGCCGGCGGTGGCCATGCCTGCGTTGCCGGTGGTGTTGAAGAACTGCCGGCCGTCGGGGAGTGTGATGGCGGTGTGGTGACCTTTCAGCACCAGGATGACGGAGTGGCGTTTCGCAAAAGTCCGAGCCCGTTCTAACCGATCGAAGTCATCGGCGGGTTTGCCTGCGAGCCGTTCGAACTCTGCGAAGTGCGGCGTGAGGATGCTGTATGGGGGCAGGTATGCGAGCCACGTCTTGTTTTCCGCCAGCATATTCAATGCATCGGCATCAAGGACAAGCGGGCAGTTTACAGTGTCCAGCACGTCTTTCATGGCGGCCACGGTCCGTTGTTGTGTGCCAAGGCCCGGCCCCAGTGCCACCGCGTTGATGTTCCCGGGTAGCGTGTTCCAGTCGATGTGGCTGACGATTTGCTCGTTGTTGTCAAGATGGAGGATGACTTCGGGCAGGGCGGTGGCGAGGATGTTGCGTACCGAGCGTGGGGTGTGGACGGTGAGCTTGCCGATCCCGCCGCGAAGAGCTGCCGTAGCGGACAGCACTGCCGCACCGGGCATCTGCTCGCAACCCGCAATCAGAAGCCCGTGCCCGAACGTCCCTTTGTGGGCGAACCGGGGGCGGGGGAGCAGCATCGCGCGGGCTGCAGTTTCGGTCAGAAGCCGCTGGCTTGGCTCTAAGGTGTCTGGTGCTTCCATCCCGATGTCAATTGTCTGGACCTGGCCGCAGAACAGTGCGTTTTCGGGCAATAGGAAAGCCCTTTTCATGAACTGGATGCTCAGGGTCTTGTCGGCCATCACCAAGGCACTGTTGTCGGGGGTGTGCTTGTCGGCGAAGAGTCCGGACGGGGTGTCGATGGAGAGGGTGAGGGCATCGGAAGCGTTGATATGTTGGATGACCTCCGCAAAAAATCCGGTCACGGGTTTGTTGAGGCCGATGCCGAAGAGGGCGTCCACAATCAAGTCGTCTTCAGTGGCGTCGGGCAGGCATGAGGCTGGGCAGAGGAGTGTCTTCGCATTGCCGTGGACTTCAGCCACCCTTTTCCAGCGTTCCAGTTGATGGGCCATTTCGGTGCTGAGGCGAGCGTTTTCAGGGGTGCAGACCACCAAAGTGATTTCGTTGGGGAGACAATACTCCTCTAAAAGGCAGATGGCTGCCACAACCCCGTCGCCCCCGTTGTTTCCTGTGCCGACATAGACGAAGAGGCGTTCCCGGCCAGACAAGAGGGTGTCGTAGTAAATCTCTTCGGCGCAGGCTTTTCCGGCATTTTCCATCAGTTCCAATGAGCTGATGTCTCTTTTCCGCATAGTATATTGCTCACATTCACGGATTTCCGAAATGGTTAAAACACGATTGTCCAGCATGGGGTTCTATTTTTCAAGAGAAGCGCAAAAATAAAAAAAATCCCGGAACAGATGCTCCGGGATTTATAGAAGTTAATATGCTGAAAAATTAGCGGGCGACCGTGAACTTTTGGGTCATCGTGCCGTTTTCAGTCTCAACCTTCACAGTATAGACACCGTTGGCGAAAGTCGTGGTGTTGATTTGGGTGTAGGTGTCGTTGGCGTCATAGCTGCCGACCATCTGGCCCATTATGTTGAACACTTCCACGCGGTTGATGTTCTCGTTGGCGTTGATGTTCAGCACGTTGTTGGCAGGATTCGGGTAAATGCTCACGTTCGTCTCGTGATTCTCGACGCCCACGCCAGCAGTCACGTTGATGTCATCGATCTTCATCAAGAAGATGTCTGACGTATTGTAGTTTCTGAATGCAACATAGACATTCTGGCCGGCATAGTTGCCGCTGATGTTGACGCTTCTCTGTTCCCATTCGTTGCTTTGCAGCGTCTCGTTGAACACGCTGGTGAAAGAGCTGGGGTTCAAGGAGGTGGAGAGCATCACTTCATAATATTCTTCCGCGTAGTTGGCATCGGCAGCGGCGACACTCCAGGTCAGTTTCGCACCATTGCTGGGGATAACCAAAGCGGGAGTGATCAACCAGTTGTCGGGATTGAGGACGCCGTTCACGTTGCTGTAGGAGCCGGAGAGGACAAAGCCGTCGGAGCCGTTGTTGCCGTTGCCGGAGAGGTCAACATCGGAGGAGTAGTAGGAGACGGGTTCGAAGCTCGATTCCCAGCTGTAGCCGTCGCCGTCCTGGTCGAGGATGCGCCAGCAAGCAGGCATGCCGTTCTCGAAGTCCTCGGTGAAGGGCAGGGTTTTCGGTTGTGAACAGTCGATAGCGGAGCCGCTCACGGCGATGTTCTTGGTGATGGTGCCGCTGGTGAGGGTCACGTTGCCTGAGTGGTTGCCGGGAGCGGCAGGGTTATAGCGTACGTAGAGCGTGCCGCCGGCTTGAGGAATGGTGGCCGTGGCTGCGTAGGTGCCGCCGTTAGCGGAAACCTCGAAGTTGGCGGGCGCTGTCACGTTGATGTCGCTGGTCAGAAGAGCGGTGCTGATAGTGGCCGTCTTCGGGGCGGTGGCGGTGCCGGCGATGGCGCTGCCGAAGTTCATGCTTTCAGGAGTCACGTAGATGTCGCCATCGGTGACAAGTCTGAAATTGTCGATGTAGACCACGTCGTCGTAGGTGCCGAACAAAGTGGCGAGGGAAGCGAGGTAGGTGACGTCGATGGCCACATACTTGGTGTTGGCAGGAATGGTGTTGATGTAGTCGAAGAAGATCGTGCCGTCGGCAGGGTAGTCGTTCACGTTAACCGTTTCAAACCAGGTGAAGCTGGCGGCGTCGCTGTTCGTGGTGGAGTAGCCGACACGGAAAGTGGTGGGATCCATGCCTTCGAGGTTGTTGCCGAGATAGCCGCGGTAGCCGAACATCACGGCCATCGGGCTGTTGCTGGTGATTTCAGGCGTGACAAGCATGTCAAGGCCCTGGAAACCGACGGCCTTGTCAGTGCCGGCCTCATCGACGTTGGCAGTGAAGAAGTTGTCGGGATCGTTGTAGCCCCAGCAGACCGGGAATCCCGTGTTGAAGTCGTTCAGGAACGGGAAGGTGGTGATGGCCTCTCCGGCGCAGTCAACGGCGGCACCGTTAAGGGCGATGGTCGCGTTCTGGCTGGCGGAGCTGATGGCGATGCTCTGGCTGAAAGTGCCGGCAGCGGTGGGGACGAAACGCACATAGACGCTGTCGTTCACGACCAGTGCGGCGTTAGCCGGGATGGTTTGCGTGGCGGCGAAGTTAGCGCCGTCGAGGGAAATCTCATAGGGTGCAGAAACGGTCAGCGTGATGGCCTCGTTGACGTTGATGGTGTTCATCACAACCATTTTGGCCATGGAGGTGTTTCCGGCGGGAATGGTGCCGAAATCCAAAGCGTCAGGGGTGACGGCCAGGCTGGCTGCCGGAACGTTGTTGTTGACGTTGAAGTTTCTGATGCGAAGGTAGAACATGTCGGCCTCGGAAATGCAGTGGATACCGATACGGTAGCTGCCGGTCAGAGAGGTGAGGTCAATGACCTGGGTTTGGTAAGCGGTGTTGTTGGTCTCGATGACCCCTGTGAGGGCGGTGTTGTTGTTGTTGGCATCGATGGCGAAGACCTGGAACTTTTCAGTATAGGATGAGCTGTAGGCGGAATAGTCCAGATAGCAGTACTGGGCGCCCGTGAGTGTGAAGACGGGGGAAATCAACCAGTCGTCAGCCACATTGGAACTGCTGTATTGATAATATGCGCAGCTGTCTGTCAAGTTGAAGTTGAACGTACGGCCGTCGTTGTTGGCGTCCACGATCGACCAGCAAAGATTTTGGCCTTCGTTGTCGAAATTCGTGGCGTAGGGGAGGGTCGTGTTGCAGTCGATGGCCTCGCCAACCAGAGTGATGGTGTCACTAAAGTTGGTGGAGGTGACGTACAGCTCCTGGCTGAAGTTGCCGACCGTAGTGGGGGCGAAACGCACATAGAAAGTGCTGTTGTTCACCATGTCGGTGCTGGCGGGGATGGTCTGCGTGGTGGCGAAGCTGTTTCCATCGAGGGAAATCTCAAACGGAGCGGCGGTGGTGAGTGTGAAAGGCTCGTTCACGTTGATGGTGGTCATCGTCACGGCCTGGCTGTTGGAAGCGACCCCTGCAGGAGCGTATCCCAAGTCGACAGCGTGGGTGCTGAGCGTCATGTTCGGGCTGGCAGTCACAACACTGATGTTGTCCACATAAAGGTAGAACTGATAGTTGCCATAGTAGTTGATGGCCACGTATTTTGTACCGGCAGGCAGTTGGTGGATGGCTTCAGTCCAGGTGGTTGCCACATTGGTGTAGTTGGCCAGCTCGGTGAAGCTGCTGGGGGTGTTGTTGGTGGTGGAATACATCACTCTGAAGTTCTCGTTGGCGTTGTAGCCTTTGTAGTAGAACTTGAACAGGTAGTTCTCATTGGCATTCAAGGTCAATTGGGGCGTGATGAGGTACTGGTTGTAGTCGGAAGCACTGCTGTAGCTGCTGAAGCGGAAGTCGTTGCTGCCTTCGTATGCTTGGGGATCAACAAAGACACCGAATTCGGCATCGTTGGCTGGGTCCATGCTCACCATGGTCCAGCAGTCGATGCTGCTCTCGAAGCCTTCGGTGAAGGGGATGGTGATGTTGCTGCAGTCGAGGCCGCTGCCGGTCAGGGTGACGGTGACGTTGTTGGCGCCGGTTGAGGCGAGGGTGATGTTGCCGTTGTCAGTGCCGGTGGCGGTAGGAGTGTAGCGCACATGGAGTGTGCCGCCAGTTTGAGGGATGGTGGCCGTGGTGCCGAAGTTGTTGCCGTCAGTGGAGATTGCGAACGGTGCCGTCGTGGTGGCCGTCACAGCTGCGGTGAGCAGGTAGTTGGTCACCGTGACGGTGCGGTCGGCCGTGGTGCCGAGGGTCACGTTTCCGAAGTTGACGGTCGAAGGAGTGGCGGAGATGGTGGGCTCCGTGGGGTTGAAGGTGACTGTCATGGTGCAGCCGTCGTAGTCACCGTTGCGGGCTATGAGGAAGTGGTAGGTCCTGCCGTCGAGGAACTCATAGTCGTCCCCGCGGGTCGGGTCGATGCCATCGCTGGCAATCCACACCCTGTCGCCCGGCGTGGGGTTGGTGATGCAGAAGTCGTAGATGCCGGCCGGAATGGTGATGGTGGCCGTCCCGTCCATCACGATGTTGGTGGTGGTCAGGCTGCCGTCGGCATTGACGGGAACTTTGTACTCGAATTCCGCATAGACGGAGGCGGGGGCGTCGCCGCTTGTGGTCAGGGGGCCAGTGGCGGGAATAACCGTGCCGTAGGTGTTGTGGTCAGCGTCCAGCAGAAGCTGGTAGCCGCTGCCGTCCTGCCACACATCGTGGGCCTCCAAAATGATTGTCACTTGTGCTTTCGCACAGAATGTCAGCGCGATGAGCGCGACAAACAAAGTAAAAATCTTTTTCATTTTTTTGGGTTTTGATGAATAATAAAGTTGTTTGTTATTGATGTATTGATATTTTTTCCGACATAAATATTAACCCTGCAAAGATACATTTTTTTTTGACAGACTGCCATGTATATTTTTTTTTAATGAACAATGCGGATTGCATAAGTAAGTCGTTCTATTGGCAAAAAAAAAGACTGGAATTCCTTGGAAACCAGTTTTTTTTCAGAAGTGGAGTCTATTTGACCCAATAGACCCAATTTTCCTTTCTGGGTTTGGCTTCGGGATAGTCGCCGTCGGTGTAGCCGAGGATGCAGTTTCCGATGCCTACGTAGTCGCCTTCGATGCCAAGGTCGGCAAGTATCTGTTTTCCCTCCTCGCTTTCAAAGACCTCCTTGGCGCGGTGTATCCAACAGGAGCCGAGGCCCTTGGCGTGCGCGGCGTTCATCAGGTTACCCATCACCAGGCTGCCGTCTTCGAGGTAGGTGTGGACGTTTTTGTCGGCCAGCACCACCAGCACCACGGGGGCGCCGTAGAATGGGTCGTTGTCGGCACCCAACACGGCGGCGTTGAGCCTGCTCATGCGGTCACGCATCTCTTTGTTGGTCACCGCGATGATGATCGGACTCTGGCGGTTCATGCCTGTCGGCGCGTACGTGCCCGCCTTGCAGATTTCCTCTATCACCTCTGTGGGAGGCATTTCGGCAGTGTATTGACGCACACTGCGGCGTGTCATCAGATCTTCCATAGTTGTACTTTTAACATTTTCCTGATCAACGTTTTCCGTTGTCTCTGCGGCTTTCTGCTGGCAGGAACCGCACATCAAAGCCGCTGCAAATAGCAATAAGGTGATTCTTTTCATATAATTGATTTTGAATTTGACTAAAGTACGGTTACAGTGCCTTTGTAAACGAATTGTTTGCCTTCCAGATTTTTGACACGGAGAACCCAGACATAGATGTCGGAGAGGTGGGCTTTTTCGCCGTACCAACGGAAGTTCATGTCGTTGGTTTTGTAAATGAGTTCGCCCCAGCGATCGAAAATCTCGAAGTCGAAGTCGCTGAGATAGCGGTGGACATATTCAGGCAGGTGGAGGCAGTCGTTGAGACCGTCCGAGCGTGAGGGAGTGATGGTGTTGGGCATGAAGATGTTGAACTCGCATAGCGGAACGTTGTAATGGGTGGAGGCCTGGCATTCGCCGGCGGTTACGGTTACGGTGTAAACCCCTGATTCCGTGACGGATATGTAAGGTGTGGTTGCGCCTGTGTTCCAGATGTAGTCGTCATATTCCGATACGGCCGTGAGGACGATCTCTCCGTATTCGCAGAAGTCGTCTTCCGAAGTGACGATCGACACTTCCGGTTCCACGATTTCCAAATGCAGGGTCACAAGACTGTCGCAACCGTTGGCCGAAGAGAGGGTTTGGCTGTAGTCTCCGGATTCCACATAGGTGTGCCCATTCCAGGAGTATTGGCTGCAGGCGATGTGGGAGAACTCGCCGAATAGGCTGTCGCGGATGGTCAGTGCCAGGATCAGCAGGCTGTCACAGCCATTGGAGACGGTTTCTAAGCGCAGGGTGTCGAACAGAGTGCCTGGCATCCCTGTGTTCTCCCCGCTGATGGAGAAGCCGTGGCCGTTGTAGTCGTCGCCGGGGCAGATGGTGTCATACACCGTCTCCTCCTCAAGCGGGAAAATGTTGATGAGGATGCTGTCAGAGAGCGTCTCCACGTAGCAATGTCGGGAGTCTTCGCCATAGACGGTGTAATAGCCGCTGTATTCTTGCGAGATGCCGGCGAACATGAGCGTGGTGGTGTCGGAGGCCTCGATTACGTATCCGTTAGGCCCCTGCACGCGCAGGACGGTGGCGTCCACGGTGTCGAATTGGAAATATACGGTGTCCCCGGTGCAGTAGTTGGAGGACATGAAATCGGAGGCCCAGGACAGGGAACTCCGGGAGCCGTAGTCGCTGAAATAGCTGATGGAGCAGTCGTCATAGCCCGATCCCTGCTGGTGGTAGTCGATGACCCCCATGTGGAATTTGCCGAGGGAGTTGGTGACGCGGATGGCCTGTTGGGTGGCCATGCTGGAGATGTCCTTGCGGCAATACTTCATGGTGTGGCCGGGTACGACCTGCCAGTCGGAGGCAGAGATGGTGGAAGAGGATCCGTTGATTTGGAATCCGTTGATGTATTCCTCGTCGCAGATCAGGGTGAGGAACAGGTGTTTGACGTGTGAGCTTCCTTGAGGGTGGGCGAGGGGCATGTAGGCCGCCGCCGTGGACCCGGTGCAGTACATGTGCGGGAGCTGTGTGCCGCCGAGTTCGTTGCCCGCCCCCGTCACCTGGAACACGAAAATGGACCGCGCGGTGGTGCTGCCGTCTTCTTCGGTGTGCCGTGCCCAGATGAAGACCGGGCTGTTGTTAGAGAAGTGGTAGCTGCGCTTGTCGCCGCGCATCAGGCCGGTGAACGACTGTTGGCCGAGGGTGGTGCCGTTCTGGTAATAGACGGTGACATCCGTGTGGTCCTCAAGGGCGAAGATGAAGGCGTAGTCGCTCAATCCTGAACCGGAGATGGTGTTGTTGGCGGCGGTGGGGGAGGGGATGACGATGTATTCGGAGCCTGCACGGTCTTCAGGCACAAGCTGGTCGGCCACCAGATCCTGATTGTTCCCGTTGGGGGTGGCTGAGTCGTCGGAAATGTCAACCGCCACGGGCTTGTCGGAGGTGATGACGGTGCCGCACAGGTGGTTGGCCCCGCTTTGGGAGTTGGAGGCGAAGCTGTAGACCTGCCCTTTGTTGAGGATGACGGTGAACGGGACATTGGCGGCATGGGTTCCGCCGTACAATGCCACGCTCGGGGTGATGGTCACGCTCGTGTTGTTCTCTGTGGCGATGACCTCCACGCTGTTCCTCGCGTCGGAATAGTTGTTTGCGTTCGGATATTGGAACTGCATGGGGATGAAAAATTGGGTGCCGAGGGCGTTGTTGCCCTTGAGGGCGTAGATCTCGCTGTTGTTGTTCTGGATGGCGATGTAAGCATTCACTTGCGCCGTGGAATGGATGTAGAGGCCGTAGTTGGAGGTGGCGTTGTGGTTGCACTCGAACTGGGCGATGTTGGATTCGTCGTTCTGGCCGCCGCCCACAAGCTGGTAGAACTGCGAGGAGTTGGCGGGTACGGTGAATGTGGCTACCGTCGCGTTGCCTGAGGCCGGTTTGGTCACCGTAATGGTGGCCTGCTCGCCCAGTGTGGTCACGCACAGTTTGATGGGACGCCCCGCGTGGCTGTGGGTGATATGGGGGACAGCGAACCAGAAAGCCGTGTCAACCTGCGCGAAAGCTGGGATAGCTGTCCATAAGGTTGCCAGCAACAGCATCAGGCGACAAACAACGTTTACTTCTTTCATATTTTTTCTGTGTAAATAGCGAGCCGCAAATATACATTTTTTTCAAATCGAAAAAAGTGTATTTTTGCACTCTCAAATTGAGAAATAAAATCAATTAACTATCAAATAATTGCATTAGTAAATATGAAAAGAGACGAACAAATCTTCAAACTCATCCAGCAGGAGCGCGAACGCCAGACCAACGGTATCGAGCTTATCGCTTCTGAGAACTTTGTGAGCGACCAGGTGATGGAAGCCATGGGTTCAGTCATGACCAACAAGTATGCGGAAGGTCTTCCGGGAAAGCGCTACTACGGCGGTTGCCAGATTGTTGACCAGTCTGAGCAGTTGGCCATCGACCGCGTGAAACAACTCTTCGGCTGTGAATGGGCCAATGTGCAGCCGCACTCCGGCGCCCAGGCCAACATGGCTGTCCTGATGGCTTGCCTGCAACCGGGCGACACCTTCATGGGTCTCGACTTGAATCATGGCGGCCACCTTTCACATGGCTCTCCAGTTAATTCCTCAGGTATCCTTTATCATCCTGTGGCCTACCAGGTTGACGAAGAAACCGGCTGCATCAACTACGACACCATGGAGGAGGTTGCTCTTCGCGAGAAACCGAAGCTCATCATCGGTGGCGCCTCCGCCTACAGCCGCGACTGGGACTGGGCCCGCATGCGTGAGATTGCCGACAAAGTCGGCGCCATTCTGATGGCTGACATCTCCCATCCCGCCGGCCTCATCGCCAAGGGCCTGCTCAATAACGCTGTGGCACACTGCCATATCGTGACTACCACCACCCACAAGACCCTCCGTGGGCCTCGCGGCGGCCTGATCATGCTCGGCAAGGATTTCGAGAATCCTTGGGGCAAGACCACCCCGAAGGGCGTCGTGAAGATGATGTCCCAGATCCTCGACTCCTCCGTGTTCCCGGGTTGCCAGGGCGGACCTCTGGAGCATGTCATCGCCGCCAAGGCTGTCGCTTTCGGCGAAGCACTGACTGACGATTACGCACAATATGTGAAGCAGGTGAAGCTCAATGCCAACGCCATGGCCAACGCTTTTGTGGAAAGAGGCTACAAGGTGATTTCCAACGGCACGGACAACCACCTCATGCTCATAGACCTGCGGAAGAAGTTCCCCGAAATGACCGGCAAGGTCGCTGAGAACACCCTTGTGAAGGCTGACATCACCATCAACAAGAACATGGTGCCTTTCGACACCCGCTCCGCCTTCCAGACCTCCGGCATCCGCGTGGGTACACCCGCCATCACCACCCGCGGCTTGAAAGAGAACGACATGCCCGTCATCGTGGAGATGATTGACAAGGTTCTCTGCGACGTCGAGAACGAGGAACTCATCGCCAAGACCCGCAAGACGGTCAACGACATGATGCACGACCGTCCGCTCTTCGCCTGGTAAATCATTCCCGTCAACAAACATACATAAGCAAAGCACCGACCATCATCGGTGCTTTGCTCTTTTTGTATTAGCGCTAATCAGTTACGGACATTGGATGACTCTTCTGGCCCCGCCATAAGTGACCTGGTAGTTGGAAGCCTTGAAACAGCTGACACAGACACAACCATTCCCTGACGAGGCGTGAATGAATTTGAAGTCTCCGTTATCGTAATCTGTTATGGCTATCCCGACGTGTGAAATAGTCCGGTTAGGCGCCTCGCCTGACACAAAGAACACCATAGTAAGCCTATTGCGGCGGACTGTTGAATCCATCAAAAACGGGGTGCCGATCCCGACACCCCGTGATTCATCACAGAATTTGAAATATTGTTTACTAATAAAGGAAGCTCAGCAGGATACCGGCGGCGACTGCGCTGCCGATGACGCCGGCCACGTTGGGGCCCATGGCGTGCATAAGCAGGAAGTTGGTGCGGTCGTATTTCTGGCCCTCAATCAGGGAAACACGTGCCGCGTCGGGCACGGCGGAGACACCGGCATTGCCGATGAGCGGGTTGATCTTGTTGTCACCCTTAAGGAAGAGGTTGAAGAACTTCACGAAGAGGACGCCGGAAGCGGTGGCAATCACGAAGGAGAAGGCACCCAGCACGAAGATGAGGATGGATGCGGGGCGCAGGAAGTTGGTGGCCTGCGTGGAGGCACCGACGGTGAGACCGATGAGGATGGTGACGATATCCACGATGGGGCCGGAGGCGGTGTTGGCCAAACGCTTGGTCACGCCGCTCTCCTTGAGCAGGTTGCCGAAGAACAGCATACCCAGCAAAGGCAGGCCCGTAGGGACGAGGAATGCAGTGAGCAGGATGCAGAGCATCGGGAAGAGCACTTTCTCGCGGTGGCTGACGGCACGGGGCGGGCGCATGCGGATGAGGCGCTCCTGCGGGGTGGTCAGCGCGCGCATGATAGGCGGTTGGATCACCGGCACCAAGGCCATGTAGGAGTAGGCCGACACGGCGATGGCACCCATCATGCTCGGGGCAAGCTTGGAGGAGATGAAGATGGCCGTAGGGCCGTCAGCGCCGCCGATGATGCCGATAGCACCGGCTTCCATAGGCGTGAAACCCAACAGCAAAGCCGTGATGTAGGCCGCGAAAATGCCGAATTGCGCCGCCGCACCGACCAGAATCAACTTCGGATTGGAAATGAGGGCCGAGAAGTCCGTCATGGCCCCGATACCAAGGAAGATCAAGGGCGGATAGAAACCTTTCACCACACCGAAATAGAGGTAGTTGAGAACAGAACCGCTCTCGTAGACACCAACTTGCAGACCGTCCGTGAACGGGATGTTGCCGATGATGATACCGAAACCGATGGGTACGAGCAACAGTGGCTCATACTCCTTGATAATGCCCAGAGCTATGAACACCAGGCCGATGCATATCATGATGATATGCCCCCAGGTGCAGTTTCCGAAGCCGGAATAGCTCAGGAATTGCAATAATCCTTCTTTGAAAAATTCTAACATAATCTCAATCTTTTCTTGTTGGGAAACTATTCAAAAACCACGAGCACTTGTCCTTCCATGACGGCGTCGCTCTTGCTCACCTTCACCTCCTTGACCACACCGTCGCGGTCGGCGTCGATGTTGTTCTCCATCTTCATGGCTTCGAGCAGGAGGAGGCGCTGGCCGGCCTTGACTGCGTCGCCGGGTTTCACGAACACGTCGAGCACGGTGCCGGGCAGCGGGGAGTTGAGGGTGCCGCCACCGCCCGTTGGAGCGGCTGGTGCCACCTTCTGTACGGGAGCGGCGGCCTGCGCCTTCGGGGCGGCGGCCACTTTCACCACGGGCTTCACTGTCCGGGGCTTCAGCTCCATGTCGAGCTCCACCTTGTAGGGCGTGCCGTTGACGGTCACTTCGATGTTATTGTCTTCCAGTTCGCCGACTTCGACGGCATACTTGTTTCCGTAAATCTTAAAATTATAGGTTTTCATATTCTTTATTTTTCAAATTTTGGTGATTATCTTCTGGGGTTTCTCTTCATGGTGAGTTCTTTTTGCGCCCACGGGGAGTAGTGCTTGGAGGGCATGTTGATGGTGATGACCTCGCTCTCCTCGTCGTGCATGCTGCCGAAGTGGAGGTGCAGGGCGGTGCCGATGGCGGCCACGGTCTCGCCGTTCACGGCCTCGTCATCGTTTTTGGTGCCTGCGGCCGCAGCCATGGCAGGAGCTTTGGCGGCCTCCTCCTTTGCTTTCGACTTCATCGTGGTGCGGCGGCTCGCGTAGTTGAAGATTTTCAGCATGACGTAGATCATGATGAGCGCCGTGAACACCACGGCCATGGAGATGATGGCCATGCCGATGCCGTAGGGGTCGTCGCGTTTGAGCTTGTCCTGCTTGGAAATCTTCACCTCGGTCTCGTTGGAGGATGCAGGGGTGAAGTCGCTCAGGAAGTTCAGCTCGCCCGAGGCGCGGACGCCCTTCTTGAAGGCTTTGTTGTCGCGCGCTCCGTCGGCCACGTAGCCGAACACGCGGGAGGTGTCGCGCAGTTCCACGGGATACTCCACGAGGTCGAGGAGCTCCTTGCCGTCGGAGCTGATGAGCGCGATGTAGTGCGTCTTGGACTCCGCAGGGGTGAAATTGGTGTGGAACGGGCCGTACAGCGGCGAGTTGTCCAGGAAGAAAACCAGGAAGCTGCGCTGGGGCATGTACATGTGCTGGTCCGTGGGGATACGGTACCAAGTGGAGGGAATCGTGCCGCCTTTCTTGCCGGCGGCGGCCAAGCCCGTGGTGTCATCGGTGAGGAAGCAGCCGGTGATGTTGACCGTGTTGTAGGCGGTGTTGAAGATCTCCACCCACGGCACGTGCCGGCCATACTCGTCCGCATAGTTGTCCACGTTCTTGATCATCATCTCGTTGAGGCGCAGGTCGTGCACCGACTGCCCGAAGGTGGCGGTGACGGCGAACAGCACGACAACGGTGAAAATATATTTGTAAATTGATTTCATAAAACTCTAATTTATTGTTTTTTTTATTGTTGGGACGCGATTTATCGCGTCCGATTTTTAATATCGTGTCCGATTCACGGACGCGATGAATCGCGTCCCTACTGGATTGATTACAACGGCAGGTTGTCGTGTTTCTTGGCGGGGTTCTCCAATCGTTTGTTGCGCAGCGACTCGAGGGCGCGGATCACGCGGAAACGGGTGTTGCGCGGCTCGATGACGTCGTCGATGTAGCCGTACTGGGCGGCCACATACGGGTTGGAGAATTTCTGGCGGTATTCCTCCACCTTCTCGTCGAGGAATTTCTGGCGTTCGCCGGCATCCTCGATCTTCTTCATCTGGGAGCCGTAGAGGATCTCGGCGGCGCCGCTGCCGCCCATGACGGCAATCTCGGCGGTCGGCCAGGCGTAGTTCACGTCGCCGCGCAGGTGCTTGGAGCTCATCACGCAGTAGGCTCCGCCGTAGTTCTTGCGCAGGATGACGGTGACCTTCGGCACAGTGCACTCGCCGTAGGCGTAGAGCAGTTTCGCGCCGTGCAGGATGATGCCGCCGTACTCTTGGCCGGTGCCGGGCAGGAAGCCGGGGACGTCAACCAGCGTGACCAACGGGATGTTGAAGGCGTCGCAGAAGCGGACGAAACGCGCGCCCTTGCGGGAGGCGTTGATGTCGAGCACGCCGGCCATGCACTTGGGCTGGTTGGCCACGATGCCCACGCTCATGCCGTTGAAGCGGGCGAAGCCGACCACGATGTTCTGGGCGTAGGTGGCGTGTACCTCTAAGAACTTGCCGTCATCGACGATGCCGGCAATCACGTCTTTCACGTCGTAGGGCTGGTTCGGGTTGTCGGGGATGATGGAGTTGAGCGAGTCCTCCAGGCGGTTGATGGGGTCCTCGGTGGGCTCGTACGGGGGCTCCTCCATGTTGTTGGAGGGCAGGTAGCCGATGAGCTCGCGCAGCAGGGCGATGCCCGTCTCCTCGTCGGACACGGAGAATTGCGCCACGCCGGACTTGGTGGAGTGGATGGTCGCGCCGCCGAGCTGCTCGGTGGTCACGTCCTCGCCGGTGACGGTCTTCACGACCTTCGGACCCGTGACGAACATGTAGCTGGAGTTCTGGGTCATCATGATGAAGTCGGTCAATGCAGGGGAATAGACGGCACCGCCGGCGCAGGGGCCGAAGATGGCGGAGATCTGCGGCACCACGCCCGAGGCGAGGATGTTGCGCTGGAAGATCTCGGCATAGCCGGCCAGACTGTTCACGCCCTCCTGGATACGGGCTCCGCCGGAGTCGTTGAAGCCGATGACGGGCGCGCCGACCTTCATGGCCTGGTCCATCACCTTGCATATTTTCGCCGCGAAGGTCTCGGACAGCGAGCCGCCGAAGACCGTGAAGTCCTGCGAGAAGACATAGACCAGGCGGCCGTTCACCGTGCCGTAGCCGGTGACGACGCCGTCGGAGAGGAATTTGTCCTTCTCGATGCCGAAGTTGGTGCAGCGGTGGGTCACGAACATGTCGAACTCCTCAAAGCTGCCCTCGTCGAGGAACATCATGATGCGCTCGCGAGCTGAATATTTACCCTTGGCGTGCTGTTTGTCAATCTTGTCTTGACCGCCGCCCAAACGAGCCTTCTCGCGCAAGGCGAGCAACTCGTTGATTTTATCTTGCATTGCCATATTTAATTGATATTTAATTTGTTATATAAAATTATTACGCTAAAACGCACAATATAAATAATTTGCGAAAGTACAATTTTTTTGAATGCAAAATAAAGAAAAAAGGAGAGGGTAGAATAGTTCACATCCCTCTCCTTTTTTGCAATCACCGCACGAAAGAATAATGCGTGCCCTGTGTTTCTGCGTGTGATCGGTTCATTCGGGGCCGCAAAAGGAAAAAATCAGCGGTAGGTCATTCGTCATTTCCAGCCACGGCCGCCGCCACGGGGTTGATGTGGGCCACCAGCATCTCTTCCTTGAGGTCGTCGTAGTCCAGTTCCACGGAGTCGCCAGAGACGAGGGTCATGTTGAGGATTTCCTCGGCGAGGACATCCTCAACGTACTTCTGGATGGTGCGTTTTAGCGGGCGGGCGCCGTAGTTGGCGTCCCAACCGTTCTCCACAAGGAAGTTCTTCGCCTTTTCGGTGACAGCGATTTCCACGTTGAGGTCTTTCACGCGTTGCAGCACTTTTTTGAGCTCGATGTCTATGATCTTTCCGATATCTTCCTTGCCAAGGCTATTGAAATAGATGACATCATCGACGCGGTTAAGGAATTCAGGGGCAAAAGTGGCTTTGAGGGCTTTTTCGAGTATGCCCTGGGCCGCTTTGCGTTCGCCGGCCTTGGTGGCGTCGGTGCTGAATCCCATCCCCGTGCCGAAGTCTTTCAGCTCGCGGGTGCCCACGTTGGAAGTCATGATGATGATGGTGTTCTTGAAATCGACTTTGCGGCCCATGCCGTCGGTGAGCTGTCCCTCGTCGAAGACCTGCAGCAGCACGTTATAGACATCGTGGTGCGCTTTCTCGATTTCGTCCAGCAGCACGATGGAATAGGGCTTGCGGCGCACTTTCTCGGTAAGCTGACCGCCCTCTTCGTAGCCCACATAGCCCGGAGGCGCCCCAATGAGGCGGGAGACCGTGTGTTTCTCCATGTACTCGCTCATGTCGATGCGGATGATAGAATCTTGGGAATCAAACAGATATTCGGCCAGGACTTTGGCCAAGTAGGTTTTTCCGACTCCGGTGGGGCCAAGGAAGATGAATGTTCCGATAGGTTTGTTGGGGTCTTTCAGTCCGGCGCGGTTCCGGCGGATGGCTTTCGCGACTTTCACCACTGACTCGTCCTGCCCGATGACCACTCCCTGCAGTTCCGAAGCCATGCGCATCAGCCGTTCGCCCTCGTTTTTGGCGATTCGCTGCACAGGCACGCCCGTCATCATGGCAATGACCTCAGCCACAGTGTCCTCCGTCACGAACGGGCGGTTTTCGTTCACGCTGTTTTCCCACGTCTTTTGAATCATTTTCCGCTCCTCTTGCAGCATCTTGATTTGGTCGCGGTATTTGGCGGCCTCGTTGTACTGCTGGTTGTGGATCGCGTCCGTTTTCAGTTTCTCCTGCTCCTCTATGGAGGCCTCCACAGCCAGGAGTTCCTCTGGCACATGGATGTTCTGGATGTGGAGCCGCGCACCCGCCTCGTCCATCACGTCAATAGCTTTGTCCGGAAGACAACGGTCCGATATATAGCGATTTGACATAGCCACACATGCTTTGATGGCTTCGTCGTTGTATTTAACGGCATGGTGGTCTTCGTATTTGTCTTTGATATTGTTGAGAATGTCGAGGGTTTCCTCGGGGGTGGCGGGTTCGAGGATGATTTTCTGGAAACGGCGTTCCAGGGCGCCGTCCTTTTCGATATGCTCGCGATATTCGTCGAGGGTGGTGGCGCCGATGCACTGCAGCTCCCCGCGGGCGAGGGCAGGCTTGAAGAGGTTGGAGGCATCCATGCTGCCGGGTGCGTTGCCGGCCCCGACCATGGTATGCAGCTCGTCGATGAAGAGGATGACATCCGTGTTCTTCTCGAGTTCCTCCAGGATGGTTTTCACTCGTTCCTCGAATTGGCCACGATACTTGGTGCCCGCCACAAGTCCAGCCATGTCAAGGCTGACGATGCGCTTGTGGAGGAGTGTCCGCGAGACGTGGCCGGAGGCTATCTGCAGGGCAAGCCCCTCTGCCAAAGCCGATTTGCCGACGCCAGGCTCACCTATGAGGACTGGGTTGTTTTTTTTGCGGCGACAGAGTATCTGTGCAATGCGTTCGAGTTCTTTCTGGCGCCCCACGACGGGGTCGATTTTGCCCTCGGCTGCCATCTTGGTCAAATCCTTGCCGAAATTGTCGAGCATCGGCGTGGCCGATTTCCCGGCCTCCTTCCCTTTCTTCATAGTGCGGCGGTCATTTTCGTCGTCCTCGTCATCGTGGTAGGCACCTGCGGGGGCGGCCGTGTCGGAAAGGTGCAGCTCGTGTCGCAACTCGTCCTCGAAGGTTTCGAATGTGAGACCGGCCTGTGCCAGCAGCATCTTGATGGTGTTCTGGCTGTCAAGCTGCGCGGGCTTCAGGATGGCCAGGATGAGGTGATAGGACTCCACCGTCTCACTCCTATACTGCTTGGAGAAGAGGAAGGAGAGGTGCAGGCGGCCTTGTGCCTGGACGCTTATGGGGATTTTTTCCACCTGGGTGTCGGCTTTGCTGTCAGGAGTCTCCAACATCTGCTCCAGACGGGTGCGCAAGCCGTTGAGGTCTATTTGGAATGTATTGAAGATTTTTTGGGTGACACTCTCTCCCGGGTAGCGGAGAAGACATATCATAAGATGTTCTAATCCAATTTGTTGAGAATGGTATGATTTGGCAAGCTCATTCGCTTCAGCCAAGATGTAGTTCATTTCTTCCGAATACTTGATTTCCATAAATATGGGTGTTTTAAAATTGGTGCAAACATACAAAAATTATGCCATTATGCAAAAGGCCCTGTCACAGACACAGGGCTTACGCATCAACTTTTTTATTTGGGTGAGCCAGCGCGGATTAGGAGACGACGCTTCCCAGCGTCGCAATGCATACTTTTTTATTTGGGCGAGCCAGCGTGGATTAGGAGACGACGCTTCTCTTGTGTTGACCGTTTGATTCGTGTCTGCGTCCTATTTGCACCCTATCAGAGCAGCAGCAGGCATACTATTTCTCCGATAGTTCTCCGTTACTTCTTCGATATTTTGTCTTGCGCTGAAAAAAGTTGACACAAGCGTCAACAAAAATGAACAAAGAAA
>CAMHNQ010000045.1 GCA_946186495.1 uncultured Bacteroidales bacterium
CCTACGAGACCGAAGGCCGCCAGGTCGTGAAGGTCGGCGTGGCGTTCGAACGGGAGACGATGACCGTGGGAGAATACAAGGTGGAATTAGGAATTGGGAATTAGGAAGACTTCTGCATTATTCAATACTGTCTTGACTTTTGCCACAATTCACCATTCACAAACCTCCAATCACCGAAAAAAATGTACTTTTGCGCCTTGAAATGATTTTGTGCGCAGAAGGCCATGCCCAGCATTCAAGAATATCTGAACAGGATACGCCATTCTTTCTCGCAATCGGCGGGAAAGAGCCGCGTTGTCGCCTTTATTGACACCGAAGTCTCCTTAGACGGGCGGAAAGTGCATGATTTCGGGGCGTTCGTTGAGCCGGAGGAAAAACTGCACACGGCTTCGAGGGACGAGTTCGCGAAATTCATCCGCAATGCCGAATACCTCTGCGGGCACAACATCCTGCACCACGACCTCAAATTTCTTGCCGACATCCCCGGCCTCAAGCGTAAGAAGGCCATCGACACGCTGTACCTCTCCCCTCTCCTTTTCCCGCGCCGACCTTATCACAAGCTGGTGAAAGACGAAAAGTTGCAGGTCGAGGAGATGAACAACCCGCTCAATGACAGTCTGAAAGCACGCGACCTTTTCTACGATGAAATCTCCGCATTCAACAACCTGTCCAAAGAAATGCAGTCCATCTATTACAAACTGCTACACCGACGAGAGGAATTCGAGAGATTTTTCGACTATATCGGCTTCGAAGAAAGAGAAAACGACTTGGCGGAATTGATTCAGGCGCAATTCAAAGGGTTGATCTGCGACCATGCTGACATTTCGAGACTCGTCTCGGAACACCCGACAGAGCTGGCCTACGCCCTCGCCCTCATCCACAGCGGCGACGCCTTTTCCATCACACCGCCGTGGGTGCTCCACCAGTTCCCGGTCGTCGAGCATGTCTTGAAAGTGCTTTGCAATACCCCGTGCCACCAATCATGCACCTATTGCTACGAACGATTGGACATCCACAAAAACCTGCAATCTGTTTTCGGCTATAAAGAGTTCCGCACCTTCGACGGCGAGCCGATGCAGGAGAAAGCGGTACAGGCGGCGGTGGACGGTAAATCGCTGCTCACCATCTTCCCTACCGGCGGCGGCAAGTCGCTGACCTTCCAACTTCCAGCCATCATGGCGGGGCGGAACGAGCACGGGCTCACGGTGGTCATCTCGCCGCTGCAGTCGCTGATGAAGGACCAGGTCGATAACCTCGCGGAAAAAGGAATCACTGAGGCGGTCTCCATCAACGGGCTGCTGGATCCCATCACGCGCGCGAACGCTTTCGAAAGGGTCGCCGACGGCAGTGCCTCCATGCTCTATATCGCGCCGGAAATGCTTCGATCCAAAACCCTTGAGAAGCTGCTCCTTTCCCGCAATGTGGTGCGTTTCGTCATCGACGAGGCACACTGCTTCTCCGCTTGGGGCCACGACTTCCGCGTCGATTACCTCTACATCGGCGACTTCATCCGGAAAATCCAGGAGAAAAAAGGCAACCGCGTGTCCATTCCAGTTTCCTGCTTCACCGCCACCGCCAAACAGAAGGTCATCTCCGACATTCGCGACTATTTCCAGCGGAAGTTGGGATTGGAACTTGAGATGTTTGCCTCCACAGCAACGAGGACCAACCTGCGCTATTCCGTCATCCATGCAGAAACGGAAGAAGAGAAATACGACTATCTGCGCAACCTGCTGACTGCTACCGATTATCCGACCATCATCTACGTTTCGCGCCGGCAAAAGACGAGGGAGATTGCCGAAAAGCTGACCAGAGACGGTTTCCCCGCGCTGCCCTTTAACGGTAAAATGGACCCCAACGACAAAATTGCCACCCAGAATGCCTTCATGGACAACCAGGTGCGGGCCATCGTGGCAACATCCGCATTCGGCATGGGAGTAGATAAAAAAGACGTGGGCATGGTGATCCACTATGACATTTCCGACTCGTTGGAGAATTACGTGCAGGAGGCGGGACGCGCTGGAAGAGACCCGCAACTCAACGCCCAATGCTACATTTTGTTCAGCGACCACGATTTGGACAAACACTTCATCCTACTAAACCAGACAAAACTGAGTATCAGCGAAATACAGCAGGTTTGGAAAGTCATCAAAGACCTCACGCGGCAACGGAAGTCGGTTAGCTGCTCCGCTTTGGAAATTGCACGCCAGGCAGGTTGGAACGATTCAGTAAGCGAGATTGAAACTCGCGTGCGCACTGCCATAGCGGCGTTGGAGGAAGCTGGCTATATAAAACGCGGCAACAACGTGCCCCGCGTGTTCGCTACAGGTATCAAAGTCAAAAACATGGAGGAGGCCCGCCTGCGCATCGACCACTCCCCACTCTTCTCCCACGATGAACGGGAGCAGGCCATCCGGATTATCAAGTCCTTGATTTCCAACAAATACAAAGCGAATGCAGGCTCCGTGGAAGCCGAATCCCGCGTGGACTATCTGGCCGACATGCTGGGCATGACCAAAGCCGAGGTCATCCAAGCCGTGAACCTGATGCGGCAGGAGGGAATCCTGGCCGACTCCCGCGACATGTCGGCTTTCATTCATAAATCTGACAATGAGAAGCTGTCCCTAAAATGTTTCGAGATTTTTGCCAAACTCGAACAATTCTTGTTGGCAAAAGTCAGATACCACGACAATCGAGTAATCACCTCATATAAAGAGTTAAATGAACAAGCGGCAAAGGCTGGAATCCCCAAGACATCTACTCGAAATATTCGCACTATCCTTAACTTTCTAAGTATCAAATCATACATAAAGAAACACGAGGATCCTAATAAAGAAGTGGTTCTTTTCTCATTAAATCAAGATTATGATTTAATTTGGAGAAAAAACAGTCTTCGTATCGACCTTTGCAGGTTCATCATCGAAAAAATGTACGCTTCTTTAAGAAAAGAAATTGACAATGCAAACTCTAACTATAGATTGGTACAATTCTCTGTTATTGAACTTCAAAAATCTTTTTCAGAAAGTATCAGGATGAACACATCGGAATGCACCATCGGCGATGTGGAGGAAGCGCTGCTCTATCTCAGCAAAATAGGGGCGCTCAAATTGGAAGGCGGGTTCATGGTGGTTTACAACGCCATGCAAATCCGCCGCCTGACCGACATGAAGTACAAATACAAAAAAGAAGACTACCGGCTGTTGGACGAGTTTTACAAACAGAAAATCAGGCAGATACACATCGTTGGAGAATATGCCAATCTCATGGTCAAGGACTACGGCGCGGCGTTGCAGTTTGTGCAGGACTATTTTCTGTTAGACCACAAGCAGTTTGTCAGCCAATACTTCAAGGGGGACAGGGCGAAGGAAATCGAAAAGAACATCACGGTGGAGAAATACCGGCAGCTGTTTGGTGAACTATCTGAAAGTCAGCTGGAAATCATCCAAGACAAGCAGTCAAAGTGCATTGTGGTGGCCGCCGGACCGGGCAGCGGCAAGACGAGGGTGCTGGTACACAAATTGGCTTCCCTGCTGCTGATGGAGGACGTGAAACACGAGCAGTTGCTGATGCTGACCTTCTCCCGCGCCGCCGCCATCGAGTTCAAACAACGGTTAATCAAGCTGATTGGAGGCGCCGCCCATTTCGTGGACATCAAGACCTTCCACTCCTATAGCTTTGATTTGATAGGAAAAATGGGGAATCTGGAAGACATGAACCAGGTGGTTCGTATGGCTGCTGACATGATTGAGAATGGCGAGGTGGAACCCACCAAAATCGGAAAAACCGTGTTAGTAATCGACGAAGCGCAGGACATGGACGCCGACGAGTACGCGCTCGTGAGCGCACTGATGCGACAAAACGAGGAGATGCGTGTGATTGCCGTCGGTGACGACGACCAGAACATCTATCAGTTCCGCGGTTCCGATTCCAAATACATGCAGTCGTTCATCTCTGATTTCCAAGCCGTTCAATATGAGATGACCGAAAACTACCGCAGTTGCCGGAACATCGTCCAATTTTCCGACCGTTTCATTCATCGTTTGGACAACCGCATGAAAAAACAGGGTTGCACGGCGATAAGTCAGGAGAGCGGGCAGGTTTTTCTGACCAAACACAACAGCAGCAACCTATACACGCCCATCATCAATCAATTGAAACACAACGGAATAACAGGAACCGTATGCGTGATGACCAATACCAACGACGAGGCGGTGCAGATGGCGGGACTTTTGCACAAGGAGGGATTCCGCACCAAGCTGATACAGTCGGGCGGTTCGTTCCGGTTGGCCGACTTGGCGGAAATCCGCTATTTCCTGAAGCAGGTTGACAGGCGGACTTCCACGCCGGTCATTTCGGACACCACCTGGAAGGAGGCGAAGGAAAAAACTTTAAGCACGTATGCACAAAGCGATCTGCTGGAGTATTTGAAAGGCTTCTTTCACGCTTTTGAAAGCACTAACCGGGTGAAATATCGCAGCGACTTGGGCGATTTCGTGTTCGAGTCCAACATTGAGGACTTCTGTTTCGCTGATAAACAGACCGTGTTGGTCTCCACCATCCACAAGACCAAAGGCCGCGAGTTCGACACGGTGTACATGATGCTGGCGCGGAATGAAGAGGAGTCGGCGGAGAACATCCGGAAGCTGTATGTGGGCATGACCCGTGCCCGGAAAGCGCTGTACCTCCACACCTGCACGCCGCTTTTCGACGGGATTTCGCACCAAGCTGTGGACTACGAGGAAGACCGCACGATGTACAACGCGCCGAACGACATCTCCGTGCAGCTGACCCATAGAGATGTCTATCTGGACTACTTCAAGGATAAGAAGGCGGAGATTCTGTCGTTGCGCAGCGGGCAGCCGCTATGGTTCAAGGACAACGGTTTCTATTCGGCGGCGGGCGACTGCGTGGCGGTTCTCTCCGCGAAGAAGCGCAACGAGCTGCAGGAACTTTTCCGGCAAGGATTCACGGTCTATGCGGCCGAGGTGGCCTTTGTGGCGGCCTGGCGCGGCGAGAACGACCCCGTGGAGTCGGCGGTGATGCTGCCGAGGGTGCATCTTCGGCGGTGAGTGTTTTCTTTGTGGATCATTCGGATCTCACGGAGAAAGACTTACCATTGCTAATTGCTAATTCATTCATCTTCCGGCTGTTGCTACGCATAGCTGTGCATGCCGCCCAACAGGAAGTTCACCCCGAAGTAGGTGATCACGACGCTCAGGAACGCCAGGATGCCGTAGATGTGGAAGAACATCGGCTTTTGGAAGTTTTTCCAGAGGGTGTTATGCAAGGGGGCGGCATAGATCAACAGTGTGATAAGCGCCCACACCTCCTTGGGGTCCCACGACCAGTAGTTGCCCCACGAGATGTTGGCCCATATCGCGCCGATGAAGATGCCCGCCGCCAACAGCGCCACCGCTGGGTAGAGCAGGATCATGCTGATGTCGCGAAGCCGCTCCAGATAGGCCGTGTTGGCGGGCTGCACGAGGCGCACGACCACTGCGCTGATGCCGTTGAGCATGACGAAGAACAGCAGCGCGTAGGCAATCATGATGACCGTGACGTGAAGACTGAGCAGCGGGGAGGTCAGCACGGGCATCAGATGGGTGACGGGAGGGTTGGAACCGCCCATCATCTGCACCAGCAGCACGAAACCGGCCATCAGCAGTCCCGCAGGCAGGGCCATTTCGTATTTCCGAAGCAGAATCAGCGTGAGGATGCAGATGCTCAACGCCAGCAGGTTCATGGAGTCGAAGCTGCCCGCCATCGGCACGTGGCCGCCGGCAATCCAGCGCAGGATGAAGACTGTGGCCAGGAAAAGGCATAGCAGCGACACCCAAAGCACAGACATCCCATAGACCGGCTTGTAGAGCTTGCGGTTCCTTCCGAGGCATATCAAGGCCGCCGCAAAACAGACCAGCCCGATGGTGATGGTCACCATGGCGAGCCAGCGGCCGGCCGTGAGCCTGTTGTAGAGCCGTTCGGCGCGGAACTGTGCCTTGGGCTGCACTTGTCCGAGGGAGTACTTCTCCTGATAGAGCCTGGTCTTCTCAAAGATTTTGTCCAACTCCTCGAAATCGCCCGTCACGGCATATTCCTGGCAAAGGCTCAGCTGTTTGCGGATGAAGAGATATTCGTCGTCGGAGATGCTCAAGGGCAGCTCGTCGTTCTGCGAATACCACGTGACCTCCTTGGTGCTGTCGGCGTGGGGAAACATCTTGAGCAACTTGCCGTTGTTAAGCATGTTGATGAGCTGGTATTTCTCGTCGGCGGCGCGGAAGTTCTTGCGTTTGGGATCGCCCATCGGCAGCGACTTGACCACGCCGTCGAGTTTGTACTGCCCGTATGGGTCGCCGAAATCAGACAGGCGGGCGTATTTTCCGTCAATGCCGAGTTTTTCGCGCACATAGTCGCCTTTGATCTTGAACATCGGCTCGTCTTTCCATTCATCGAAGTAGAAGAGCCAACCGCTGAAGACCTGTTCCGGCGTGTAGCCACGATAGTGGGCCTCGCCGCACAGTTTGGTGGTGAAGTCCTTGGCGAGGGTCTGCAGCGGACAGACACGCCCCTTGTACATCACGTACATTTGGCCCATCTTGTCGGCACTCTCGCGCGGCAGGGCGCGGGGCTTGTCGACGGCCTGCGCGGGAAGGGCGGCGGCAAAGGTCAGCAGGGCAAACACGACAGCAACTTTTCCGGCCGTCTTCTGCAAAAGCCGGCGGAATTGTCCGTTGCGCTCGAAGAACAATCCGATGAGGGCGGTGAACAGCAGGAAGTATCCCGCGTAGGTCACGCCGACACCCCACGGATCGTGGGCCACGGCCAGCACGGAATTGCCCTCCTCGTCGTAGTCGCTCTGGTAGAAGCGGTAGTGCCGGTACTTCAGGATGTGGTTCATGGAAATTTTGGCATCGGTGATTGTGCCGTTGTCGCTGACCTTGAGGTAGCTCACGAAGTCCATCGGCGAATGCGTGCCGGGATAGGTCTCCACCTCGAAGCGGTCGAGGGTCAGCGAGAAGGGTAAGCTGGCTTCGCTGCTTTCGCCATGGTGCTCCACCGTGAAGCGGTTGATGGCTTTGCCGGGGTTCAGTGTCATCTCGCCGTGCTGCCCGGTGAGCATCGTCAGCAGGGCGCCGAGGAGGATCAGCAGGACGGAGGCGTGCAGGGCGCAGACCACGGGGCGTTGCCAGCTTTTGCGGGCCGCCATCATCACAATCATGCCGATGGCGAGCAGTGCCCACAGCCCGACAAACCACCACGAGTCATAGACGTGGCTTAGCGCATAGTCGGAACCGTGGAACTTTTCCACAAACGTGCCCGCCGCCATGGCGACAATCAAGGCGATGAGGAAGGAGGAGAGGAGGTGACGGAGTTTGTTCATTTTAAATAGTGAAAAAGGGAAAATGACTTAAACTTAAACTTAAAACTTAAACTTAAAACCATTAGATGGCATTAATGAACTTCACCACAGCGTCGCGCTCCTCCTTGCTGAGGTTGCGGAATTTTTCCACAGACTTGCGGGCGTCGCTTTGGGAGCTGCCATGCCACATGATGGCTTCGATGACGTTGCGGGCGCGGCAGTCATGCAGGCGGTCGCTGGCGCCGGTGCAGATGGCGGAGAGTCCGCGACCCCACAGCGGCGTGGTTCTGCACCAGCCCGTGCGGATGTCATTCTTCATGCATAGACGGTGCTGCACCATGTCAGAGTAGGGCCATATCTTCTGGTTGGGATAGCGCGGCAGGCGGGTGTCGCCGGTGGTGAAGAAGCCGTTGGGGTCGGTAAAACGGTCTGAACCGGTGGTCCAGCTGGGACGGTGACAGGTGGCGCAGCCGATTTCGCGGAAGATTTTGCGTCCCTTCTGCACCTCCTCGTCTTTGAGGTTACGTGCGGCGGGTACGGCCAAGCCGCGGTGCCACACCATCAGGTTTACATAGTCATCGTTGCTCATCTCGGCTGGCAGCTCCTTGCTCATCAGGTAGTTGTAGATATCTGTCTCGGGATTTCCGGTGATGTTATATTCCGGGAAATAGGCGTAGAAGCTGGCCTGCACCTCCGGGTCGCGGGAGGCCACGCGGGCGTAGGTCTCGGTCATGTAGTGATAACGTCGGTCGCCTCGGGTCACGTTGGTGATGTTCCAGATGGCGTTCGCGCCGGGTCCGTCCTGCAGAGGGCCGCGTGAACAGGCGTAGGTGAACCGTTTCGGATGGTTGGTCTTGCCGTAGAGTCCCGTCGGTGCCCAGTCATTGCCTGCCCACATGGCAGGGTTGAGCTGTGCGCCGGCGTTGTACTCGCGCTGGTATTGCGCCTTCAGCGAGTCGTCGGGGATGGCGTCCAACAGCCCCGTCCCGTAGATGCCGATGGTGCTCTCCAAACGCACGATTTCCGTACCGTAGGGTACTGGCATGCCGTTGACCTCCAAAGGCACGTAGTAGGCGGAGGCGGGGATGGTGACCTCAGGGTAGATCAGGCTGTAGGTCTCGCCGTCCGGGAAGCGGTTGCCCCATTCGTCGGTGTAATCTAACCAGCTGATCTGGATCTGGCTCTCGTCGATTGGGGCCTTGAATGGTGTCACTGCCTTTGTCTGCGGCATGCCCGTGAGCGAGGTCACGTAGTTGTCGTTCTGGTCGGTGACCACCAGCAGGTAGCCGTTGCCCCAGTCGCCGGCGGCGTAGCGGTCCATGCGCTTGCCGTGGCCGTAGCCGGGATGGCACGCGATGCAGGAACTGCGGATGTAGAGCGGGCCGAGACCGTTGAACGGCGACGTGTTGATATTGAAGTCGCGCTCGAACAGGTACTCGCCGTACTTGAAGGCGGCAATGTCGGTGACCGCCGGGGCAGGGTCCTCGAAGGCCGACGAGGAGCTGTTGAACGTGGTGCCTAACTTGCCGCCGGCATAGGTTTCCTCCTCGATCCATGACATTTCGCTGTTCTCGGGTTTGTTGCAGCTCGCGAAAAGGGCGGCCGCTATGATGAGGATTAGGATTTTTTTCATATTCTTTCTTTTTTGTTGTCCCCACACTACGCTACGCTTGTGTGGGGTTATTAAAATCTTGTCTCTTTGAGACTGCTTAAGGAATGATTTTTATGATGAATGGTGTGCATGGCCATGGGGTTAATCTTCGTAGCTGCGGAGCGCGTCGGTCACCTTGGAGAGCACGTCGTCGAGGTTTTGGCAAGCCTCGATGGCATCGCCGTTGGCCGAGTTGGTGTAATTTTGCACGAAGGGGGCGGGCATGGCCTGGATCTTGGCCAGGGCGTTGCGGATGGCCTCCTCCACCTCGTTGTCGAGCTTGGAGTCCATCTTCTTGACGTAGGTGTGCAGGGAGAGCTTGTCGTTGCGCTGCCCCTCGATGCCGCCGTAGTAGGCGTTCTGGATGCTGATGATGTTGTTGTAGAAGTCCTCGATGGAGCGCTGGCTGTAGGGCGACTCGATGTAGTCGGGGTCTTCGCCGTTGTGGGGCTTGCCGATCTTGGAGGTGCCCACCTCGTCGGCGATGGTCTTGCAGCCGTCGATAATGGCCATGAGGCCGCTTACGGTGCTGGCGTAGGTGCTGCCCGGGTTGCCGGAGTTCTTCAGGTTGTCGCCGTAGCTGCTGCCGCTGCTGTTGACCGTGGTGTTCAGCTCCAGCTCGTCCACCTTGTCGCGGTGCGATTTCGGGGCGGCGTCGCCCACCCAGCTCACTTCCAACTGGAAGCAGCGGTTGCGGAGGTCGCCAGCCACCGCCACGGCATAGATCATCTCCAATTCCGAGATTTCCGAGGCGTTCTTCGCATGGCCGTCCTTGAACAGGATGTATTCGATGCCGTGGAACCCGAGCAGGGAGTTGCCCAGCTTCTCGCCGGCATACACATCGCCGTCCTCGGCATCCATGGCCTGGATTTGGGCGGTGTTGCTCATCATGGTGTTGAAGGCGGCCACGTCTAACGGCCAGGAGTCGATGTGCGGGTCGATGCCGAAGTCGTTGGCGGCGCCGAACAGGAAGGCCTCGCTCTTCTCCCACCAGGCACGGGCGGTCAGGAAGGTCTCGCACGCCTTGTTGAGGTCAGCCTGCGAGCCGGAGGACTTGAAAGCCTTCAGCTCATCAACCAACCGTTCGGTGTAGCTCGCCAGATTGCTGTACGTGGGAGCGACAGTGTGTTCTACATACTGCTTGATGACGGCGGCCTGTTTCTCGTTGACCAGCTCGCCGCTGCCGTGGTTGCACCCCACGACGAACATTGACATTGCCACTATGGTGGCTACGATAGTCTTTTTCATATCTTTACGTTTTTTGTTTGTTTGTTTCGTCTTTTGATGGCCTGGCAGCGCGGGGTTACGCCTTTTTTCGGAATTCCCTGCTGAACATTCCCGCCCATGTGATGCCGATGGCGCACCAGGGCTCGTCGTTGTACTGCGCCTTCAGCAGCCGCACGCCGCCTTCGGCCTTGATGATGATTTCCTTTATCGGACTATAGTTGAGGCCGGCACTCACGCAGTGCCGGTCGGTCCATTCGTAGTCGGTGAGCGTGTGGGCGGGCAGGTAGGAGTCGTAGTACTCGTATCGGGCGAAGAGGTAGAGCTTGTGGCGGTCCATCTTCGGGTTCTTGAGCGTGTGGAAGAGGTCGTAGCCGAGTTCGCCGCCGGCGCTCCAGGCCGACTGCCCCACGAGGGTGTGCGGGTAGGGCGACTGCGAGCTGTTCGACAGGGTGGAATTATAGACGGAAATCATGGCCGCGTCGGAGAGGTAGCCGTAGAGGCCGCTGCCGCGCAGGACGAAGCCGTGGCACTGGTAGCTGAAGTCGAGGCCGCCGATGGCCAGCGTGCCGTGCACGTCGGCGTAGCGGGCGGAGTGCTCGTCGGTGACGATGTCGTTGCGGAAGGTGTTGCCCACGAAGCCGCTCACGCCGATGTGCAGCCCCTTGACGCTGTAGTTGTCGAGGCGGAAGGCCACGCCCAACTTGTTGGCGACGCGGAACTCGTAGGGCGAGGCCGAGCCGTTGTGCACCCAGCCCGAGACATTGAACATGCTGGAGTTCAGCGACGGGATCAGCATTACGTCGTAGCGCCAGTCCTTGATGCGGCCCCACAGCTCGATGCCGGTCTCATGCCACGTGCAAGGGATGATGGTGTTCTCGCCCTCGGGACGATAGACCCCGAAGAATTGGTTGGGAAGGTGGGCGTTGTTCGTCCCGCCCACGGGCACGACGATATGACCCGCGCGGATGTTCATTTTGCCGCCCCAGAAGGCCTTCTGCAGCCAGAACTGCTCCAGGGCGACCTCGCCGCCGCGCTCAATCTCCTTCTCGAACTCGCCGGCCTCCTCCGCTTCTATCTCTACGGCCGACTCGGTGCCGCCGTGCTCGAACTCAATCTCCGTGTTAAACGACCAGCCGTGGCCGAAGTCGTAGCCCAGCATGATGACGGCATGCGGCAGGTCGATACGACCGTGCCCCCGGGAATCGGCATAGTTGGCCGCCCGGGAGTAGCGGAAAACGTTGTCGCTGAAGAAATTGTATTTATACACCGCCTCTCCATAGCCGCCGATAGTGAGCGTGCCTAAGGACTTTGTACTGTCTTTGGCGGTTACCTTTTCCGTCACCGCCTCGTTGTTCTGCGCTATAACTGTCTGGAAACCAAGTAGCAGGCAGGCCGTTAGAGCGGGAATGAGTTTTCTTCCCATATCATGTGGTTTTATCGCGGCAAAAATACGCCCCTGTGGCGAAAGGGTGTATCATCATTTTTGGGGATTCGATAAGGGAAGGATAGTGAAATGTGGGGATTGGGCATGAATGTCCACGCCGCCTGATGGTCAGTACGCTTCGGCATGGAAGCCCTCTTCGCGCAGATTCTCGGCGATGCCGTCTAAGTAAGCCTTGTCGAACTTGTGGAGCTGCAGGGCGGGTGTCTCGCGGTCGAGGGAGTAGATGACGATGCGTTTGGGACGGATGCGGAGTTCGCGGCGCGGGAAAAAGGTCCGGGCGAGGGGGAATGTTCCTTCGCCGCGAAACGTGATGTTGTTCCGGACGGGCGTGCGAGAGGGATTGAAGTGGAAATGTTTTTGGCTTGTGGGTGTATGCGATACGCCCGTACATGTGGTGTTTGTAGGGGTGTATCGCATACGCCCTTATGGTGACGGATGGCCAAAAACATTGTAGCGGAAAGCCCGACGGCGCGGCGGGAGGGAACAACGTTTCCAAACGTCGGTCCGTGAAAGTGTGTTTGCGACGCTTGGAAGCGTCGGCCCCTAACGCGCCGGCTCGCCCAAATAAAAAAAATCCCCCATGTGCAACCATTTCAACTTTCCGTATCTTTTAGTGCGGAAAAACTTTATTTTTGCCGTGCTGTTTCCCCATTGCGGGGTTCACCGGACTTCGCCCCGCTTATGGCAACAGCACGGAAAGAAAAACAGAGAAGTCCCCATAAAATAGATGAATAAAATCACCATCCTGCTGCTGGTCCTCTTGGCATTCGCCGGATACGGCCAAGCCCAAACCGATGTGCTCTCCGCGGCGCAGAAGCTGATTGACGCGAAAAAGTACGAGTCCGCGTACGTCCTGCTGGACAACGACGACCCCGACAACGAGAAGCCCGATGTCGTGCTGATGAAAGAGGATATCGTACTCAACTACTTTGTATCCAGCATGATGCATCAAGTCTTCGCACTCAAGGATTTGAAAAAGAACGAAGACGTGATGGACTATCGTGGCAAAAACGGATCGTTCAGTATGTTCTCGTTTCCAGTCGACAGCGTCCTGCTCAAACTGATTGCCGCATACCCGAACAACTGCAAGCTGTACCGCGGGCTGGCCTTCTACTACAACGAGGTGCTTAACAAGTACGGCGGCTGGCTTGGGGACGAGGGGGAACTGACGCAGAAGATCGTTGAGAACAGCAAGAAAGCCATTGACGGCGGATGCGGGGACTACATCACCTACCACAACATGGGAGTGGCTCTGCTGACGCAGGAGGAGACCGAAGCGAGCATTCCCTACCTCAAGAAGGCCACCGAACTGGAGCCCAAAAAGGCGGACGCGCACTACAACTTGGCCTACGCCTACCTGTTCACGGACCAGCTCGACAACGCTTTCCCGCAAGCCAAAACCTCTTACGATCTCTACAAGGACAAAGACCTCAAGGGGGATGCCGCCCGCATGACCGGGCAAATCCTGATGGAAAAGGGCGACTACCGCAATGCCTTGAAATACTTTGAAACTGCGGACAAGCTCATCCCTGACGACTACTACAACCTGTCGCCCCTGTTGCGCCTCTACTTGGTCACCGACAATTCAAAGGCACCCAGTACGGCCAAGAGACTGTTCGAACTCGCCCCCGAAAACCCGACCATCTATCAGGCCATGACGGAAGCCTACCGGTTCGCCGACAAGGAGCAGGAGCTCATCCGTTTCTACAAGGCGCAGCTGCCGAAATATGTGAACAACGACAAGGTTTTCGGCAACCTGCACTTCTACTTAGGCACCCTCGCGATTGAGCACGACAAGGCCGCCGCCAAGGAGTACTTCCTGAAAGCCAAAGAGATTTTCGGACACGTGTACGAAAAAGACCACTACGTCTTCGAAGTGATCGACAACGCGCTGGAGGGGCTATAAAACAGGGGGAGGCCGCTCACAAGCGCCACGAAAAGACGATCTTCCCAACGTCGCAAGGAGGCGTCACGCTCGGAGACGCCGGTCTCCTAAACCGCCGTGACCGCCGTACCGGAGACGATGACCATCAGCATGCCGTTGTTCGTACCCAGCACTTCATAATCGATGTCGATACCGACCACGGCATTTGCCCCCACCTCGGCGGCGCGTTTCTCAAGTTCCTGCAAGGCGGTCTCGCGGGCCCGAATCAGCTCGTCCTCATACGAGCCAGAGCGCCCGCCGACGATGTTGCGGAGCCCCGCGAAGAAATCCTTCACGAAGTTGATGCCCATGATGACCTCGCCGGAGACGACGCCATGGTAGTTCACAATCTGCTTGCCCTCAATGGACGGTGTGGTGGTTATAATCATAATTCCGTAATTTAAAATGATGGTGCAAAGATAAGTTTTTTTTCACTTTGCAACACACTGAACGGAAGCCTGATTTCAACATGGATTCCGCCTCAAGGGCGCCGGTTATTCCAAGCCATTGATCCCGACCTACAAATGCAATTCTTCAGGGTGCCATATTGTAATAATCTTCCAACATGTCGTCCTCTATCTGCGCGAGGGAAGCATTAACATAGTGCTTCAGCAGGTATTTGTCGCCATGTGTGTTGCAAATGCGTCGCAAGGCTTCGTTGACCTCGCGCACAGTGCCCACGCACTCGAACGGCTTGATCTTCGACAACCCCGACAGCTCGTCGAAAGTCTGTTCCAAGGTAGGGTCATCCAAAAGATCGTGACCGAAAATCTCCTGCAATTTCGCATCAGGGATGAATGGCGAGAGGATGATGTAGGCGAAAAGGCACTTCGGGCAATGGCCACACCATCTGTTTTCCTTGCTGCCGGCATTGCAGCTCCGGAAGACAGGGAAATATTGCGGATAGTGCGAGAACTTTTCGGCAATCTGCAATTCGTTGAACGGACGCAAGTGGCTGTAGTAGTGGTTGCTGTCGCCCATCCAGTCGTGGACGTAGTCACGAAAGTCCGTCTCGAACTCCAAGGACTTGGAGTACTGGTGGTTGATATTGGTACCCGGGACCGTCGGTTCGTTCGCGCTCGACTCGTTCGAGAGGGCCACGTCGCGGATGCCCGTGACGGCGCTGAGCAGCACCGTGTAGAAGGCCAGCATCGCGGAGAATGGCGTATGTCCGTTTAGGAATCCTTGCGCATTGAGTTCCAGCAACTTCGGATCGATTTGGCGGTGCAGGACAAGGATTTGCCCTTCTTGGTCGAAACCTGCCACTCGGGCACAGTCCAGCGTCGCGCCGCGCGGGTTGATGATGAACGGCACCACCTTGCGGGTCGGCCGCAACTCCTCCAAAGTCACCACGGAATCCTTCCCCCCGCCGATGGGGACAATCACGGAATCCGTGTCCTGCGCCTTCGGGTAGGACAACTCCCCTGCCGGCTTCGCCGCCTCAGGGAACGCGAAGTCCATGAACTTCAGGTGGTCTGTCTCGATGCTGTTCTTGTAGATGAACTCGCCCAGCCCGTACCAATAGAGCTTGCGCCACCACCACTGCTGATCCTCGTTCAACGAGTACGGCTTCACCAGGATGGTCGGACTGCAGGTGCACTTCCAGTAGCTGATCAGCTCGATCATGCCGATATGGAAAACGATGCCGTCCAACTGTTTGAGATCGAAGGTGTTCCAGTCGGGGGTATGCTCTCCGGCGGTAAGTACCATATTTGGGGAAAATTTAATTTCCTCCCCTATTGAAAAATGGAAAACGAGGTTCAAGTCTCCGTTCTCGATGCTGTATTGATACCCCTCGTATGTAAAAACGGGGAATTTTTCTCTTAAATCGTCAAATTTCGCGTTCATAAACTTACATTTTTTCCGGCACCTCAATTCCTAAAAGCCCCATGCCGCTGCGCAGCACCAACGACACCCAGCGGGAGAGTTTGAGGCGCAACAAGCGTTTCGCAGCGTCCTCCTCCTTGAAAATCGGGGTGTCCTGGTAGAAATGGTTGAACTGCTTGGCCAAATCGTAGCAGTAGTTGGCAATCAGCGCGGGACTGAAGTTCTCGCCCGCCAAAGAGACCGTCTTCGGGTATTGGTACAACAGGTTAACCAACGTCTTTTCCTCCTCGTTGAGAGTGAGTTGCGGTGTTGTCTGCGACAAGTCCATCCCGTTCTCGGCCGCCTTGCGCAACATCGAGCGGATACGGGCGTGCGTATATTGGATGAACGGTCCAGTGTTTCCGTTGAAGTCGATGGACTCCGCCGGATTGAAGAGCATGTTCTTGGCCGGATCGACCTTGAGAATGAAGTACTTGAGTGCCCCCTGGCCGATCATCTCGTACAGTTTGTCGGCCTCTTCGGGCGTGAACTGGAACTTGCCGAGGCTTTCCGTGCCCTGCTTGGCCTCCCGGTACATGTCGTCCATGAGGTCGTCGGCATCGACCACCGTGCCTTCGCGCGACTTCATCTTGCCCGACGGCAACTCCACCATCCCGTAGGAAAGATGGTAGATAAAGTCTCCGAAGGGTTTCTCCAACTTCTTGGACAGCACTAATTTAAGCACATCGAAGTGGTAGTTCTGCTCGTTGCCGACCACGTAGATCATCTTCTGCGGGTGGAACTCCTCGTAACGCAGCTGCGCAGTGCCGAGGTCCTGTGTCATATAGACCGACGTGCCGTCCTTGCGCAACAGCACCTTCTCGTCCAAACCCTCGCCGGTGAGATCGACCCGCACGGAGCCGTCCTCATGACGGTAGAACGCGCCCTTGTCCAAACCATCCTGCACGATGCTTTTGCCTAAGAGGTAGGTCTGCGACTCATAATACGTCTTGTCGAAGTGGATGCCGAGGCGGCTGTAAGTTTGGTCGAAACCGGCATAGACCCAGCCGTTCATCTTCGCCCAAAGCTCGCGGACCTCTTGGTCGCCCGCTTCCCACTTGCGCAACATCTCGCGGGCTTCCAAAATCAGCGGAGCCCTATCCTTTGCTTCTTCCTCCGTAACTCCCTGCTCCATAAGCGCTTTTTGCTCCTGCTTGTAATGCTGGTCGAAGACCACGTAGTACTTCCCGACGAGGTGGTCGCCTTTCATGCCGGAGCTCTCGGGGGTCTCGCCGTCGCCGAACTTCTGCCAGGCCAGCATCGACTTGCAGATGTGGATGCCGCGGTCGTTGACGAGGTTGACCTGTACCACAGGATGGCCGCACGCTTTGAGAATCTGCGACACGGAATGGCCGAGCAGGTTGTTGCGGATATGTCCGAGGTGCAGCGGCTTGTTGGTGTTCGGCGAGGAGTATTCGATCAGGACCGGAGCCTCGTCACGGGGCTCCTGACGGCCGTAGTCCGCGTTGCCGGACTCCCGCTCCATCAGTTCGAGCCAGTAGTTCTCGGCAACCTGCAGGTTCAGGTAGCCTTTCACCACATTGAAATCGGCCACCACATCGAGGGCATCCTTCAGCTGCTGGCCGATTTCGGTCCCGAGCGCGTCGGGCGATTTTCGGGCGGTCTTCACCCAGGGGAAAACGACCACGGTGAGGTCGCCGGTGAAGCCCTTTCGGGTGGGCTGCACGAGGGAGGGGTCGGCCTCTATGTCGATGTCATAGAGCTGTTTCAGGGCGTTTTGTAACGCATTGGCGATTTGTTGTTCGAGTGTCATTTCTTTATGGTTATCATTATTTACGACAACCCCACACTGCGCTCTGCTGGTGTGGGGTTATTGGCACTTTGTGCGTCTTGCCTCTTCGAGGCGGCTTAAGGAATGATTTTTTTAATTATTCGAAGGAGATCAGCTCCACGTCGAAGATCAGGGTGGCGCCGCCGGGGATCATGCCGCCTGCGCCCTGCTCGCCGTAAGCGAGGTTGTAGGGGATGAAGAGGCGGTACTTGGAGCCGGGGGTCATCAGCTGCAGGCCTTCGGTCCAGCCGCGGATCACCTGGTTGAGGCCGAAGGTGATGGGTTCGCCGCGGTCGTAGGAGGAGTCAAAGACGGTGCCGTCGAGCAGGGTGCCCTTGTAGTGGACCGTCACCTTGCTGGTGGCCGTCGGGTGCTCGCCCTTGCCCTCCTGCAGCACCATGTACTGCAGTCCGGAGGCGGTCTCCTTCACTTCGGGGTTCTTCTTGTTCTCGGCGAGGAACTTCGCGCCCTTCTCGATTTCGGAGGCGTTAGCGCTCTGCTTCTTGGCCTGGAGGTCGGCCTGGAGGTCGGTGAAGATTTGCTGCATCTGTTCGTCAGTGAACTTGTTTGTCCCGGCATAGGCGTCCTTGAGGCCCTGCAGGAAGGCTTCGTAGTCGAGCGCGATGCCGTCATGCTTCATTCCGTTGCCAACGTTGATGCCGATGGCATAGCTTGCTTTCTGTTCTTTTGTCATTTCTGTCTGTGATTTTGCGGAAAAACCCATGCATACAAGTGCAAGAACCATTCCGAATGTGATAAATTTCTTCATTTTCTTATATTTTATTTTTTTCAAACATACTGATAGACGGTCCACCCCGCCATAAGTTTATTCATTTTAAAACGGGTGCAAAAATATGATTTTTTCACATATGAATATATCCATAGTGAAAAAATGCTACTTTTGCGCAACGTTAGTTTTAGCATGAAAAAGAACGTTCCATGGTCCATTTAAGAAGGCTTATACATATTGGTTTCAAGACCGTTGCATGTTTCATGGTTTTACTATCCGCGAGTGTGGAGGGTATGCTGTTCGCGCAACGGGACAACCGCAGTGCCGTGCCGGCTGTGGTCACCCCGCTCGATTTCGGCTTGGCGGAGGCGGAGACCGACAGTGCGCGCTACGCAGTCCTCTACGCCACCCACCTCCAGGCCCAGGCTTCGGGGGCCAAAGTCAGCTATGACGGTCTCGACACGCTGGCCGTCGAGGTCACGGGTTCGTCGCTGCCCATCCCGCTCGGCCGGGAGAACGACTTCGGCGGGCTGCACCTCATCGTGCGGAACGCCGCGAAAACGCACTGCCTTTTCATCCTCGCGGACACGCTGTGGGAGCGTGTCGAGCTGCCCCCCGGTTCGGTGGACAGCGGCGACTTCAAGCGGGTCGGTGCGCTCGCAGACGGGAGTTACATGATTGTGGCGGAGGATTTGCACCCGTGGGTGGACAACCGTGCCGGCTACAAGTACGGGGCCATGCGCAAGGACATCCTGCTGGTGTCGGACGGCCGTGCCCTGAACCGCCCTGTCTCCCCGTACACCACCGACTCCACCCTGCTCGCCGCCAAGTTCCACCGCGCGGACGAGGCGCCGAAGACCATCTCCAACCTCACCATCACCCGCGACACCTCTTCGTCCAAAAAGACCTACTGTTTCCGGATAGAGGGAATCAACAACCTCAAAATCAGCAATCTCACAATCAACACACCGGATCCCAAGACCATGTACGCGGACGCGGCCATAGACATCGCCAACTGCACGAACCTGACCCTGGAAGACGTGCGCATCAACGGCACCTACTCCCAAACCAACCGCTACGGCTACGGCATCTGCATGGACAATGTGTGGAACAGCACGTTCGTGCGGCTAAGCGCCCGTGCCAATTGGGGGGTCTTCGGGACCAACAACCTCAGCAACACCACATTGCGCAACTGTGACATCAACAGGTTCGACATCCACTGCTACGGGCGGGACGTGTTCCTCTACTACTGCCGCTTCCATGATCTGTACAACCAGTTCTCCTCCCTGTTCGGCACCCTGCTTTTCGAGGAGTGCACCTTCACACGCTTCGTCCCGGTGCTGTTCGAGCCCTCCTACAGCGCTTACACGCCGTTCGATTTGACCTTCAAGAACTGCACTTTCGAAGCGGACGCGTCGCACTACTGCCTGGTCTCCGCAGGAAACCTTGACGGCAAGCGCAACCCAAGGCCGGAGCTCGCGCGGAAATGCTGGCCCAACGTCACCATCCAGAACCTGACGGTGAGCGTGCCGCAGAATGTCCCCAAGATCATCCTCTTCAAACCCAAGAGCCAGAGTTCGGGGCCTGTGGGCCACATCTCCTCCATCAAAATCGACGGGCTGCGGTTTCTCTACAGCGACACCTCGCACTTGGCAGACTTTGTCATCTCCAGCATAAACGTATCTTCCCATTCAACAATCCACTATGACTTAAAGGAGCTGGAATTCATCCCTTCGTCCGGACGGATGAAGAGGCAGGCGGAGAAAAAGCACTCCTACCCCGGCAGCATAGCGTTCAATTTGCGTCACTCCAAAAACGACGTCATCCGAATCAGCGACTCGCGACTGAACTTCAATGTGAACACGAACAGCCAGTACAACATCCATTTCACAAACTGCGAAGTCGGGATGATCCGCTACAACTCCAACACCAACGGCACGAAGCGGCACTACAATCGCTGCACCCTTTACCTCAACAACGCTGACGACTCACGCTATTACATTGACAACCAGGCCAGTTATTTCAAGTCCACATTCATCCCGTGCAACGACAACATGTACATCAGCTTCTACGGCATGAACAACGACGTGGTGATCAAGAACTGCAAGTCCACCCGGAAGAGCAAACTTTTCTACCAAGGGCAGAAAGACAACATCGAGTTGAGGGGATACGTGGTCAGGGGCAGCGAAAAATACTGGAGGTAGCCATCGTCCTGCCATTGTCAACAAAAAATAAAAATGTATTTTTGCGGTCTTGAAACGGCACAAGACCTTAATTCTTAAACATTTATAAAACAGCAAGATATGACAAAAAACACAAAATGTCTGATAATCGGTTCGGGGCCAGCCGGCTACATGGCGGGCGTATATACGGCAAGAGCCGACCTGAAGCCTCTTCTCATAGAGGGAATGCAACAAGGCGGGCAGCTGACCATCACCAACGAAGTGGAGAACTTCCCTGGTTTCCCGGGTGGTGCCGGCGGTCCGGTGATCATGGACAAGCTACGCGAGCAGGCGCTGAAATTAGGTGTGGAGATGCTCCCCGTATCCGTCACGGAGGTAAACTTCAGTTCCCGCCCGTTCCACTGCAAGTTAGACAACGGCGACGAGGTGGTGGCCGAGACGGTGGTTGTGGCCACGGGAGCGAGTGCGCGCTGGCTGCATTTGCCTGGCGAGGAGGAGTTCCGGGGCTTCGGGGTCTCCACCTGCGCCACCTGCGACGGCAACTTCTTCCGCAACAAGACCACGGTGGTCATCGGCGGCGGCGACACCGCCTTGGAGGATGCCCTCTACCTCTCGCAGCTCTGCACGAAAGTTTACATTGTGCACCGGCGCGACCAGTTCCGGGGCACCGTGGCGCTGCAGAAGAGTGTGCTGGCGACCCCCAACATCGAGGTGGTGTGGAGCCACGTGCCCGTGGAGATCACCGGCGAACAGAAGGGTTTCATCAAGAAGGTTACGGGTTTGAAAGTGAAGCACGCGCAGACCGGCGAGGAGCGCACTCTTGAAGTGGACGGCGTGTTCGAGGCCATCGGCGTGGTGCCGACCACCGAGCTCTTCAAGGGGCAGTTAGACATGAACGAGCAGGGCTATCTCATCACGAAGCCCGACAGCACGAGGACCAACGTCGAGGGCGTGTTCGCCGCCGGCGACGTGCAGGACCCCGTCTTCCGCCAGGCCGTCATCGCCGCCGGCACCGGCAGCATGGCCGGCATCGAGGCGTCGCGGTTCCTGATGGAGCAATAGGAACCCACTGCGCCGCGCGGTCGGCAATGCCGAATAATGGAATAAGGATGCAGAATCATGAACATATTAAGGACATTTGTTTTGGCATTCTGCATCCTCTTGCTTGCCTGTCCTTTGGGACACGGTATGATGTGCCTGTTTCCCTGCACAGTGACACGCTGAATGTAGAGGGACAGACTGCTCATCGTATCACCTACCTTAGACATTCAGATGCATCGAGGCCACATCGTGACGGAAAATTGGTGCTATAACGGTCATTGGAAATGGGAATGTCACCACAACTGCAAGCCTCCGAGATATGCGAAGAAACTGTTCAGGATATTTTTGTCCTAATACGAGACACATTTGACGGCCAAATATCGATTTTTGCCAAAACCGACTTTTCGGCACACCCTCACAAACGATCACGGGAAATGATCCTGCGGCGCATAAAGGGGCGTATCTCGCACGCCCGCATCGTTCGGGTGTGCGAGAGGGATTGAAGTGGAAATGTTTTTTGACATGCAGGCGTATGCAATACGCCCGTACAAGAGGGTTTTTCGCAGGAGGGTATCGCATACGCCCGGTATGATGTGATGTCAAAAAACATTGCAACGGAAAGCCCGACGGCGCGCCTTTTCAATGGTTATTGGTTATGGGTTATTGGTTATTGAGGGGGATGTTCGGGACGTTGGTGGGGAATGGTGTTTGGCGCGCCGGCTCGCCCAGATAAAAAAAAGTTGATGCGAAAGCCCCTGGCGGCACTTCAGGTATGTCCCTTCATCTTTTATTTTATGTATTTTTGCAGCCTTTTTCGCTAATACATCATTTATATGAAAAAATATTTTACCTGGTTGATACTAACGGTGTTATGTGTATGTGTCGCGGCACAAAACGTGCAACTTTCAGAAAATTCCTTTCAAAAAGTTTCCATCACATTCACCTGTGACAGTCTTTCCTCGGAAAGCATCGTTCTGCCGGAAGGGAGTTTCACACGGATTTCCATGCAGGATTTCGGCATTTCCAACAATCCAGGCGCCCCGCAGCTGCCCGTACTGGCCAAACTGCTGCAAATCCCTGTCTGCGACTCCGTGGCGGCCACGATCGTCGACGCCAAATACACCGACTACGCCGCTTCCGACTTGGGGGTCATGCATCCCCTGTATCCAGCTCAGCCGAGCGTATCGAAGAGTTCGCAAAAACCGCCTTTCGCCTATACGCAGAGCATTTACGCCACCGACGCATTCTACGCGCTGCCGTTAGTGCGAGTGGAGAAGGCGGGGATCCGGCGCAACTACGCCTTGGCCGACGTGCAGGTGTCGCCCGTGCAATACAATCCCGTGACCCAGACCATCAGGATCTACCACCAGATTGATGTGGAGTTCACGTATGTCAATGCCGACATGGAGAAGACCAATGAGCTGAAAAGGTACTCCACCCCACCCTTCTTCCTTGACAACAAGTTGGTCCTCAACGAGATGTCGAGCACCCAAAAGGAGAACAACACCGTGCCGGTCAAGTATCTGATCATTGCCCACGACATGTTCTCCAACAACAGCGAGCTGTCGGCGTTCGTCACCTGGAAGCGGCGTCTGGGCTACCTCGTGGAGGTGGCCTACACGGGCGACGAAAGCGTGGGCGGCACGACAGCCTCCATAAAGAGCTTTATCCAAGGCAAGTACAACAACGCCACGGCTTACGACCCCGCCCCCACATACCTCCTGCTCATCGGCGACGTGGCCCAGGTCCCGGCCTTCACCGGGCAGTCGAGCAGCGACCATGTCACGGACCTCTATTACGCCACCCTCTCGGGCAACGACAACATCCCCGACCTCTATTACGGGCGGTTGTCTGCGACGACCAACGCCCACCTGTCCAACCAACTGGAGAAAATCATGATGTATGAGCAATATACCATGCCCGACCCGTCATACCTTGGGAACGCGGTGCTGATTGCCGGCACCGACGAGAACTGGTCTTCCACCCACGCCAACGGCCAGATCAACTACATCAGCAACTACTACATCAACACCGGCAACCCGCGCTACACCAATGTCATGACGCATCTTTACAACTGTTCGTCGCAGGCCGCCACCATCCGCAATGAGGTGAGCAACGGCGCGGGTCTGGTCAACTACACGGCACACGGGAGCGAGACAGGGTGGTACGACCCCTCGTTTTCCAACTCCCACATCAGCAGTCTCACCAACACGAACAAGTATGGCCTGTGGATCGGGAACTGCTGCCTGACAGGCAAATTCGACTATGGGGAGTGTTTCGCCGAAGCCACCACGCGGGCTTCCAAGAAGGGGGCCATGGGTTACATCGGCGCGTCGAACTCCAGCTATTGGAACGAGGATGTCTATTGGGCCGTTGGCGTGCGCAGCAGCATCAACGCCAACATGTCCTATAGTTCCTCCAAATTAGGCATGTACGACAAGCTCTTCCACACGCACAACGAGGCCTACAGCAACTGGGTATCCACCATCGGCGGCATCATCCAAGGCGGGAATCTGTCGGTACAGGCCTCCTCTTCATCCCGGAAACTCTATTATTGGGAGATTTACCACTGTTTCGGGGACCCCTCGGTGCGTGTCTATCTGGGATTGCCCTCCCAGATGACCGTCACGGCTGGCAACCTCGACCTGGAGTCGGCATCCTACACTGCGCAGGTCGCCCCACATGCCTATGTGGCCCTCACCGCCAACGGGAACCTTCTGTCCGCCGCCTACGCTGACGCCAACGGCCTGGTGTCGCTGCCCGTCCCGGAATCCGTGGAATCCACGAATGCGGAGCTGGTGGCCTTGGCACAGAACTACATCCCCTACTTCCAGACCTTGCAGGTCACTGGGAATTCCGTCACCTGCTTCCGTCCCTCGGCACTGACGTGCACCGGGGTGACAGGCGGCACCGCTTCGCTACAGTGGAACGAGAACGGGTCGGCAAGCAGCTGGGTGATCCAATACAGCACGGACAACACGTTCGGCAGCCATAACGAGATAACGGTCCATCACACGCCGTCCGTCACACTCCACGGACTTACCGCTGACACCACCTATTTCGCCCGTGTGAAGGCCGACTGCGGGAGTGCCGATGGGGAAAGCCTTTGGAGCAACGTCTGCCACTTCACCCCCACCACCGTCGATACCGTGGAAATCGGTTCCGGCGGCACCTCCAACCAAAACCTTCCCAGCTATTCATACTACAAGTACGCCCTGTCGCAACAGATTTACACGCCGGCGGAAATCGGCGAGGCAGGCACCATCAGGAGCATCGCCTTTTACAATGCCGGGAACACGGAGTCGCGCACCTACGACCTCTATCTGGTGCACACCAACAAGGCTGCCTTCTCCAGCAACCAGGACTGGATTCCGGTCTCAAGTGCCAACAGGGTTTTCAGCGGGACGGTGACCATGACCACCGGCGAGTGGACTGTCTTCACCCTTGCCACCCCGTTCGAATATGACGGCAGCAGCAACCTCGCGCTCATTGCGGACGACAACACAGGGGAATACACCAACGACCCACACATGGAGTGTCTGGTCTTCAACAGCAGCTCCAACTGCGCTATATATAAATATAATGACAACACTAACTACGATCCAGCGGCAATGACCACCAGCGGCAAACGCCTGGATGTGAAGAACCAAGTCAGAATGAACATTTGGCGGCCAACTCCGCAAAACACCCCTACCTACGTGACGCTTAGCGGTGACAGCAGCGTTTGTCCTGGCGGAACCACCACGTTGACCGCCTCATCCGATGTGGAAGGGACATATGCGTGGAGTACCGGGGCTTCCGGAAGCCAGGTCTCCTTGGGGGCCGGCACCTACACTGTCACTATAACCTCCACATCAGGGGAACAACTCGCACAAACCGTCACCGTGACAACCCGCCCGACCTACGACGTTGCTGATGCCAAGACCGTCTGCGAGAGCGAGCTGCCCTACACTTGGAACGGTGTGGCGTTCACGGAAGCCGGCACGCAGTCCGTCACCCTCACCGCCGCCAACGGCTGCGACAGCGTGGTGA
>CAMHNQ010000046.1 GCA_946186495.1 uncultured Bacteroidales bacterium
TGGTCGTCGTCATCGCGTTCATCAACTACATTAACTTCTTCTTCGCGATGGTGCCCATTCGCCTGCGCAACATCAACACGCGCAAGATATTGGGCAGCAGCCGTTTCTCGTTGGTGATGTCGTTTGTGGGTGAGTCGGTGACGATGGTCGTCATTGCCTTGGCATTGGCCGTGGCCGTGGTTACGCTGTTCCGGCAGTCCACCTTGGCCGCGCTCATCGACACACCGCTCTATTTCGGCCAAAACTGGGGCATCGCCGCCCTGACCGTCGGCTCTGGCTTGCTTGTTTCAGTGGCCGCCAGCCTTTATCCGGCCTTGTTCGCCACCTCGTTCAATCCCGCCTTCGCCTTGAGAGGCACCCTTGGCACCACGCAAAAGGGCAAGGCCTTCCGCATCGGCTTGATTGGCTTGCAGTTCACGGTTTCCATCGTGCTGATTATCTGCGCGATATTCGTCCACGAGCAACGCCGGTTCATGCTCAATCGCGACATGGGCTTCGACAGGGAACAACTGCTCACGGTGATGACCACGGTGAAAATAAGCTACTTGGAGCGCGAAACCTGTGAGAACCGCCTCAAATCCGATGCCGCCATCAAGGACGTGGCTTGGGGTGACGGTCCGTTTGTCAGTGCTGAGCGCATGGGCTGGAATCGCGACTTCAAGGGGAACAAGGTGCATTGGGATTGTTATCCTGTCTCTTGGAACTTTCTCGATTTTATGGGAATAGAAATCGTGGAAGGACGCAAATTCACCCCTTCCGACGAACAATCGGAAAACGGCGTGTACATCCTCAACGAGACGGCTCAGAAGATGTATGACATTCATTTGGGCGACCAGATCCAGGGACACACCGACGGCTTGGCCGAAGTTGCTGGGATTTGCAAGGACTTCAACTATTCCGCCTTGCGCAACGAGATTGGGCCGTTTGCCTTGTATGTCTTCGGCAAGAAACCGTGGCGGCCTTGTATGCAACTGTTTGTGCGCACCGAGGCCGGCGTGAATGTGCCCGCCGTGATGAAGCGCGTGCAGGCCACCCTCCACGACCTTGACCCGACCCTTGCCCCCGAGGACTTCGACGTGCAGCTTTTCGACCAAACGCTTCAAAGCCAATACCAAAAAGAGAACAATCTCTCGAAGCTCATCACCTTGTTCACCGTCTTGGCCATCGTCATCTCGCTGATGGGCGTGTTTGGCTTGGTGATGTTCGAGACGGAGCACCGCCGCAAGGAAATCGGCATCCGCCGAGTGCATGGGGCCACGGTGAAGCAGATTCTGGCGATGTTCAACTCCCGCTTCGTAAAAATCGTGCTGGTTTGCTTTGTCATTGCCGTGCCCGTCAGTGTGTTCGTGATGCAGCGCTACTTGGAAGGTTTCGCCTACCGTATCCGGCTGTTCGGGTGGGTGTTCGCGGTTGCATTGTTGGCTGTTTTGGCTGTCACAGTCGCGGTGGTCACCTTAAGGAGTTTGCGGGCCGCGACGGTAAACCCGGTGAAATCATTGAGGACGGAGTAGAGGCGCTATACGTGGTGTCTCTACAACCAAATTATTTTTTTTCGGTAATTTTATTTCGGTAAAATGGAAAAATCATTATCTTTGCAATTATTATAATTATAATAATCATTCGGATGATAATTTTGCAAAAGTATGATATACAACAACTTGAAGAATCCATTCGTGGTTGTGAGGAACATTCCTGAAGCCCTTTTTTGCGACAGAAATGCGGAGACTGACTTCTTGATTAAGCAGATTGAAAATGGGAGGAATACGGTTCTGGTGTCGCCGCGCCGCATGGGTAAGACCGGGCTGATACAACATTTGTTTCGTCAACAAAAGTTAGTTGACGATTATGAGACCTTTTTTATAGATCTCTATGCTGTGACATCTTTGCAAGAAATGAGCTACCTGTTGGGCAAGACTGTTTTTGAGCGGCTCAAGTCGCAAAAAGAGAAACGTATTGAATCTTTCTTTCAAATTATCAAGTCGTTACGAGCAGGTTTCAAGATAGATTCTTTGACGGGTGAGCCAAAGTTTGAATTGGGGATCGGTGCTGTGGAAAATCCGGCCACAACCCTTGAGGAGGTTTTTGCCTATCTGGAGTCTGCGGAGAATCCTTGTGTTCTTGCATTGGACGAATTCCAGCAGGTGGCGGAATTTCGTGAAAAGCGTGTTGAAGCGTTGTTGCGAGGATTGATTCAGCAATGCTCCAAAACATCGTTTATTTTTAGTGGAAGTAAGCAACACACGATTTCCCAAATGTTTCAGTCAAAAGCCAAGCCTTTCTATCAAAGCGCACAACTGATGGACTTGCGTCCTTTAGAATTGGAGGTCTATACGGATTTTGTGACACGATTGTTCACTGAATATGGCAAATCTATTGAAAAAGATGTAGTTGAGCAAGTGTACGAGAATTACGACGGCGTTACATGGTATATGCAAATGATGATGAACGAACTGTTTTCAATGACGGAAGATGGAGGGAACTGTTCTATAGAAGATATAGAAAAGGCGAGACAAAATATCACAGAAGTACAGGAGGGGGAATATAAATCTCAACTTAACAACCTGTCAGACAAACAGAAAAGAGTCCTTCAAGCCATTTCCAAAGAGGGTGTGGTGGATTCCGTCACGTCGGGGAACTTTGTACGTCGGCATGCCTTGGAGTCTGCCAGCTCCGTCCAATCTGCGATAAAAGGGTTGCGCGACAAGGAAATAATTTCTCATACCGACGGCCATTATCGTATTAATGACTATTTCTTTAGCGAATGGCTTCGTGAGAACTATTAACCCAAAGTTATAATGATTATGCCCAAACTTAAATCGACAATATTGGTCGTGGATGACAACGCGGGCGTGCGCGCCACGCTGAAAATCTTGCTGCCGCCGCGATTCGAGGCCGTGGAGGCCATCGCCACGCCGAAAATGCTGATATCGACAGTGCGCAGCTTCCGCCCTGACGTGGTGCTGCTCGACATGAACTTCGAAACCGACATCAACACCGGCAACGAAGGCCTCTACTGGCTCTCCGAACTGCAACGGCAATTCCCGGACATCCAGGTGGTGCTGATGACCGCCTACGCGGACGTGCCGCTCGCTGTGGAAGGCATGAAACGTGGCGCCTTCGACTTCATCGTGAAACCGTGGGAGAACGAGCATCTCATGGCCGTGTTGGAGGCCGCCTGCCGACAAGGAAAGGCCGACAGCCAGTCTGTTGCAAAGCACCTTCAACCGACGATGCTCTGGGGCAGAAGTCCCGCCATGACGGCCATACGCCATACGGTGGAGAAAGTGGCCCCGACAGATGCCACCGTACTCATTACCGGGGAGAATGGAACTGGTAAAGACGTGCTGGCCAACGAGATACACCGGCTGTCATTGCGAGCCGCCAAACCGATGGTAAGCGTCGACATCGGGTCGCTTTCGGAGAGTCTGTTCGAAAGCGAGCTGTTCGGACACGTGAAAGGGGCTTTCACCGACGCACGCACCGACCGCACCGGCAAGTTCGAGCAGGCTGACGGCACCACGCTCTTCCTCGACGAAATCGGGAACATCCCATTGCACTTGCAGGCCAAGCTGTTGCGGGTTCTGCAGAATCGCTGCGTCACGAAAGTAGGCGACAGCAGGGAGATTCCCATCGACATCCGGCTGGTCTGCGCCACCAACATGGACTTGCCCGCGATGGTACGCGACGGCCGTTTCCGCGAAGACCTCTTCTACCGCATCAATACGGTATCTTTACAGTTGCCGCCCTTGCGCGAGCGCACGGACGAAATCGAGCCGTTAGCGACCTTGTTCATCGAGCGTTACGCCAAGAAATACCGTCGTGATGTGACCGGAATCTCGGATGAGGCGGTGGACTTGCTGCGCCGGTGCCGCTGGCCCGGGAACGTGCGCGAGCTGCAAAACAGAATTGAGCAGACTGTCATCTTAGCCGAAAACGAGATGTTACAGCCTGACGACTTTCAAATCAATGATACTGAGTTGAATACAACTGCCCAGCCTATTCAGGTAGAGTCCTTGGAAGATGCCGAGGAACAGGTGATCCGCAACGCCGTCAAAAAATACAACGGAAACCTGACCTTGGTGGCCAAAGCATTGAATATCAGCCGCCCGACATTGTACAACCGGCTGAAAAAATACGGAATATGAGTACGTGGATATGGATTGGGATTCTGGTAGGAAGTTGCATTATCGTGGCCCTGCTGACAGCGTGGCGGGTGTCCAAACGCAACCGCAGCAAGGTGGCCTACATGATGGATTCCTTGGAGGACGGCGAGGTGAACTTCCGCTTCCGGGACAACACCGCCATGAACCGCGAGCTCAACCGCATCCGCAGCATCATGGATCGGCAAAGCGTCAAGAACGAGGAGGTTTCCTGGAGCAAGCTCTTCCGGGTCATCACGCATGAAATGATGAATACCGTGACTCCGATAGCCGCCCTCAGCGATGCCCTCGCCAAGGACGACACATTGGATATGAAAGCGGGATTGGAAACCATTTCGTCCTCCTCCAAAGAGTTAATCCGTTTCGTGGAATCCTACCGCACCTTCACGAAAGCCGCGCCACCTGTCTGCAAGACACTGTTGGTCAGCGAATTGTTGGACATGGTAGTACATCTGAATGAAGTCAAAGCTCACGAATGCAATGCTGTTCTTACCAGCACTGTGGAACCTTACGACCTGATGCTCTACGCCGACGAATCACAGCTGATGCAGGTCTTCAACAATCTGATCAAGAACGCTTTGGAGGCACAGGCTACGGAAATTCGAATAACAGCCGAATTAGACAGCGACGACCGAACAGTGATACTGGTACACAACAATGGACAGCCCGTTCCGTTGCGGCAGCAGGAAGAAATTTTCGTGCCGTTTTATTCCACCAAGTCCGGCGGAAACGGCATCGGGCTGAGCCTCTCACGCCGCATCATGCAACGCCACAATGGTTCTCTGGTGTTGCGCCAAAGCGACCGGAACCAGACAGTTTTCGCACTGATTTTCCCTTGAAACCAGACTGTTGATCAATCTGAAGGAAACGGCAGACAGAGGCCAAGTCACTTCACCATCCCTTGCAATAGTTGGATTTCTTCCGCCCAGAGTGCTTCGTCCGGTGTTTCAAGAATGAGCGGCATGTCGTCGAAACGCGGGTCGCGCATGAACCGTTCGAAGAACTTCATGCCTAACAGCCCTTTGCCGATGCTGTCGTGGCGATCGACGCGACTGGCGAACGCCTTTTTGGTGTCGTTGAGGTGGACGGCCCGCAGGTAATGTGCACCCACGGTGTCGTCAAATTCCTGCCAAGTCTTGATGTATCCCTCCTCAGTCTTCAGGTCGTAGCCGGCGGAATAGGTGTGGCACGTGTCGATACAGACCCCCACACGGCTTTTGTCCTCCACTTTGTCGATGATTTGGGCCAGATGCTGGAAACTGAAACCTACGTTAGTGCCTTGTCCGGCAGTGTTTTCGATGACGGCGGTCACTCCTTGTGTTTTTTCCAGCGCGAAGTTGATGCTTTCGGCCACGCGGACGAGACACTCTTCCAAAGAAATCTGTTTGAGGTGGCTACCCGGGTGGAAATTAAGCATTTTTAACCCTAATTGTTCGCATCGGCGCATCTCCTCCACAAAGGAGTTGCGCGACTTCTCCAACCCTTCGGGGTCGGGGCTGCCAAGGTTGATGAGGTAGCTGTCGTGAGGGAGCACATAGTCGGCGGAAATGCCTGATTTCTCGAGGTTTTCCTTGAAAGAGGCGATGGACTTTTCGCTCAAGGGCGCGGAAAACCATTGCCGCTGGTTCTTGGTGAAGAGGGCGAAAGCACTCGCCCCCACCTGCATGGCGTTCAGCGGGGCGTTTTCCACCCCGCCGGATGCGCTGACGTGCGGACCGATGTATTTCATGTTGTTCGGATTATTTATTGTTACCCGTTTTCCCTTTCCCACACTTCGCTTCGCTTGTGCGACTGTCCCCACACTTCGCTTCGCTTGTGTGGGGTTAATTGCACTGCGTGCGTTCAGCCTCTCCGAGGCTGTTTAAGGAAAACGTTTTATTTTAAGCGAATATCGACAACCCCTTCTTTGTCTGTGACGTTACCTATAACGTATGCCTTTTCGCCCAGTTCGTTGAACATTTTCACTGTCTGGTCGGCATCCTTCGGATCAACCATCAGCACCATGCCGATGCCCATGTTGAAGACGTTGAACATTTCGCGGTGATCGACGTTGCCGTATTTTTCGAGGAACGGGAAGATGGCGGGCATTTCCCAGTTTTGCTCGTCCACGAAGATGCCTTGTCCGGGGCGCAGGGCACGCGGGATGTTCTCATCGAAGCCGCCGCCGGTGATATGGCAGATGGCATGGATATCAACACTTTTCAACACTTCCAAGACGGGTTTCACGTAAATGCGGGTGGGGGTAAGGAGCACGTTGCCGAGGGTGTCGGGCAGCGTTTCGTATTGTTTGTTGAGGTCAAGCTGGTTGTCTTTGAAGACAATCTTGCGCACGAGCGAGAAACCGTTGGAGTGCACGCCGGAGGAGGCAAGGCCGATGAGCGTGTCGCCGACATTAACCTTGGAACCGTCGATGAGCTTGGATTTCTCAACCGCCCCGACGGTGAAACCGGCGATATCGTATTCGTCTTCATCGTACATGTCGGGCATTTCCGCCGTTTCTCCACCGATGAGGGCGCAGTTGGAGAGGACGCATCCGTCGGCCACGCCTTTTACAATGGCTTCGATTTTGGCGGGGTGGTTCTTGCCCACGGCGATGTAGTCGAGGAAAAAGAGGGGAGCGGCCCCTTGGGCGAGCACGTCGTTAACACACATGGCCACCGCATCCTGCCCGATGGTGTCGTGACGGTCCATCATGAAGGCGAGCTTGAGCTTGGTGCCCACGCCGTCGGTACCGCTGACCAAGACGGGCTCCTTGTAGCCGAGGGAGGCCAAGTCGAACATGCCGCCGAAGCTGCCGATGTTGCCCATCATGCCAGGACGGTTCGTGCGGGAAATGTGTTTCTTGATGAGGCGTACCGACTCATAGCCGGCTTCTAACTGTACTCCTGCTTCTTGATATGCTTTTGACATGATTATATCGTATTAAAAAACGTTAAATTATCAACATGGCATCACCGTAAGTGAGAAAGCGGTATTTCTCCGCCACCGCCTCATTATAAGCTTTCATCACGAAGTCATAGCCGCCAAACGCTGCCACCATCATCAGCATGGAGCTTTGCGGGGCATGGAAATTGGTGACCATAGCGTTAGCCACTTTGAAACGGTACGGCGGATAGATGAACTTGTTGGTCCACATGTCCTCCTTGCCGTTCATTTCAGTGGTCTTCACCATTCCGCTGTCATAGACGGATGATTCAAGGGCCTTCATGGTAGTGGTGCCGACCACGACGATTTTATGACCCTCTTTTTTGGTTTCATTGATCTTGTCGGCCACCTCTGTCCGGATAATCATTCGTTCGGAATCGGGTTTGTGCTTCGACAAGTCCTCGACGTCAATATCGTTAAAATTGCTTAATCCCGCGTGCAGGGTGATGTAGGTGCGTTCAATGCCCTTTATTTCCATTTTGGAAAGAAGGAATCGGCTGAAGTGAAAACCGGCGGCCGGTGCCACAACGGCACCTTCCTCGGTGGCATAGATGGTCTGGTAGTCAAATTCATCCTCGGGCTCGATGTTTCGCAGACGCTGAATGTCATTGGGTAGGGGGGTTGTACCGATTTCCATCAGTTTTTTCTTGAAGGCATCATGGTCGCCGTCGAAGAGAAAACGAAGGGTGCGGCCGCGCGAAGTCGTGTTGTCTATCACCTCCGCCACCAGACTGTCGTCTTCGGTGAACGACAGCTTGTTGCCGATACGAATCTTACGGGCGGGATCGACCAACACATCCCACAAGCGGCTCTCTTCATCAAGCTCACGAAGAAGGAAGACGCGAATTTGGGCACGCGTCTGCTCCTTCTCGCCAAACATCAACGCGGGAAACACGCGGGTATTGTTCATCACAAACAAATCCCCTTCTTCAAAATAATCAATAATATCTTTAAACAGCTTGTGCTCAATGGTTTTCGTTTTTCTATTGAGCACCATCATGCGCGCCTCGTCACGCTCTTCCACAGGGTGAAGGGCAATTAACTCCTGCGGCAAATAATACTTAAACTCTGATAATTTCATCAAACAAAATTTTGGCGGGCAAAGATACAATATTTATAAGCGTTTGTCAAGAGTTTTTTTTAGAAAAAATTCTTAAGAAAAATTGTACCTTTGCTTATTCGTTTAAGAAAAAAATATTCTTTGTAAGAAATTAATAATCAAATAATTACAATTATGAAAGATATTTTGTTGCAACGTTTTTCCAAGTATATCGCCTACGCCACCACCGCCAACCCGGATTCCGAAACTTACCCAAGCACGCAAGCTTTGCTCGATTTTGCCGATGTGATGGTGGAAGAACTGAAACAAATAGGAATGCATCATGTCACCAAGGATCAGCATGGCTACGTGACGGCCCTGTTGCCCTCCAACACCGAAGAAAAACGGCCCGTGATTGGCTTCATGGCACACCTTGACACTGCCCCCGACATGCCCGGTATCGCCGCCCCGGTGATTGTGCCGAATTATGACGGGAAAACGATCGTTCTCGACAAAGAGTCAAACGTCGTGCTGTCTCCGGAAGAGTTTCCTGAATTGCTTGATTACAAAGGTTTAACCATTCTCACTACCGATGGCAAACATCTTCTCGGCGCCGACGACAAGGCAGGTGTCGCAGAAATAGTCTGCGCGATGGAATACCTCATCCAACACCCGGAAATCAAACACGGCGACATCAAGGTGGCCTTCTCACACGATGAGGAGATCGGCAACGGCGTGAAATTCTTCGATGTGGAAGCATTCGGCTGCGACTTCGCCTACACGATGGACGGCGGGGCCATCGGTGAGCTGGAGTTCGAGAACTTCAACGCTGCTTCCGCCAACATCCGCATCCAAGGCAAGAACATTCATCCTGGCTATGCCAAGAACAAGATGGTCAACTCGCAGCTTATCGCCATGGAATTCAACGGAATGCTGCCCGCCGCACAACGCCCGGAACACACGCAGGACTATGAAGGTTTCTACCTGCTTACCCATATCGAAGGCTCCGTGGAGGAGTCGAAGATGTCGTACATCATCCGCAACCACGACCGCGATGCCTTTGAAGCGCAGAAAAAATTTATGCAAGAAATCGTCAACTTCTTGAATGTCAAATATAATAATTGCATTACTTGTGAAATAAAGGATCAGTATTACAATATGCGCGAGAAAGTGGAGCCGGTCTATTATGTGGTGGAACGTGCCGTGAAAGCGATGAAGGAGGCGGATGTGGAGCCGGTCATCGTGCCCATCCGCGGTGGCACTGACGGCGCGAACCTTTCGTTCCGTAACTTGCCTTGTCCCAATATTTTCGCAGGCGGCCACAACTTCCACGGCAAGTATGAGTATGTTCCGTTGGAGTCGATGGTGAAAGCCACGGAAGTGATTGTGAACATTGCGAAAGGGTGAGTGAATAGTCATTGAGTTATCAGTCATTAGTGAAAGGCGTGGCAGGTGTTGCCGCGCCTTTTTTGCATATAATCAAAAATGAGTATAAATTGATTCAAACTCCCATAAACGGGGGAGTTCGAATGGGTAGCCAAATGGTATTTTTGCCATGTGAAATTATATGTACAACTTAAAATAAAAGGTATGGCAAAATTATCCATTAGAAAAATTCTTCTCTTGGCGGCATTGATGCTGCCGCTTTTCGCAATGCATGCGCAAATCACTACATCCGACACAATCGGCAATGGCGTGAACACGTCTATCCATTCGGCGCTGCCCGGCGCATACGGCTACCATTTGTCGGCCGCGCTCTATCTTGGCAACGAAATCAACCATTCGGCGGGTGACATCCAGTCCCTTTCCTATCACCTTACATACGGCAACTATCCCATTGATGACGGGGACAAGCGGGTTAAAATCTATCTGATGGAAACGTCCGACCCTGCCATCGATTTGTCCGCAACGTGGGGCGACCTGATTGCCTCAGCCACATTGGTGTATGACTCGCTCGGTTGTGACATCCAGTGGGATGACTACTGGAAAGAGTTTGTCTTCACGCAACCTTTCTCATACGGCGGTGGCAACTTGCTGGTGTTGGTGGAAGGAGAAGCCTGCGACCCAAATCCGGGTATGGGCGACTGTGAAACAGAAATTTACGTCAACAACGGCACGGTCAACAACTGCTGGAACCGTGTGCAAGACGGTATGCCTTTCTCTTTGGCCGACACGCTTTCCAACATTCCCGAAGGCACGCACGGCAACCATTACGACCGTCCGGACATCGTGTTCGCATTCAGTACCGGCGATCCTGTCACGCCAGACACCAACTGTGTGTTGACCCTTCCCGCTTTCGAGGACTTCGAAAACTACCCAGGCGACTATTCGTCTATCCCTGCATGTTGGTCGAAAATATCTCAAGAGTATAATCAGTATTATGACAGTTATTATCCTACCATCAACGGCGGCAGCATGAGCGACCCGAATCAATCGGTGATGTTTATTCAAATGGACTCTTATTCGTCATACCTCGTTCTTCCCGCTTTGGACAGTGTCTGGTCTATGCAGGATGTCTCCATGACGTTTAATTTCAAATCCGCTCAGCAGACCATCACGAAGATGGTGGTGGGTGTGATGTCCGATCCCGCCGACAGTCTGACATTTGTGCCGGTGGACACGGTGTGTCGCGAGGGAAGCACGAATGCATGGGAACTCAAAGAAATCAACTTCGCTACCTATTCCGACAGTGGACGTCACATCGCCTTCTGGTTCAGCAAAGCCAATTCCAGCCATGTTTTCCCCAGCTGCTTCATCGATGACGTGGCGGTGTTTGAAACGCCCGATTGTACGCCGCCCGTGCAGATTTCCGCTACTCTTGACGGTCTTGACGCCACCATTTCCTGGACTTACACCAACAATGCCTACGGCGCACGGGTGTATTACAAGACCTCTGCAGATGCAGGGTACGATTCCGTTGAGGTTTATACCGACAACTTTTTTGCGATGCCGGCACTTCCTTACAACACGGTCTATCAATATTATATTGTAACGCTTTGTGATGACAACGGTGAGTCGGCCCCTTCTCAGGTCTATACTTTTTCCACACCTTGCGAGACAGTCACGGCCTTCCCGTGGGCTGAGGATTTCGAGAATGGAGTAGGTTGCTGGGCCATGGATGCCTCTGCGCCAGGTCAGGATTGGCAGCTGGTATCCTCGGGAACTTACCCAGACTGCATTCCTTTCAACGGAAGTGGCATGATGAAATACAATTGTTGGAACTTTGCCAGTGGAAGTTGGGGCACCATGACGTCGCCCGCGCTGGCACTGACGGATTCGATGCAGCTCTCTTTCAAATATTTCAAGCAGGATTCGTACGAAGCGCAGGACATGATTGAAGTGTATGTCAACAACACGCCCAACCTCACAGATGCCACTCTTTTGGCAACGGTTTACAATTATGATCCTGTGATGAGTGGCTGGGATTCCGCGTCCGCCGTTGTTCCGGCGCAGGACGTCGAGACCTACATCATTTTCAAAGCCACTTCGGACTATGGTTACAACCTCTTTATGGACGACATCAGAATTGACTATGTCCCTGAAACTCCGGACACGACAGTGGTGGTGGACACGGTGTATATGACGGTTGACACTGCGGTATGTGAAGGCGGCAGCGTTGAGTTTGCTGGAGGGGTGTTCGCTTCGGCCGGCACGCATGTCATCGAGTCCAACGACACTGTCTATACCTTGACCCTGACGTTGAATCCAGTGTACAATATCACCATCACGGACAGCATCACAGCAGGCGAGACTTATACGCAGTATGGCTTCAACGTGAACACGGCCGGCACTTATACACAGAATCTGACCACAGTGAACGGCTGCGACAGCATCATTACGCTGAATCTGACGGTGCTAACCGGAGTTGAGGAGTTTGGCAGCGCGGAGATAACTATTGCGCCCAATCCGGCACTCGACTATATGGTTGTGGCGGTCAAAAACGTCCATGCAGAGATGGTTTTGGACTTATTGGACATGAGTGGCCGCGTTTTGCGCACGATGCGGATGCCTGCGGATGTGTCGGAAATGCGAATCGATCGCGGTAACCTGCCTAATGGAATCTATATGCTGCGGATGACTGTCAACGGGCAAGCACAGACGCGCAAAGTGATTTTCAGATAATACATTGTGTTTGGATTTTAGAAAGAAAGGGCGCGGAAATTCCGCGTCCTTTTTTATGAAATGGGAATGCAAAAAAATTATATTTTTGCACCCTCAAAAACAGGTCCTGTAGTTCAATGGATAGAACGAAAGTTTCCTAAACTTTAAATCCGGGTTCGATTCCCAGCGGGACTACTAAAAGGGGCGCATCTTATATGCGCCTCCCTGCTGTTTCCCCGTCAAAAATCATAGCCGGCCATTTCTCCATGTGGGTGAATGATGGTATATTTCGTGAACCGCTCGTCCGCGTCAAAGCCATCGCCATAGTTCACCGAGCCGTCTCGCTTTACCTGTTTCACCGATTTGGTGGAATAGATGCTTCGACGCCGTTGATCCCAGATCACCTCGTCGGTTATCACGGAATCACCATTGCTGAGGTCATAGATGATGACATTGTCCACCGCCTTGAAAAGGTAATTGTTGATTTGGCAGGCATAGTCGGCCGTGACGATGGCCTGCCGGTGGCCATAGTCATTGAAAGAGATGATAGTGATACCCTCGGGACAGTCCACGTAGGAAGTGTCCGGGCCGTTGTAGCGATTGAAGACAGGTGTGTTCACGATAAAGCTGGTCTTGCCTGAGTCGCTGACTGTTATAGTCATGTTCGTGGCAGATTCGTCCGGGTATTTCCCATCATATTCCAACAGCTGCGTGTGATTCTCTTCGGACTTGCAAGCTGCAAAAAGCATCATAATGCACGAGGCGATTATGATGCTTTTGTAAAGATATTTGCGTGTAAACGACATCGGAGGTTATCTCACAGTCGTGTTTTCTTGGATCCAGCAACCCACGTGGTAGGAGCTTCCGCTGTTGATGCCGCGTTTGAAGAGTTCTTCCTTGCTGGGGAATCTCAGTTTTGAGCGTTGTTTGTTGGCTTCATCGGCGCAGGTAGGATCCACAGCGACAGCCTTTGCGTATTTGTCGGCGGCAGCCCAGGCGTATGCGCCGGGAACTTGCTCGTCGCTGCATCTGCCACCGGAGTTGGCGTAAAGGTCACCAATAAGGATGTACGCCTTGCCCATATTGGGTTTTGCCTTCAGTGCCTCATAAGCGGCTGCACGAGCTTCGGAGAAGGCCTGTTTCATCCGGTACGCCAGAGCCATCATGTAGTTGGCGTCTGCCACTTGTTCGTGCGTTTCACTCAAATTGGCCGCTTCCTTGAAATAGGCGATGGCCGTGTTCAGTTCTTCAGCATTTTGCGACTTGAGATAGTTCTGGAATGTGAAGTTACCCATCATGTAGGCAGAGTTGCGGCTCGGACTGGCCTTGTGCAGGATACCGAGGGCTTCCTGGAACAGAGGCGTGTTTATGCAGTTTCCTTTGTACATGGTGTTGACCATTTTGCTGACAGCGGCGAGATCTCCTTTGATATCGTCGAACTTCTTGGTGTACAGAGCCTCCAACACTTCGCAGGACGCATAAGGGGTCACGGCTTTTTCAATCTTGGACAAAGTCTTGCGGTAGTTGAGGATGAGCTTTGCCTGGCGGGTGGTGTCATTGACAAGACGCTTTGCCTGCTTGTCGTATGCCATGCGGTCCTCCAGCTCGCCATTGTCAAGTTTCGCCTGCAGATTCTCCAACTCGGCTTCGCTGGCCTCATAGGCCTTGGTGGCGTTCAGTATGGAGAGGTCGATGAAATCGGTGGCACGCTCGTAAGCCTCGACCACGATGGAGGTGTCGCGCTTTGCCTTGGTCATGTTCTCTGCCAATTGGAAGTAGGCATCCCAAATGGCGGGTTGGGTGTTTTCCTTTTCCATCTCCACAGATTGCACAAACCAGTTGAAAGCCTGCTCATACTGGTCTTTTCTGTAACGGATGGTGTTGTAAGCCTTGAAACCCAGGCCGGAACCGGGCGTGAACTTCTCAGGAAAATAGGTGCTGCGGGTATCGTAAGTGTACATCAGGGAGTCGATCAGCAACTCGCGACGGGCGGAATCTTTCGTTTCCTTAATCAGATTCTGGAACATCGTCTGGGCGTTGGTATATATACCGTCCCAGGAGCATGGGCTGTGTTGAATCACGTATTGCCATGCTTCGTAGGCATCATTGTAGGCTTTGGCGTTGTAGAAAGTTCTGAAATTGGTAATTTGTTCAAGGCATTTCAAAGAATCGGCCTCGTTAGCTCCGTATTGGAATGAGCAAGGACGTTGCGCAAAGACAAAGCCGCCACTGATAACCAATGCGATGATTGCGATAATCTTTTTCATTTTTTCGTGTTTTTATAGGGTTATTATTACTTTTCTAATCTAATTTGACTCTTTGATACCAACGTTCTTGTAGGATGAAGCAGAAGGAGAATCTAAAGTAGTTTTGCCGTATCAGATCGTTGGCCATGGTTCCTGTCTTGCCGTATTCGAACATGATGTTGATGGACGAATGCGTATTGAACGTGGTCAACGGGATTCCTACGCCAATACTGACTCCAAATTCCGAGATAAGTTTATTGCGCAGCATTAATTCTCCCGTGGAGTATTTCCCGCCTATGCGGAAAGCCATTTTCCGAAAGAATTTGTTGGATAACGGATCCGGGATGTATTGGACGCCAAGAGATGTCGTTAGAGAGTTGTGCAACGAGTCCGCCGGCTTCATGAAATGGTAATTTGCCCAATTTTGCCACGTCACATCCCCTGCGAGTGTCAATTTATCCTTATAGGAATAGCTGATGCCGCCTCCCACCGACTGAGGGATGTGCAAGTTGCCTGTCAGTCCCTCCTGACTCAAAACCGTATCGTAAGTGGTAGTGGAGACAAAATTCCCGCTATAGGCGTTGACCAACAACTTCTCCTTTGCCCAAATATAAGCTGTGTTACTGTATGTTGCGCCCAATCCGAGTCGGTGCTTTTCTCCAATGTTGAAGAAATATTGCAAGCCGGCAGTGAGGTAAATCCCGTCGAGATAGTAGGCGTCGTTGACGTAATGGTTGATATTGTAGCTGCCGTCAAACTCCGTATTGTTGTAGGCATAGATGGAGCCGAAAAGGTAGCTGGCATTGATTCCGAAAGTCAGGCCTTTGCAGATTTTGAAAGCATTGCCCCAATAAAGCTGGTTAAGCCCGCCCTCACCGCTATAGCTGTAGCGGACCGGGCCGACAGACTCGACCTCCGTCTCTGTTTCTATGGAGTAGCCGATATTGCTGAAAGGCACGATACCTACACTGGTGCGCCAATGGCGGGTGACGGGTACTCCGATGGCCAGATAACCCGGACGCGCATAGGTGTTTTTCTGTGTGAGATCCCTCTGATTCAACGTAGCCATATAAACAGAGGCTGCTGCATCTGCGATAAAAGACAACGAATCAAAAGCGGCATAGGAGGCCGGATTCCGAAAATTGACATAATAGGGACTCTGCATGGCATATGAGACACCGCCCATAGCATCCAACACCCCATTGGAAGAACGGTTCACCATGCCTATCCCGTAACTGGAATAAGGCATACTAATCTCATTCTGTGCTTGTGACGAAAAGTATAACAGGCAGCAAGCCAACAATATACAAACGATATGGTTAATTTTCCGAAGCATTCAGTTTTAGTATTTTATGCAATCCGAGCAAAATCGGATTTTGGGCGGCAAATATACGCTTTTTTATGAAATTTTGGAGAAATTCGGCATCACCTCCCGAAAACACCACTTTTAATGGGGCATAACATGTTTCATAATGGGCAATTAACCCCTCTATTTCGTGAGCGATACCATGAATGACTCCAGAGAGGATGGACCTCTTCGTGGTGTCGCCAACCAGGAAGTCAATCATCTCCGGCTCTACTTGCGGCAGATGCGCGGTGAATTGTGGCAACGCCCGGAAACGCATCCGCATGCCCGGAGAAATACTGCCTCCGAGATACTCTCCCTCCGCTGTCACGAAGTCTGCTACCAAACAAGTGCCCGCCATAAGGGAAAGAACATTGCAAAATGGATATAACTCACTGGCTCCTACTGCATTGGCAATCCGGTCAGTGCCTAACGTCTCTGGTGTGGCATATCGCATTGTGAGCGGAATCCGGCATTGGGGGGTGAAGCGAATCATTTGTGTGTGCCTTCCCAGCCATGAGCAAACAACCGCATCTTCCTCACCCACAGATGACAATATTGACATCTGTATGGGATATTGTCCAAAGAGTTCCTCTAAGAAAGGCAAAGTCAGCTGCCTTGTCTGAAAGAGGGCCACCATGTGTCCGTTTTCAGTAAAAACGGCCGCCTTTTGCAAAGTATTACCGATATCAATGACCAAATCCATGTCAACTCTCAATAGATAACCAGAGTTCACATTCCTCAACCCCTCCTGTTCTTCAGAATATCAATTGCCAGATAGATGGCATTGCGCATGGATTGCGGGTCGGCGATGTTTTTTCCAACGATGTCGTACGCGGTGCCATGCGCAGGGGCGGTACGCACGATGGGCAGTCCTGCGGTGAAATTCACGCCTCCCTTGGTCAACAGCTGGAACGGGAGCATACCTTGGTCGTAATACATCGCCAGAACTGCGTCGAAACGCACATAGGCGCCTGTGGCGAAGAATCCGGCCGCAGCAAAAGGTCCGAAAGCGTTAATGCCGTTGTGGAAAGCCTGTGCCACAGCAGGTTGAATAATGTCTTTGTCCTCGCTCCCGAGCAATCCTTCCTCCCCGTTGTGAGGATTGAGGGCAAGCACGGCAATGGTCGGGTTGCTGATGGCAAAGTCTTGCTTCAAAGACCGATTCAGGGTTTCCAACTTTTGAAGCACTTTTTCCACATTGATGCTCTCCGGCACCTTCTGGATAGGCAGATGCGTGGTCACGAAACCCACACGCAGGTTTTCTCCCACCATCAAGGGCATGGCAGGATGATCTTTGCCGCCGAAATAGTGCTCAAAAAACTCCGTGTGACCATTGAACTTGAACTTGTCGGACTGGATGTTGCTCTTGTTGATGGGACCGGTGACGATGGCGTCGATGAGTTTGTTCTTCAAATCCCGCCCGGCGGCATAAAGTGCGCGTTCGGACATCTGCCCGGCAATTTTCGTGGATGTCCCCAAATCCAGCTTCACCTCCTCTTCATACAGGTTAATGAGATTCGGACGCTTGGAGGAAAGCTGTTCGGCCGTTTTCGTGAACTGGAAGGAAAAATCAGGCAGCTCCATATACTTTTTGTGATAGGAAGCCACCTTTGAAAGCCCATACACCACAGGGGTGCACATTTCCATGATTCTGTTGTCACTTAGCGATTTGATAATAACCTCATAGCCGATACCATTCATATCACCTTGGGTTATGCCTATTGTAAAATTCTTATTTTCAGCCATATCCATTTTTTTTAACAAGCGGCAAATGTACACAAATTATAAATACGCACCAACATTTGATGCAGAAACCTTTTGTTGCTGCCTTTGCGGGATGCATGCAGTTGCCGGCCCCGGATCGGTAGCGGTGTACCCGGGCTATTTGCAATGGATGGCAGAACGGAAACCCAATGTTTGGGAAAACAGTTTTGAAACTATCTTAAAGCCTTTTCCCTCAATGAATTAAACCCATCACCAAGAGTTTCGGAAGCATCGAGAATAGTGACGAACGCGTTGGCGTCGATTTCATGGACGAAATGGATGAGAACAGGCAGCTGCTTGCGGGAAATGGATGTGAAAATGATCTTTTTTTCACTGTGATTGTACATGCCCTCCCCTTTGAGGTAGGTGCCGCCTCGCTCAAGCTCGTCAAGGATGCGTTGCCGGATATCCTCGTATTTGTCGGAAATTATCAACACGGCCTTGTTGCCATGGAAACCCGCGATGACCTTGTCCATGACAATGCCCGTCACATAAATCACCAGCCAGGAGTAAAGCGGGATAGTCCAGTCTTTGAAAGCGGCCAAAGCAATGAGGACAATGGAGGAATCGACAAAGATGAGCAAAACCCCTAACGGGATGTGCTTGACATACTTGCCGAGAATCATGGCGATGATGTCAGTGCCGCCTGATGTGGCCCTGGTCTTGAAAATGAGCCCGAGCCCGACACCTATGATGACCCCGCCGAATAGCGCGAGAATGAAAGTGGCGGACGGGTCGGGGATCATGGGCTGTCCAGGCAATGAGATTAACGGTTCGTAGCCATACACTTTCTCCCAAAGTGAAATAAAAGCGGGAAGGCTGATGATGCCGACCAACGTTTTCGCCCCGAATTTGGGACCCAGCCAGAGCGTGCCAATCAATAGAAGCGGCAAGTCAAGGCAAATACCCGACAACCCGATGGGAAAATTGAAAAGATGGTGGAGAATGATGGCGATGCCATATACGCCGCCAGGAGCCAATTTCAAAGGGGAGATGAACACCACAAAACCGATGGACATGATAAATGTACCCAATATAATTAGGGAATAGGTCTTTATGATTTCATTCCGCTTCTCTTTTGTAAGTTTCATTGCTTGAATCCTGATGTTTATCGAACGGCGGCAAAGATACACAAATTTCCAATAGGCTTCAGCCCTCTTTTTCCGACAACTCCATCCAGCGCTCAGTTTTCACGTCCAAAAGCTGGTTCAATTCGTTGTAACGCTTGCCCCAGCTGGTGAAATCCTCAGGAGTGCCTTTGCCCATGGCCATCTTTTCTTCGAGAATTTTTTTCTCGATTTCCATATTGGCAATATCGGTTTCCAAAGCCTCGAGCTCTTTTTTCTCCTTATAAGTCAGTTTGTTAGATTGTTGTATTCGTTGCGGTTTCACAGGCTCGAGTCTTGCGGCCTTCTCTATGCGCTTTTGGATGCGCAACGCCTTCTCCCGCTCCTGCCTGAAATCTTCGTAATTGCCCCAGCAGTCACGAATCACGCCATCCCCCTCAAACACGAAAAGGTGGTCCACCAATTTGTTCATCAGCCACCGGTCGTGGGAAACAATGAGCAGGCATCCCTCGAAGTTTCCGAGGAAATCCTCCAAGAGATTCAGCGTGTCAATGTCAAAGTCGTTGGTGGGCTCGTCGAGAATGAGGAAATTGGGATTTTTCAGGAGCGTGATGAGAAGGTGGAGCTTTCGCTTCTCGCCACCGCTGAGATCATCATAATAGGTGTACTGCAGACTGTACGGAAAACCGAAATGGTTCAAGAAATTACTGGCACTCATATAATTACCGTTTTCCATACGAATCACCTCTGCATGTTCCTTCACTAACTCCAGCACAATCTTATTGCCTGTATACTCCATCCCGTTTTGTGAAAAATAGCCGAACTTGATGGTTTGCCCGGGAGTAATCTTGCCGCCGTCAGGCGTCACCTCGCCCATAATCATTTTCAGGAAAGTGCTCTTTCCGGAACCGTTTTTGCCCACGACACCGCATTTTTCCCCTTTCTTAAAGATATAGGAAAAATCCTTGACAATGGGTTGCCCCGGATACGAAAAATCCAGATGACTAATTTCCAATATTTTATGGCCGATTCGTTCTGACTGCACTTTGAATCCTTCGGGAGCGGCCTCGCTGCGCACGCTCACCTGCTCCTGCAGTTTCTCAAAATTATTGATACGGGCGCGGGCCTTGGAGGTACGCGCCTGCGGGGAAGTGTGCACCCACGCGAGCTCCTTTCGGTAGAGCTGTCGGAGCTTTTCCTGCTCTGCGGCGGCATTGGCCAACCGCTCTGCCTTCTTTTCCAAAAAATAGTCATATTTCCCACGATAGTGGTACAGATTCCCATTGGAAAGTTCGAAAATGTCATTGCAAACCCTATCGAGGAAAGAGCGGTCGTGGGTGACCATGAGCAGGGTGATGTTGGCGGAGGAGAGATAGTTTTCCAACCATTCAGTCATCTCAATGTCAAGATGGTTGGTGGGTTCATCGAGGATGAGCAGGTCGGTGTCGGCGATAAGTGTGCGAGCCAAAGCGGCTTTCTTGCGCTGTCCACCTGAAAGTTCGCCCACATTTTTCAACACGTCGTGGATGCCGAACCTGGAAAGAATCTCCTTGACCCGCGATTCATAATCCCAAGCCTGCAGACGGTCGAGGTCGGAAATGGCCTTCTCCATACGTTCCTGCGTCACTTCAAGGCCGCTCTCCAACAGCGTTACACAAGTTTCATACTCCTTAATGGCGTTCAAGGTGGGCGTCTGGGCATCGAAGAGGGCGTCAAGGACAGAGTCGTCTTCTTGGAAATCATCCCTTTGTGGCAAATAAGAGACTACAATATCATTACGAACCGTCACAACTCCCTCATCAGGGGCGTCATAACCTGCGATGATATTGAGGAGCGTGCTTTTCCCGGTGCCGTTGCGTGCAATAAGAGCGCTTTTCTGCCCTTTCTCCAAACCGAATGTGATTTGGTGAAACAACTCCTTTTCCCCCACCGATTTGGAAACTTTATCAACCGTCAAGTAGTTCATTGTCTATTGTTAATCTTTGAAAGCGCAAAGGTACACAAAATATGGATACAGTTAGAAAAGATGTCAGGAAGTTAACCTGGATCATTCATGACCACAACCATTATGTTGGTCTCGAGCGATTTAACGTGAAGAGTGAATTGTGAAGAGTGAATTGTCATTAGTCTATTGTGGTTAGTGATTAGTGAACAGGGATTAGTGATTTGGTACAGGGGGCATGAACAAGAGAGGTTAAAGTTTGTGAAAAGAAAAAAAAGCGAATTTTGACGTGGTATCCATAAATTTATTATTTTTGCACGAAAATAAAATATAGTCGATTATGTCCTTTATTACAGAAAGAATAGCTTTAGAAGGTTTGACTTTTGACGATGTACTTCTGATTCCTGCATACTCTGAAGTGCTGCCCAAAGAGATAGACCTGAGAACGCGTTTCACGCGGAACATCCACCTGAACCTGCCTTTTGTGTCGGCTGCCATGGACACGGTCACCGAATCGAAGATGGCCATATCCATCGCACGAGAAGGCGGGATTGGCGTGATACACAAGAACATGCCGATTGCCGAACAGGCTAAGCAGGTGGCATCGGTCAAACGCGCGGAAAACGGGATGATTAACGCACCTGTGACCATCACCCCGGACAAGAACGTCGGCGACGCGCTCCGCATGATGGCCGAGTATCATATTGGCGGCATTCCGGTGGTGAATGAAAACAACGTACTCATCGGCATCGTCACCAACCGGGACCTCCGATTCGAGAAGAACTTCAGCCGCAATATCTGTGATGTCATGACCAAAGAGAACCTGGTCACGACCTCCCGCAACACCGACCTTTATCGTGCCGCCGACATTCTCCAGGAGCACAAGATTGAAAAGCTTCCCGTGGTTGCAGAAGATGGGACACTGATAGGATTAATCACGTACAAGGACATAACCAAGGCCAAGGACAAGCCGTTTGCCTGCAAGGATGCGTTGGGACGTTTGCGGGTGGCCGCCGGAATCGGGATCACCGCCGATGCAGTGAAACGTGCCGAAGCTCTCGTGGAAGCCGGCGTGGACGCCTTGGTCCTCGACAGCGCCCACGGCCACTCCAAGAATGTCGTCAACACCTTAATTGACATTAAGAAGCATTTCAACAACGTGGATGTTGTGGTGGGCAATATCGCCACCGGGGAAGCCGCAAAACTGCTCGCTGACAATGGCGCTGACGCCGTGAAAGTGGGCATCGGCCCCGGTTCCATCTGCACCACCCGCGTGGTCGCCGGCGTGGGAGTGCCCCAACTCAGCGCCATCTACGCCGTCTATAAAGCCCTGCGTGGCTATGACATCCCCCTCATCGCCGATGGCGGCATCCGCTATTCCGGCGATATTGTGAAAGCCCTCGCCGCAGGCGGAAACTCCGTAATGCTCGGAGGTCTCCTCGCCGGTGTGGAAGAATCCCCGGGGACAACCATCCTCTTCAATGGCCGTAAGTTCAAAACCTACAGAGGAATGGGGTCTTTGGAAGCTATGCAACAAGGTTCGAAAGACCGCTATATGCAAAGCGATGTCGACGATGCCAAAAAACTCGTGCCAGAAGGCATTGTCGGCCGCGTGCCCTATAAGGGAGACCTTTACGAAGTAATCTACCAGATGGCCGGCGGCCTCCGCTCCGGAATGGGGTACTGCGGAGCCAAGACCATCGAAAAACTCCATGAAGCCCGTTTCTGCCGCATCACCAACGCAGGTGTACTCGAAAGCCACCCGCACGACATCACCATCACCAGTGAGGCCCCTAACTATTCAAGTGAGCCTAAATAATTACTAATCAATAAAATATAACCGTTATGAAAAATATTATCGTAGGTATTGACTTTTCCAACAGCTCCCTTAACGCCATGCGTCACGCTGTCTCCATCGCCCTCAAAACAGGCGCCGACCTTCATCTCGTTTGGGTGAAAACGCCCGGCGTCGCCCATAATGTCACCGAGGACGGCGGACAAAATTACATCCAAAAAGTTCAGGCATCCCTGGAAGAATGGCGAAACATGTGCAAGATGGAGTCCCCCGACACTGAAGTGAACACTGTCATCCTGGAAGGCAAGGTTCATCTGGAAATGACAAAATACGCCGCCAACCAACCCCAGTCCATCATCGTGATGGGCACGCACGGCACCTCCGGCTTCGAAGAAGGGTACATCGGCAACAATGTCTACCGCCTTATCAAAGACACTACCGTACCCATCCTAATCATGCGCGAAAACATTGAAATCAAACGTGACCTGCACAACATCTACGCACCCATCGACCTGAGCTTCGAGACGTTACAGAAGATGCGCTACGCCACCTATTTGGGCAAGGCCTTCGCCGCCAAGGTATCCATCGCCGGCATCTATTACCCCAACAATGCCGACACCCGGCACATCATCAACGTTCAGATGCGGCATGCCGCCGACATGTGCGAGGATGCCAGCGTGCGCTACGACATGGAGACCCTGACCGTCCAAAACGAACTTGTGAAAATGTTACTCGAACATGCCAACACCCTAGATTCCAATCTGATTGTGATTATGCGCGAAGAAAACGAGACTGACTTCACAAGCAACGCCCATATGCGTGAAATCCTCAGCACCTCCAAGATGCCGTTGTTGATTGTCCCTAACGTTAGTGCCATCGGTATCAGCAGATAATGGCAAAAATCCTAAAACGGACGTTGCGCGGAGGCAATATGCTCAACCCCACTCCGGTGGTCATGGTCTCCTGCGGCAACACTCCAGACCAATACAATATCATCACCATCGCATGGGCGGGAACCGTCAGTTCCGACCCGCCCATGTGTTCTATCTCCATCCGCCCGGAACGACATTCGCACGCAATTATCAAAGAGAACGGATCTTTTGTAATTAATTTGGTAACCAACGAATTAGCGTCTTATGCCGACTGGTGTGGCGTACGTTCCGGAAAAAAATACAACAAATTTCTGGAAACGGGTCTGACACCTGTTCGCGCCTCAAAGGTCAACGCCCCCTTGATTGAAGAATCGCCTGTCAATTTGGAATGCAAAGTGACCCTAATCATCCCCCTCGGCACCCACGACCTCTTTTTAGCCGAAGTGGTCGCCGTCCATGTCAATGAAAAGCTGTTCTCCAAAAAATCCGATGCCATCGAACTGTTCCGCGCCCACTTAGTGACCTACTCCCACGGACACTACTATCGTGTGGGGGAAAAAATCGGAAAATTCGGCTTTTCCGTTGAAAAGAAACGACATCCATAACCACCCGCTCTCTTAGAACGTTAACTTACGATTACAAAATTTCAACCAAAACAAACAACCATGAAACTGATAAACAATGTATTATCCCTCTTTTATCCTCGCTTGTGCGCTGCATGCGGCGATGCATTGCAACAAAACGAAACGTGCCTATGCCTGGATTGCATGCTGCACCTGCCTGAGACACAATTTCACAAATCACATTTCAACCCTTTGCGTGAAATTTTCGACGGACGCGTTCCCGTTGAAGAGGTGACCGCTTTGATGAGCTACAAGAAAGCCAACCATGTGCAAAAAATCCTTCACCATCTCAAATACAAGGGAGAAAAGGAAATCGGCTCCGTTTTGGGTGAATATTTGGGAGGACAGCTCATTACTGAGCAACGTTACCAAGACATTCAATTCATCTTGCCGATCCCCCTGCATCCGAAGAAAAAGCGGAAGCGGGGATATAATCAGAGCGAGTGGATAGCCAAAGGACTCTCCAAAGGGATGGGCATCCCCTACCTGACGGACGTGCTGTTGCGCACCCGTTTCACGGACACCCAGACCCAAAAGAGCCGGTTTGCACGCTGGCAGAACGTGAAAGAGGTTTTCTCCTTGCAGAACACCGAAAAAATAGCCTACTCACATGTTCTCGTTTGCGACGATGTGCTCACCACCGGCGCCACCACCGAGGCCGCCATACGCAAACTGCGGGAAATAGAGGGAGTCCGCGTAAGCGTGGCCACACTTGCCGCCACGACTTTATAAAAAAGCATCTTTCCTTTTCACGCAGGGCTTACGCATCAACTTCCAAGGACTCCGACTGCACGGGGTTTTGAAGTG
>CAMHNQ010000047.1 GCA_946186495.1 uncultured Bacteroidales bacterium
TCAAAACCCTTTTGTCAAGAGTTTTAAAAAATATTTTTATGACTGATGTTCAGCAGTTTCTGCAAAATGCGTTAACTATTCGGCCTTGAATAGTTAATTTTTGAATCGGGATTTCGCAGGAAATGTGGTTGAAGACGTTTCAAAGCTTTGTTTGCTTCTTCACGAATGCGATTAATTTGTATCTTTGCCGCGTCATTTTCGCGAGAAGGTTTATTGGATGAAAGACTCCTCCTTAGAAGTTTGCGAGAATGACTTTTTTGTTTTCTGTCATCAAAATAAGCATTATGAGCAAAGAATATAAACAAGATTTTGGCCACCCCGCCTCCCTTTCCGAGGAAATCCTTCATCGCCAGGACCCCGCGCAGGCCGAACACCTGAGCCGTTTCTTCAAGACCGGCAAGGGCGAGTACGGAGAGGGCGACAAGTTCCTCGGCATCAAGGTGCCCGTCGTGCGCGAAATTGTCAAGAAGTGCTGGCAATCCGTCTCGTTCTATGAGCTGGAGGCCTGCGTCACCTCCGAATACCATGAGATGCGGCTCGCCGGACTGCTCACGTTAGTGCAGTTCTTCAAAGCGGCCAAGGGCGACCGCGGACTGCAGCAGCTGAACGTCAGCTTCTATCTGTCGCACCTCCAATTCGTGAACAACTGGGATTTGGTCGATCTCACCTGCTACGAGATCCTCGGTGTTTGGCTCCTCGACAAGGACCGCAAGATGCTGTACGATATGGTGGAGAACGGCACTACCATCTGGGAGCAGCGCATCGGCATCGTCACCACGATGCAGTTCCTGCGCCACGGCGAGCTGGATGACACCTACGCGTTGGCGGATCTTTTCCTGAAGAAGCCCGCGCCCTTGCATGACCTGCTGCAGAAGGCCGCCGGCTGGTTGTTGCGCGAGGCGGGCAAGCGCGACGAACAACGCCTCCGCGACTGGCTCGAACCCCGCCGCGCCACGATGCCCCGCACGATGCTGCGCTACGCCATCGAGCGGTTTCCGGAGGAGGAGCGGAAGCGGCTGATGGGACGGTAAAACGAGCTATCTTTCCCTGTCATAGGGCTCTTCTCAGTCAGATTTCTGAAATTTTTGTCATAAAACGATAATCATAAAATGACAAAAAATAGAATTGGCGAATTAACTTTCTATGAATTAGACTGTTGCTTTTGCTTCCGACGTCACTTCAACGCCTCTTCAAATGTGACGTGCACCACGTCGCCGAAACCCTTCCCGATCTGCTTGCGGATGTCCTTGCGGATGCCGATGATGAAGCAGGGCGTCCCCATCTTGACGATCTGGCCGTCGTAGGGCACGCCGTCGAAGGTGGCGTGTACGGCAAGACGCCCCTTGCCGTACAGGGCTTTGATGTCGAAGGGGACTTCCACGTAGGCGGCGTCCATGTTCTCGTTCTGGAGGATCACTGCGTCGAATTCCATTCGTCGGGACGCCCGCTCCTGCCCGTAACACGCCTCGAAACTCCGTCTCAGCGCGGCCTCGTTGTCGATGGTGCGGCGCAGGGCCTCCAACCGCTCGGCGTTGGGGGAGTGGTCGAACCAGAGGTGCAGGTAGCCGCCGCGGCCGTACTTCTCGCGCAGATGCTGCACCATCCGCTCGTAATGGCCCTCACTGTCTAATTCGGGATAGTGCTCCATGCCGTACTGCACGGTGCGGCGGATGATGGTGTCGGGGTCGATGAAGCGGTCGGCCTCGGCCACGATGCGCCCGTAAAGACTGCGCGGCGCGTGGTCGGAGGAGGCACGGTGGTCCTCCACGGCTTCCGCCATCGTCTGCAGTTGGCTTTCCGAGAACCACTTCCGCAATTCGTTGTCGGCGAGCAGCATCTGCGCCGACACCTCATGGTGGTGCTCCCGTCCCTCGCACAGCCCGATGTCGTGGTAGGCGGCGATGACATACACCATGACCGCATCGACCTCTAACTGCGCCGCCAAGTCCATGCTCTGCTCGATCACCATGCGCACATGGTCGCGCCGGTGTGCCTTGTCGAACCCGTCGTACAGCGGGATGATGTTCGCCTCGACATAGTCGCGGACTTCAGGGGGGACGGGGTATGGGTCACTGTCAGGTCTGTTTCTCATATAGCAGGGTTTTACGCGGCAAAGATACTTTTTTTGTCCGTTTCCAACCAAATAAAAACGAATAGCGCACGGCTTGCGTTGCGGTCGGCGGCGCGGTCTCGGGGAGATTTAACCTCATTGGGACAAAAAGAGACTGACATTTTGGCAGTGGGCGTGGTTTGGCAACATGTTTGCAGTAAGGAGGGTGTTTCACAAACAGGAAGAAAGGAGAAAAAGAATATGAACCCAAATAATTTGACAATAAAGACCCAAGAGGTGATCGGGAACGCCCAGATGTTGGCGGCCCGGAACCAGAACCAGCAGGTTGACACGCTGCATATCCTCAAGTCGATGCTCGACACGGACGACAACGTTGTGCCTTTCCTGCTGAAGAAACAGTCGTGCAATCCCGCCACGCTCAAGCAGGCGGTGGAGCGCGAAATCAACCGCCTGCCCAAGAGCAGCGGCAATGAGATCTACCTCGGCGGCACCACCCAGACCGCCATGCAGAAAGCCGCCATGTTCTGCGACAGCTCCGGCGACGAGTATATGGCACTTGAACACCTGCTCTACGGTATCTTCATGGCCGGTGGGCAGGCGGCGCAGATGCTGAAGGACGCCGGTGTTACCGAAAAAGGACTCAAAGCGGCTATCGCGGAGCTGCATAACGGCAAGAAAGTCTCCGGCGAGAACCTGGAGGAGACCTACAACGCCCTGAACAAGTACGCCAAGAACCTCAACGAGATGGCCAAGAAGGGCAAACTCGATCCGGTCATCGGTCGTGACGAGGAGATCCGCCGTGTGCTGCAGATTCTGTCGCGCCGTACCAAGAACAACCCGATTCTGATCGGTGAGGCCGGTGTCGGCAAGACCGCTATCGCGGAAGGATTGGCCCAGCGTTTGGTCAGTGGCGATATTCCAGAGAATCTGAAGACCAAGAAAATCTTCTCCCTTGATATGGGCGCCTTGATTGCCGGTGCCAAGTACAAAGGCGAGTTCGAGGAGCGTCTGAAGAGCGTCGTGAACGAGGTCATCGAGTCCAACGGCGAGATCATCCTCTTCATTGACGAGATCCACACCCTCGTGGGTGCGGGTGCGTCGGGCGAGGGCGCTATGGATGCTGCCAACATCCTGAAACCGGCCTTGGCGCGTGGCGAGCTGCGCTCCATCGGCGCCACCACCCTCGACGAGTACCAGAAATACTTCGAGAAGGACAAAGCCTTGGAGCGTCGTTTCCAGCCGGTGAAAATCGAGGAGCCTGACAAGTACAGCGCTATCTCCATTCTCCGTGGCTTGAAGGAGCGTTACGAGAACCACCACCAGGTGAAAATCATGGACGAGGCCATCATCGCCGCCGTGGAGCTGTCGCAGCGTTACATCGGTGACCGCTTCCTGCCCGACAAGGCCATCGACCTGATCGACGAGGCCGCGGCCAAGCTGAAACTCGAAATCAACTCCGTGCCCGAGGAACTCGATGACGTTCAGCACCGGATCTCCCAGTTGGAGATCGAGCGCGAGGCGTTGAAGATCGAGAAGGACGACAAGAAGGTGGAGCAGCTCAGCAAAACTCTCGCCGAACTGCAGGAGAAGCGCAACGCCCTCTCCACCAAGTGGCGTAGCGAGAAAGAAATCATGGACCAGATCCAACACTGCAAGGATGAGATCGAAGCTTACAAGCTGGAGGCCGCCGAGCAGGAACGCCAGGGCAACTACGGCCGCGTGGCGGAACTCCGTTATGGCTTGATCAAGAGCGACGAGGACAAAATCGTGAAATTGCAGGAGGAGTTGGAGAAACTGCAGGACGGTCATGCGATGATCGACGAGAAGGTCACCGCCGACGACATCGCTGAGGTGGTGGCGCGTTGGACCGGCATCCCGGTCACCAAGATGATGCAGAGCGAGAAGTCCAAGCTGCTGCACTTGGAGGAGGAACTCCATAAGAGGGTGGTGGGGCAGGACGAGGCCATCACGGCCGTCTCCGACGCCATCCGGCGCAGCCGCGCGGGCTTGCAGGACCCCCGCCGCCCGTTGGGCTCGTTCATCTTCATGGGCACCACCGGCGTGGGCAAGACGGAACTCGCCAAGGCACTCGCCGAGTACCTTTTCAACACGGAAGAGGCCATGACGCGGTTCGACATGAGCGAGTTCCAGGAATCCTATTCGGTGTCGCGGCTCATCGGTTCGCCTCCCGGATACGTCGGATACGACGAGGGCGGCCAGCTCACTGAGAAAGTGCGCCGCAAACCCTACTCCGTGATTCTGTTCGACGAAATCGAGAAGGCTCACCCTGACGTGTTCAACGTGCTGCTCCAGGTACTCGATGACGGACGACTCACCGACAACAAGGGCAGGGTGGCCGACTTCAAGAACACCATCATCATTATGACCTCTAACCTCGGCTCGAACATCATCCAGGAGAACTACTCCAACCCGAACGGGCAATCCAACGAGGAGGTCTTCCAGAAGACCAAGGCGGAGTTGAATGAACTGCTCAAGAAAACGCTGAAGCCGGAATTCCTGAACCGTATCGACGAAATCGTGATGTTCCAGCCGCTGTCGAAGCGCGAGATCAAGGATATCATCAACCTGCAGCTCAACAACCTTCGCAAGATGTTGGAGCAGCGGAACCTGAACATCGAGTTCAGCGACTACGCGATGAAGCTCCTGGCCGACCTGGGCTATGACCCGATGTACGGCGCACGTCCGCTCAAGAGGGTCATTCAGAAACAGATCATGAACGAACTTTCGAAACTGATCCTCTCCGATGATCTTGGTCCCGGTGACACCATCATGGTGGATTCCATGGAGGACGGCAAGTTCGTCTTCTACAAGAAGTGATAGCAGTATGTGATGCGAGAATTGAAAAAGAGCCGTTGCACTTCAGCGGCTCTTTTTTTTTTGCCTCACCTGATCGATTTCAGCACCCTTCGGTTCATCCACGCCAAAACGCCCAAATACCCGACCAAAATCACCGTGTTGACCGCCAGGCGGGCACCCACGCTTTCGATGCCGAGCCAACGGTTGACGCCGACGCTCAGCCCATAGACCGCCACGGCGAAGAGCAGGTAGAAGAGGATGCGCTTGAGGTCGTAATCCACGTGGTAGTACTTCTGACCGAGGAGGTAGGAGACCACCATCATGGAGAAATAGCAGGCGAAGGTGGTCCAGGCCGCGCCCATATAGTCGAAGCGAGGAATCAGCAACCAGTTGAGAACCAATGTGATGACGGCGCCGAAAATGGCGATGTAGGCCCCGAACTTGGTCTGTCCGGTGAGCTTGTACCAGATGGACAGGTTGTAGAAGATGCCGAGGAAGAGATTGGCCATCAGCAGGATGGGCACGATGGGCAGCCCCACGCGGTAGGTCGCGCCCACGAAATACTGCACGATGTCCATATAGAGCATGATGCCGGTGAAGATGACGGAGCAGACCAGCACGAAGAGGGTCATCACCTCCGCGTAGGTCTCTTTGGCGTCCTTGTCTTTGGCCTTGCGGAAGAAGAAAGGCTCGGCGGCGTATTTGAAGGCCTGGATGACGATGGTCATCAGGATGGAAATCTTGTAGCAGGCGCTGTAGATGCCCACGGAGGCTTGCGGCTCGGCGGCGAGCGACAGCCGTTTGATGAGCACGCGGTCCATGGTCTCGTTGACGATGCCGGCCAAGCCGAAGATCAGCAGCGGGAAGGCATAGCGGAACATCTTCTTCCAGAGCTGCCAGTCGAAGACGAACTTCTGCCTGAGGATGCCCGGGAAGAGCATCAGCAGGGTGACGACGCTGGCCACGAGGTTGGCGATGAAGATGTAGCCGACCCCGATTTCCGGGTTGTAGATGGCGTTGACGAAGGCCGAGTCGGGGTTCTTGGTGAGCAGCCACGGACAGAGCAGCAGGAAGAAGAGGTTGAGGAGGACGTTGACGAGGATGTTGGTGATCTTGACGGCCGCGAACCGTATCGGACGGTTCAGGAACCGCAGGTGCGCGAAGAAGATGGAGGTGAGTGCATCGACCCCGATGATGACGGCGAACCAGCGCACGTACTCGGGGTGGGCGGGGTAGCGGAGCCAGTCGGCGATGGGCTGCGCGAAGATGGAGCAGAGCACGATGAAGAGGGTGGAGGTGACGAGCAGAGACCCCACCACGGTGCTATAGACGCGGTCCTTGATGCCCTCGTCCTGCGAGAACCGGAAGAAGGCGGTCTCCATGCCGTAGGTAAGGATCACGATGAAGAGGCTCGTCCAGGCGTAGAGCTCGCCCACCACGCCGTAGTCGGCGGCGTTGCTGAAAAGATAGGTGTGGAGCGGCACGAGCAGGTAGTTGAGCAGCCTGCTGAGCACGGTGGTGCCGCCGTAGATGGCCGTTTGTCCGGCCAGTTTCTTGACTTCGTTGTTCGCCATGGGAATGGTTATTGGTTATAGGTTATTGGTTATTGAAGCTGTTTGGGAATGGTCAATTATTGCGTCTCTACAACCCGAGGGCGATTTCCGGTTCGATGTTGAGCTTTTGGCACATGGTGCGGGCGAGGGCGAGAGAGGGTTCGGTCTTGCCGTTCATGATCTCGCTCATGCGGGACGCACTGATGCCGAGCAGGGCGGCCACCTTCTGCTGGTTGAGCCCCATCTCGTACATGCGCAGCCGGATGGTGTCGATGAGGGAGGGGGTGCCGATAGGGTAGTGGATGTCCTCGTATTCCTCTACCATATCCACGAGCATGTCCAATTCAAGATATAGCGGATCTGTTTCTGGGGTGTTGTCATCCACCAAATCCTCCAGTTCCTCAATTCTATTCAATGCTGCGTTATATGCCGCTTCATTTTTTATTTGTGCCATACCTATATACTTGTTATATTTGCGATTCTGTCATATTCGGCATGAGTTCCAACAAAACGGATCAGAACGTGACTGGGATGGAATTTGATAATTACCACAAGTCGATAGTCATTCCCTTTTATGTTGAAAACATATCGTTGGTTTCCGACACTTGATACAGTATTGAACGTTGCACGAATGTCTGCAAAGTTTTTCCAGTCAGCTTTTTTAGTTTTTTCATACCAGTCCTCGAGCATTAATTTCGACTGCGGATGGGCTGTATAGTACTTGACGAGTGTCTTTTTAGATATTATTCTCATCGCTGTTGTTTTAGGCCGCAAAGATACAAAAATTTCGGAAATTGTAACGAACTTCTGGATTTCGGAATTTGTTTTTCTTTTGTGGTCGTGTTCCAGCAGGGCATTTTTGTCCCCGTTGTCTTCCAATTGACGACAACCAAGACAACTTATAATTCTGAATCTGAAGGTTACAATTTGAATCGGTGGAGTGTCGATACTGTTTTGGCGGTGTCCCACTGGGGCATGTTGAACAGGATGGCTTTCAGTTCCTCCTTGATTTCCTTGCCGACAGAATCCGTAGGCAAACCGTGAATCCACACGTCTTTCACGAATCCGTTGTCATTGGTGGTATATTCCAACGAGACTTCTTTGTGAACATGATCTCTGATTTTGGCCCGTAATGCCGAATCCTGCAGTTGGTTGTTGAACCATTGTTGCGGAGTGCCGTACTCGGGCGGAAATCCTAAATCGCTATATTCGACTAATTCCCCCACGATTAATTCCCCAAAGTTTACCTCACTGGGAAAAATGGGCAAGTCGGGGGACGGGGAAACTTTCTCCGTTACCGTGTCCGCTGGCACTGTGTCGGTGACGGCCAGTGTGGTGTCCGGCTCGGGCGGGAGTTCGGGCTCGCCTTGGAGCGTGTTCTTCGGTCCGCAGGCAGGGAACAGCATCACCGACGACAGCGCGATGCCGGCCACGGTCACAGCCTTGCCGAGGGCCTTGCGCCGGCGGAGCTCCTTTTCGAGGTAGCGCATCTCCGCCTCGCAGAAAGGGCACGTGCCAGAACACTCGCCCTTGAACGTACACTCGCGTTGCTCCAATGGGATGCCGTTTTCCGTGGCAATCCGCCGCCGCACCGCCTTCAGATACTCGCATCTGTCCTTTCCCGGGTTCATGATGTTGGGATTTTGAATGACGCTGCGAAGATACATTTTTTCCTTATGAATTTTCTTAAAATGTTTTTGCAGGAGTTCCCGCTTTTATTTTCCCGTGTGAACGACAGTGCAGGGAATATAACTAGAAAGGTTGCATTATTGCATCATGTGATGATGTCTGTTTTTTCAGTATTTTTGCAGACGATAAAAATATAGTAGATTATTTGTTGCTGTTATGAACAAAAATAAACTGACAATCAGGAATATAGGACCGTTGAAGAACGTTGTCGTCAATATCGCAAAATACAATGTCTTTATTGGTCCGCAGAGCAGCGGAAAAAGTTGTATCTTAAAAATTGCCTCGTTTTGCAAATGGGTGGAGAAAAGAATAGAGTTGAGTCAGTCTCCGGACAAGTATCTCAACGATGACGTTTTTTGGAAACGGTTGGTTGATTTTCACAAACTCAATGGGTTCATCAATGATAACTTCCTGATAAAATACGAATCTCAACACATGGAATTCTCTATGTCAGGATATACATCGGACATACAATACGATTTCAAATGGGATTCAGGGCATAAATGGACTTATCTCCGTCCTAAAATCGCATATATTCCAGCGGAGCGTAATATTGTGGCTGTAATACCGAATTGGTTTGCTGTTACTTTCAGCAATGAAAACAACACGCTGAACTATCTGTCTGATTGGGAGAACGCCCGGAGCTTCTTTTCTCAAAAGAATCATCTGGAAATCCTCAATTTAGGAATGTCTTATTACTATGACGAGATTAATCGGAGAGATAGTGTTCGGATTGACAATGACAAAGTACTGCTATTTTCTAATGTGTCAAGTGGCCTCCAATCGGTTGTTCCACTTTGTGGAATGATCGAATATCTGGTACTTTATGCCCAAGCCCAAGAGAGACGCCATGGGGTTGAGATGAAAAACGAGTTAGAGTACCTCGAGAATTTGTTGTATCGAGAAAAGTTTCCGTATTTGGGTGAGGGTGAACTTGTTATAAGATCGGAAAAACTATCATCAGATTCTTCGGAATTACGTGGTAAGCCTTTTGATGATTATGAAACCGCTATGGAATTCAATCGGATATTGAACAATTATGCAAAAACGCAATATACATCTCTGTACCTTGAAGAGCCAGAAGAGAATCTGTTCCCGTCCACACAATATGCATTAGTGAAATGGATGGCAGAATGGATCAATCTTGTGGATGACAATCAAATATGGATTGCCACCCACAGTCCCTATATTCTTTCATCATTCAACAATCTCATACAGGCGGCAGAATCTGATAACCAAGCAATAGAGACAATTGTAGGCAGGAAATCTGTAGTGCCTTTTGAAAATATCAATGTGTATTCTGTTTCTGATGGTACAGTAAAAGAAATTAAAGATCACGAACTCCGCCTCATCTCACAAAACGATTTGGACGCTGTTTCCGATATGATCTCATCTGACTTTTCAAATCTCATCTCACTATGACCACTATATTTCCGGAAAAATGCGTAACAGCAAATCATCATTCTCAAATTGTTTTTGAGGAGAAACGTTCTAAAATCACATTTGAAAACCCTACAGCCGCCCAATATCTCGCTATTAAGGTTGATGGCTGTGTGTTTAACACTCAAGACGGTCGGAAATGCGACTATTTGTTGCAAAGTGTTGAGCACGGTGACCAATATTTCGTGGAATTAAAGGGTAGTGACACCTCCAGTGCGGTCGAGCAGCTTAACGATACGATTGACAGGATTCTCCCATCCAAAAGCAATGCATCGCGAATGGCGTTCGCTGTTTTTTCAAATCGTTGCCCTAAGAACGATTCAACCAGGCAGGCCATAGAGAAAAGGTTTTATAAAAAAGGAGTGAAATTGTCTTTTTGCAGCACGGGCAAAACGCACAAATTGAACAGATAGGGGAACCAGGAATAAGTATCTCAAACGCATCCTTCCGTTTGGCCGGACAAGGACTGTGCCTTTCGCCCTATGACAACACCTCCTCTGCCTTTATTTCCATCCTGCTGAACGCGAACAGCTTCTTGCCCAAGTCTTTGAGGGACGCACCGAGGTGATAGACAGTGTCGTCGATAATGAGGAAGCGGTCGTGGTATCGGTCACACTCCCGAACTCTGACGGCGGGTATTGCCGGTTGTGCCGTTCGAGGTCAAGCTTCAGCGTCTCCGGAACGTGTTTCGTGACAATCTCCGCCGCCACGCCCTTTTTCCGTTTCGCCAGTGCCAGCAATGCCGAATCGTCCACATAATTGTCGATGAGCACAATCCGTTTCCGCGCCGACCGGATCAGGTCCGCCGCGAAGGCGTAGGCGTCGAAAATCTGGCCGTCGTAGAAGATGCCCTCGACAGGCGGCAGGGCGGTGCGCACGAAGAAATCAACCTTGTCTTGAAGAGAGTGGATTTGCTCGGAGTGTTCTTGAAGCTGTCTGTCAATCCGTTGTTCCACTTGTCTGAAATGCTGATTGATGCTATATCCGCGTAAAAGATACTCTTTTAGTGTTTTTGTGGCCCATCGCCTAAAGATAGTGGCATTCTTGCTGTTGACGCGATACCCGACAGATAATATTGCGTCAAGATTGTAATACGTTGTATGATAGAGCCTTGTTCCATTTTGACCCACATGTTCCAAAATGGAACATGTGGTTTCTCTCTCGATCTCACCACTATTGTAAATGTTGTTCAGATGCTTTGTGATAGCCGATCTTTGTGTTCCGAACAACATCGCCATCTGCGCCTGCGTGAGCCACACCGTCTCCTCCTCCATCCGCACCTCCAGCCGGATGCTGCTGTCGGGTTGGTAGAGGATGATTTCGCCGTTTTGTGCCAAAAGTTTGTTTTCTTCCATAATGGGTCTTTTTTTTGTTTTGAGGTTACATAATTCACGTTGCAAAGATACAACAAAAATTGCTGTTTGTCAGGGGTTTTGCGTTATTTTTGTTGACGTTGAGAGCCAGATGGTTACAATTTTTATTTACAATTTGTTTTGTTGATTGTTAAGAAATAGGGTCGGAATTTCGCTGGTTTTGGGCCCTTGCGGATCGGAGCGTCCGTTTGGTCGGAAGAGGACTGTGCCTTTCGCCCTATGTCAACACCTCCTCTGCCTTTATTTCCATCCTGCTGAACGCGAACAGCTTTTTGCCCAAGTCTTTGAGTGACGCACCGAGGTGATAGACAGTGTCGTCGATGATGAGGAAGCGGTCGTGGTATCGGTCACATTCCCGAACTCTGACGGGCGGGTATTGCCGGTTGTGCCGTTCGAGGTCAAGCTTCAGCGTCTCCGGAACGTGTTTCGTGACAATCTCCGCCGCCACGCCCTTTTTCCGTTTCGCCAGTGCCAGCAATGCCGAATCGTCCACATAATTGTCGATGAGCACAATCCGTTTCCGCGCCGACCGGATCAGGTCCGCCGCGAAGGCGTAGGCGTCGAAAATCTGGCCGTCGTAGAAGATGCCCTCGACAGGCGGCAGGGCGGTGCGCACGAAAAAATCAATCTGCTCCTCGGTTTTGCTGACCCGCTGCTCCAACCGTTCGATTCGTTGGTTGATAGCATGTCCGCGAAGGAGATACTCTTTGAGCACGGAGGTTGCCCATCGGCGGAATTTTGTGGCGTTTTTTGAACTAACGCGATATCCTACAGACAAGATGGCGTCCAGATTGTAATGCATAATCCTTCTCGATACTTTTCTATTCCCTTCATGCCGAACTACCGAGATTTCCTCGGTAGTTGCATTCTGCTCAATTTCTCTCTCTGAATAGACGTTCTTCAGATGAAGACCAATATTATCTTGTGAACAACCGAACAACACCGCCATCTGCGCCTGCGTGAGCCACACCGTCTCCTCCTCCATCCGCACCTCCAGCCGGATGCTGCTGTCGGGTTGGTAGAGGATGATTTCGCCGTTTTGTGCCAAAAGTTTGTTTTCTTCCATAAAGGGTCTTTTTTTTTGTTTTGAGGTTACATAATTCACGTTGCAAAGATACAACAAAAATTACTGTTTGTCAGTGGCTTTTCGTTATTTTTGTTGACGTTGAAAGCCAGATGGTTGCAATTTTTATTTACAATTTGTTTTGTTGACTGTTAAGACGCAGGGGGTGGATTTCGCTGGTTTTGGGCCCTTGCGGATCGGAGCGTTCGTTTGGCCGGACAAGGCATCGCTTTAACGTTAGAGCGGTGGTTTTCGGATATGCGTGTTGTTTCCGGTAGGGGAGGGAGGCAAAGCGGAATGGAGGATTTGCTGTTCGTTTCCGATTGCGCTTGCGGATGACACGGTTGCTCTGTTGTCCTTGCTCTTGCGGGTTGTGCGGGTTGCGTTGCGCACTGCGCTGGCGGGTAGCTCATGTCGCTCATATCTTAACGTTTCAGTAGCCAATCGGTAACCGGTACACAGCGTACAGTATATTCCCCCACCTGAATATCACGCTGCTCTCCTTGCATCATGACGAGGGTGAGATTACGGCACCGTGTAGCGGCTACACCTTTCAGAAGGCCGCTAATTTTGATTTGCTTCAAAATACAATCTTTCAATGAATTACAATTCCTAATTGCACTAAACGGTAAATTTTTGATTTCCTAAACTGCACTAAACGGTAAGATTTTGAGAGGATGGATTGCACTAAATACACACAAGCGATTGCGACAAGGAATACATCATTCTTGTCAAAAAATCAAGGAGTTTGACAGAAAAAATGTATCGGCTCGTTTTACTTCACATGTGGCCACCCATCTTGTTTTCCGATTTCAGTGAGACGCAATGTCAAATGGGAACCTGTATATACTCCATTCAATTCGAATGGAGGCATATCATTGTCTTTACACCAGTTAAGGATGAATTTCACAAGTTCTTCCTGAAACAAATCTTCTTTAGTTTTTGCCATAACATAATTTTTGGGATGGCAAAGATACTTTTTCCTTTTATACCAAATCATAACATTCGCTATTCACAGTTCACAATCCTAACAGACACGTTACAAAAAACATCGCGTTTCCTGCAACTTTTTTATTCCGAAAAATGCTACTTTTGCAACCGTATTTGTTAAAATAGTTGAGTAGTATGCCGAATTCCAAAAATGCAGATGTCCGCATCAAGGTCATTGACCGCTGTCTGAGTGACAAAAACCGCAAGTATTCGATGGCGGAGATGATGGAATTATGCAATGAGGAATTGGAACTACATGACTTTCCGCCTGTGTCGGCCATGAACACCATTCGCGGAGACATTGAACAGATTCAGCGGATATACGCCCCGAATGCGGATGTGGGAAGTTTCCGGGAGGGGCGGAACATCCGCTATCACTATGCCGATCCCGATTTCTCCATCTACAGGCCGCTGCTGAAGCCCGAGGAGACGGCACAGCTCATCCAGACACTCTGCTTGCTGAAACGGTTCAAGGGGATGCCGCAGTTCGACTGGATCAGCGAGATTTCCGACCGTTTGGGTGCCTCGTTGAAAATCGATGAGGTTTCCACGGACGAGGTGGTCGGTTTTGACGAGAACATGGATTTGGAAGGGCTGGACCACTTCACGCCGCTGTTCAACGCCATCAGCGAAAAGCGGACGTTGTGCATCACCTACAAAAGTTTCAGGCAGGACCAAGAGTTGGAATACGTGGTCTATCCCTATTATCTGAAACAGTACAACAAGCGGTGGTTTCTGATTGCCAGGAATGAGGGTTATGAGACGTTGACCAACTACGCCCTCGACCGTATCCTGGGCATCAAAGAGACGGATGTGCCGTTCCAACCCGCCGGCATCAACTTTACCGACTATTTTGACGAGATGATCGGGGTGTCCAAAGATTCAAACACGGAGCCCACGCTCGTCAAGCTGTGGGTTTCTTCGGTCTCGTGGCCGTACGTCCGCACCAAGCCGCTGCATGGCACGCAGAAGAAGGTCGGCGAGGATGACACCGGCGCCGTCATCACCATTGAGGTGTATCTGAACTATGAGTTGGAGCAGCTGATCCTGTCCTTCGGCGAAAACATGGAAGTGCTTGAACCGGAATGCTTCAGGGAGAAGATAAAAATGAGGTTTGAGAAGGGATTGGAGAGGTACGGGGGATAGGTTCAGTATGAGTGAACAAATATATAGTATTTTTGCCGGGTCAAAAATGAGTAATAATGAATTGAGTAAAAAACAGCCAAAACAATAATGAATACAAGCAATAGTCCATATTCAGCGGCCATAACTGGAGGGGGATTCTTGTATGCGGAAACGAATGCACTTCTGCCGCTGCTTCAGTCGGAGGAACGGGAGACGCTCCTCAAAGACGAGAAGCTGAACAACCGTCTGCTCAAGATCAATGCGGAAACCTCCCGCTACAGGGCTATCGTGGAGATTGCCCGCCGTTATGATGCCATGCCACCCTCTTTCTGGGTTGACTATCTATCCATGAGCGAGACTGACCAGGAGGTGGCTTTATTCTTTGTCATCCTGAAAACCTACAAGATATGCTTTGATTTTCACGTTAATGTGACCATGCGGAAATGGAACAGCATCAGCAAGAGTGTGGTTTATGATGACATTGCGATGGAGTTTTCCGAAGTGGCGGCCCGCGACGCATTTGTTGACTCCTGGAGCGACAAAACCAAGCGCAAGGTGGCCAGTGCTTACCTCACCATTCTCCGCAAAGTGGGAATGTTGGATAATGAAGATCGGCTTCACCCGATCTCTGCCGAGAATTTAGACTACTATATCCGCATTGGAGAGCCGTGGTTTCTCGAAGCCTGTCTGTTGCAGTCGTACCAGATTAATAACCTCAAAAAACAGCTCCTATGACCATCAAAGAACTTGATGACAAATTGAATAGCCCGGGGTTCCAAGACACAGAGAACGGCGACCTGTTCTACAACTTCTTCATCTACCAATATCCGGCGGAGCAGGAGTATGACATTCGTCGCCAGATACAGGAGTTCAAGAAGAACCTCATCCGTCCGCTCAACTATGTGGATGTGCTGACCCTGAATTTGTTTGAGGAGTTCTGCCACTTCCTTGACCAGAAGAAGTTCCTGAAACATCCCAGCATGTTGAAATACCAATTGGAAAAGGAGCAGGCGGACCCATCAGCTGCACCAAAAACGCAGGAGACCCTTTCGCGAAACGCCCATAGTCCCGAGTTTGTGCAGTTTTTGCACCAACGCATTCTCGACCACATTAACATTAAAGACGATTATCGCCGCCCATACGTCTTCATGTATGGCGTAGGCAGCATGTTCCCCTATCTCCGTGTCAACGAACTGTTGGCACTCTATGAAGACTATAATGACACGAGCAAATACAAGATCATCGTGTTTTATCCTGGCCATCGGGAGAACAACTCTTTCCGCTTGTTCGGAACTTTGCCCGACAACCACACCTATCGTGCCACATTATTGATTAACGAATAACCCATCATACCCATGAAGTTAAAAGATCTATACAGCAAACCCATTGATCGGCCTGTCAATCCAGCCGTCAGTGCCACCAAGTTTGATCCTGAAACAGAAAGGATTGAGATAGAAGAATATGTGTTCACCGATGAAATCATCAACGGGCTCTATCGTATCCTCGATGCCATCAAGAACAACAAGCCCTATGATCACGTGGGCATTTGGATTGACGGTTACTACGGGTCGGGAAAGTCGCACTTCCTGAAATATTTGGATTATTGCATCACACCGCGTACGCAAGAGAAAGCGTTGGATCGGCTGTTGGAGTCGGTGAGGGACATTGATCCGATGGATGCGAATCACAATGTCAGCTGTGATTACGATGCTATGCTCAGCATTGCCAACTGGCTGAAACGCGCCACCATCGAGACCTGCATCTTCAACCTCGAAACCAGCTATGACAACTCCACCGACAAGAAGAAAGCCTTCTTGCATATTTTTTGGAACGAGTTTAACGGCAAGCGTGGCCTTAACAAGTTCAATTTGTCGTTGGCACAGCATTTGGAGAAACCGCTGATGGAAAAGGGCGTTTTCGAACAATTCAAGGAGCGGATTGCCGAAGAAGGCGGCAATTGGGACAATCCTAACGATGCCGCTGACATGATTGACAACGAGTTGGGTATGGTTTTGGACATTGCGTGCGAGTTGGCCCCGACGTTAGACAAGGAAAGCATCAGGGAACGTCTCTTGAAACGCGACACCAATGTCAGCATCGATCGGTTCAGCTCGGAATTAGCCTCTTTCTTGAAAGACAAAGGGGATGATTACCGTCTGATACTCTTAGCCGATGAGGTGAGCCAGTTCATCAACAAAGAGCGCGACCGTTATCTGAACCTGCAGGAAATCATTACCAAGCTATCCGAGGCTTGCCAAAACAAAGTGTGGGTCGCCTGTACCGCCCAACAGGATCTCTCGGAAGTGCTTGACGACTGCAATATCGCCGAAGAGAAAGACAAGGAAGGCAAAATCAAGGGGCGTTTCGAGGTGAAGGTCTCCCTGAAAGGCACCCAGCCCGAGGTGATTACCCAGAAGCGTATTCTCGACAAGAAACCGGAGTCTGTCCCGGCACTTGAAGACCTCTATGACCAGCAAAGCACCGCTTTCGGGCTTCAATTCAAGTTGCCCAACAGCTATGTGGCATACGAGTCCAAAGAGGATTTCGTGGCCTACTATCCCTTCGTGCCCTATCAGTTCAAGCTGATTATGCAGGTGTTCAACTCGTTCCTGAATCTCGGCTATGTAGCCAAAGAGGTCAAAGGTAACGAGCGCAGCATTATCAAAGTGATTCACTCCACGGCTAAAAACAGTGCAGAGGATGAAGTCGGAAAGTACGTTTCTTTCGACGAACTGTACAACAACATGTTCGAGGAGGGTTTGCAGGCTCGCGGGCAGAAAGCTGTGGACAATGCCATCCGCATGGCTCGCACCTACGAGCACGACCCCACATTGGCCATCCGCGTGGCCAATGTGCTGTTCATGATTTGCAACGTCTCTCAGACTGACCAACTGTTGTTCCCCGCCAACATCGACAATGTGACCACCCTCTTGGTGAACGACACACGTACGCCGCGTCTGACCATCAAGAACGAGGTGGAGAAAATTCTCGACTTTTTCTGCGACAACAATATCATCCGCCGTGAAGCCGGCAAGAACGGAGCCCCTGAGACTTACACCTTTTACAGCGAAGAAGAGATGAAAGTGGCCCAGCTCATCCAAAACCAAAGCGTTGACAACAATGCGATGGCCGAGATGTTGCGCGACATCTTCAACAAATACCTCTCCATCAACAACAAGGTGCAGTACAAGACCCGCTCCTTCGCAGTGGGTGAACTCATCAAACAGAGACATTACCTCTCTGCTTCGCCAGATATAGAGGTGGAATTTGTGGTGGACAACGAATACGACACACCCGAGCAGTTAGCCATTACCAACGAGGCCAAAAAGATGGTCTATTACCTTGGGCTACAGTATGGCGAAAACAAACGGCTGAAGAATGCCTTTTATTGGTATTGCCAGTGCAACCGCTATATGAGTACTCCTGTGCTGAACGATGACAATGCCAAAACCCGCGCTGAGTTCGAAAAGAGAGCCAAAGAACTGTTCGAAACGCTTATTGCCCCCGAGTTCCACAAAATCCTCGACACTTGCCCTATCATCAGCGGATTGCGCACTATAGACAACATGGAACTGGGCAACAAACGCGGCGGGGAACGCTACGCGCTTGCACTGCAGAAGCATTTAGCAGGCATCTACACCAAAGCGACCTTGGTAGACCAGCCATCCATATCCCACACCACCGACGCATTGAAAAAGGCCATCCTACGCACGGTCAACGCCGGGGACTACGAAGGGATGAACGCCGAACTCACCCCTCCTGAGCATGAGGTGGAACTCTACCTGAACAAGCAATTCGCCGATGTGAATGTGGCCGATGTGACGGCCAAGTTCGCCAAACCGCCCTACGGTTGGGACGGTATCGCCACTCTCCACATTATCAATGAGTTGGTGCGGCGCCACGCCCGCGACTACACGTATGCCAACAATCCCAACGTGGACAATACGTTGGTAGCCAACCGTATTGTGCAGGAAACCAACAAGTTCACTCTTCGTAAATCCAAAGCCATTTCGCAAGAACTCATCAACCGTTACATCGAGACTTGGAAAGAGCTTTTTGGGGCAAAAGAGGCATTCACCACTACCGACAGCACCCAGATATTCCGAATCAGCCGCGACCAGGAGTTTACCAACAGCTTGTATCACAAGCGCGAGGGCTATCGTGACATCGAGAAACAGATTGGCGGCTATCCCTTTGCAGAACCGATTCAACAGGCCATCGACCTCTTCGACAAATGGTTGGCGGAACGCAATCCCGAAACCTTCTTCCAAGCCGTCATTGACAAACGGGAGGAAGCCCTTGGATTGATTGACCGCTGCAAAGAGGTGGCCCAGTTCACCCACGACCAGTTGGGAACCTACAAGAAGCAGCGGCAGTTTGCCAAGGAGAACCAATACAACTTCGCCTCGCTGCCGGAGAATGCACAACCTCAAGTGGCGGAATTCCTCAAAATAGAGGATGATCCGTGGCCTATTCCAGGCTTGCGTAACTATATCCGGTTGCAGCGGGAGTTGGCGCAGGCACTCGACGAGGTGCGCAAAGTCCTCCGCGAACAGATACGGAACGCATACGACGAGCAGTTCGAGCAGTTGGAGACGGTGGCCCATGAGCAGAATGTGCCGCTTTCGGTTTTGGCCAACCGCGATAACACCATCATGGTGAAAACCACCCCCGAGAATATCCTTGTGCTGAAAGACAACCTCAACACAGATGCTTTCTACCAAGAACAAGTCGGCAAGATTTTGGACTATGCCAACAAACATAAAGCGCAGTATGTTCCAAACGATGATTCCGATAATAACCACAAGGTTGACGAATATCCCCATCCCTATGCGAAGAAGATTAACCAAGCCTCGCTTCAGACCAAGACCAGCACTCCAATCACTTCCGAGGAGGACATCGACCGCTACCTTGACGGCCTCCGCGAGCAACTGCGCAAACTGCTGAAAGATAACGACGGCGTGATGATTGTCCGGTAGGGCTTCTATAACCTATAATCCATAACCTATAACCATTGTATGGAAACCAACAAACTGAAAAAATTCGCCACTGAGGCGAGAAACAGACTGAAGAACGGCATCGCCGCCAAGATAATAACATTAGGATTCGACAAGAACGGTAACGTGCCTGAGCACATGCATCCACAGTTGATGCAGGGCGGTTCCCTGTGGAATGGCCGGTTGGAGACAGAGGGCTTCTTTCACCAATGGCAGGCCCTCAACAAGCGCGTACAGCAGAAAGGTCTCAAAGAGGTCTATGAGGAGGCCGCCTACACCTGGTTCAACCGTTTGGTGGCTATCCGCATCCTCCAGAAGAATGGTCTCATAGAGCCTGTTCTGGCTTACGTGGACGAAGCCCGCACGCCGCGAATCGTGGATGAAGCCCGTATGGGTCGCATTCCTCAGATGCAGGAACGCCAAAGACAGCTGTTGATGGAACTATTGGATGACGACTCTAAGACCACTGAACAGTTCGCCATTTTGGTGACGGCTTTTTGCCACGAGAACCCCATCCTCTTCAGGTGCTTCGGTGCGATGTCGGACTACACGGAACTATTGTTGCCCAACGATATCCTGACAGAAGGCGGATTCGTCGATATGCTCAACCATACCGAGTTCATCACCGACGACGATTTCCGCTCGCCGGAGCTGATTGGCTGGCTCTACCAGTTCTATATCTCTGAGCGCAAGGATGAGGTCTTTGCCAAGAAAGGGAAATTTGAGGCTGACGAGATTCCTGCTGCCACACAGATATTCACGCCTAACTGGATTGTGAAGTACATGGTGCAGAACACCATCGGGCGCATCTATCTTGACAACAATCCCAGTGCTGCCCCTGAGTTCAAACCCAAATGGAAGTATCTTGTGGAGCCGTCTGAGCCTACGCCAAAAGATAGCATCTATCGCTTCAAGGAACTGACTGAACTGCTTACAGGTGATTTGGCTTGTGGCTCTGGCCATATCCTCAACGAGTGTTTCGACTTGTTCTACGACCTCTATATCTATGAGGGTTACAGTCGCAAGGAGGCCATCGAGAACATCTTCTTCTGGAACCTCCGAGGCGTTGACCTCGACACTCGCGCCAAGCAGTTGGCAACCTTTGCTCTCATGCTGAAAGCCTGTCAGAAGGATGCCTCGTTTGCCGATGCCCACATCCTGCCTCATGTGCTCTCAATGCCTACGCCTATTCCGCATGAGCAGGTGGCAGACCGCTTGCAGCAGTTCTTCCGTGAGACTCCATCACGGCAACAGTTGACAGACCTCACAGCAGCCTTTGAACTGATGCAGGATGCTGAGTCATTGGGTTCTATCATGAAGTTCGATGTGGCAGAATCCACCTTGCTCTCCATCCAGCAGACTTTGAACTACTGGCGGCATGTGCAGTTTGTGCCAAAAGAGGTTGAGGACATCCTGCCAGCAATGGATTTGATACTCACGCTGACGGATAAATATGCTGCTCTTGTGATGAACCCACCATATATGGGGCGAAGCGGTATGAATGATATTTTAACCAACTACGTTCTTAATAATTACACAGATGGCAAATGGGACTTGTTTGCTACATTTATGATGCTATCCGTAAATCATTTGTCGGATAATGGAAAAATGGCCATGATTAATATGCATAGTTGGATGTTTATAAATGCTTTTGAATCTTTGCGCAAGAATTTTATTGAATCATATCAATTGAATAGTTTGCTTCATTTGGGAACAAACACGTTTGATGAACTGAATGGAGAAGTTGTGCAAAATGTTGCTTTTACCTTTTCTAATCATTTGCCTAACACTCCAGGCATTTATTACAGGTTAGTATGTGGCAACAACTGCGAGGAAAAAAGATTATTGTTTATTGAGAAAAAAAATGTCTATAACAACATTTTGCAAGAACGCTTTTTGAGGATACCAGGTATTTCCATGGGATATTGGATTTCCGAAACAATTACAAATTTGTTTGGTAAAAAGAAAATAGATAACTATGTTATATCTAAAGCAGGTGTTGTAACTGGTGATGACAAGTATTTTGTCAGAAATTGGTTTGAAGCAAACCATGATGATATATGTTTTAATCCAATTGAGAACGCTATTTATTGTAAATATCATCCGTTTTGTAAAGGCGGATCATCTAGAAGATATTATGGGAATCTTGAGTATATAATAAAATTGAGAGATCTGTGGGATGAGGAACATTACAATAAATCTATAAGGAGAGGCGATAAAGATGCTTATTTTAAAAAAGGAATAGGTTGGTCTCAAATAAATTTTGCATCAACAAAGACATTTAGGGTCGTTGACAATTCTGTATGCGGAACCGCCACACCAACTATTTATATTAAAGATGATTCTCAATACTACTACATTTTAGGATTTTTAAATACAAAACTTGCGTGTTCAATATTAAGATTTCTGAACCCAACAACCAATTTGTTGACAACAGATGTTTGCAATATTCCTGTTATTCAAGAAAAAAACGAAAACATCAAAGATAGAGTTTTCCAAAATGTATGTATTTGTAAACTCGACTGGGACTCCCACGAAACATCCTGGGATTTCGAGGCCAATCCTCTTGTAGCCCTCCGCAACGAGAAAGTAGCCCAAGGCAACTTGGAATCTTCCTTCCGTTTGAGCGACTTTGTGGAGGAGTTCGAGACCCAATGGACGGAGCGTTTCATGCAGCTCCACCAGAACGAAGAAGAGCTGAACCGCCAGTTCATCAGCATCTACGGCCTCGAAGACGAACTGACTCCCGATGTGCCGCTGGATGAAATCACCATCCTGCAACAGGGGGAGATTAGCATCGTGAACAACGGCTTGGAGTGGCACGAGGACGTGCTGATGAAGCAACTCATTTCGTATGCCGTCGGTGTATGGATGGGTCGCTATAAGCTTGGGAAGAAAGGCTTGCACATTGCCCATCCCGACCCAACTGACAAGGAACTGCAGCCGTACTGGTATGGTGGCACGCAGGTGTATATCGACGATGACGGTCTGATTCCTGTGCTGCCCCAAAGCTCACCCTTCGACGATAACCTGTCGAGCCGTATCTCCGACTTCATCCGCATCACCTTCGGCGAGGACAAACTGACGGAGAACCTGAACTACATCGAGCAGAAGTTAGGCATGTCGATAGACCAGTATGTGCAGAAGGACTTCTGGAAGGATCACAAGAAGATGTACCAGAACCGTCCTATCTACTGGCTGTTCTCATCGAAGAAAGGAGCCTTCAAGTGCCTGGCCTACATGCACCGCATGAATGCCTACACCGCAGAACGTGTCCGCTCCAACTACCTGCTGCCCTACATCGAGTTCCTTCAGAACCAGATAGGCGAACTGGAGAACCGTCGTGCCACTCTCTCCACCACAGAGAACCGCAAGCTCCAGAACTTCCAGAAGGCTCTCGATGAGTGCCGCGAGTATCACGAACGCCTCCAAGTCGTAGCCGAACAAGCCATCGCTTTCGACCTCGATGACGGCGTTGTAGTCAACTACACCAAGTTCGGGGATGTGTTGGGGAAGATAAAATAAGAAAAAAACTGTTTTTATGGCTTTTGATAAGAGTATTCTAACAAAAGAGGAGCGCGAGTTTTTTGAGCATCGAAAGTTGAAGGATAAATTCTTCATTGGATGTTTCAACAAGACGGAATCAGGCTATCTGATTTCTGACATCCGTCGTTCCGACTTCTCAAAGATCAAATATAAGCCAAAGAATTCTAAATCATTTACCATCGAGATAGATGGATCGATAAAGCAGAAGCTGAAAAATGATTGCTACTATAAGTTCACTTGGGTTATGCTTCAGTCAAAACCCAACTATATCTTCGGAGTTGACGAAGATGAAGACATTGAGCTTATTAAACCGTCTGAGATTGTAAATCTACTGTATAATGACATTTACAACTACCCTGCCAGCGCATCCGAGAAGATCGTCAATACACTTGACACTTTAAAGAATCAGTTGACAGCAAGCGGAAAAGAGGTCTTTATATATGAACTTCTTCAGAATGCCAACGACTACCCTCAGAAGATTGCTGGTAAGAAACAGCCTGTAGATGTCGAGTTCCATATTACGGATAACTATCTAGTGTTCCAGCATTCTGGCGATTACTTCGATGCCAAGAATATTGCTGCTATATGCAGTATCAACGATAAGGAAAAAACGGATAATAGTGAGGCTATCGGTTACAAGGGAATTGGATTCAAAACCGTTTTCCTTGACAATAACTATGTCTTACTGAAGACTGGTGCATACTGCTTCCGTTTCGACTATGAGCAGACAAAGAACATCGATGATACTCCTTGGCAGATTCTTCCAATTTGGACAGATAAAGACGAGGTGGATGAAGAAGTCTTAGACGTAATGGACAACGCAGACAAGAAATTCCGCGTCCAGATTGATGCTGATATATTGCATGAAAGAGAACAGAATTACGAAAAACTCTTTGCAGATGTTTTTGAGACGGAACGGGTTATCTTGTTCATTCCATTTATAAACAGCGTCAGTGTATATATCAATGATGAAGAGGAGCCAGCCATTGTCAAGGTTAAGGAGAACGATAAGTGGTGTGTTTCTGAGCCTAAGAAATATGTCAGTGACGTTCCTGAAGAATTGACTCTGGAATTGAATCGTCGTATCAACAAAAACGACGGCAAGATTCCTGAAAAGTATTTTGACTTCAAAAAAACATCAGTTGGATTTGCTTGCAAACGGGATGACAACAAACTCTTGCCTGTAGAAAACGCTTGCCTGTATTGCTATCTTCCTGCAAAGAAAGCTAAATGGGGATTTGGTTTCCTGATGAATTCGGACATGATTCCCACTGGGCCTCGTGATAACGTGGAACCAAAGGAGAAGATCAATCATGTCATTGCCAAGATAGCTGGAAAACAGTTCTTTGCATGGATTCAAGACCTGCTTAATTCACAGGAATTTGATTGTGACTCCATCTTCAGCCTTATTCCGAACTTTGAGGATTGCAAGGAAAGGTATGAAGAGGATAAAGACGTAGTAAAGTTCATTGAAGAATTTCAGAAAGGATTCGAAGAGGAATTGGAGGAAGGAGCCATTATCCCTGTTGAAGAGGACGGTCAGATGGTTCTGAAGCCTCTTGATCAGGTTAATTATGATGAGACTGGAATTACCTGTTCTGATCTAATGACAGATGATGAAGTATGTGAATATACCGAGTGGTGTGACTTCTTTCCTCATGGTGACTTGCGTGACTATGAGAATCATTGCCTCAAACCGGGCATTGAAGCTTTCATGCGTACTTATGTCCTTGACAACTACACATTGGAATTTGATCATATCCTTGAAACCTGTGAGAACGGAGCTTTCCAAGAATGGCTCACAGACACAGACAACAACAGTAATAACACCTCCAACAACAATCATAATTCCTCCAACTACAGTAATTGCCCCTCCTTTAACAACTGTAATAACTCCTCCCACAACAGTAATCTCTCCTCCTACAACAGAAATAATTCCTCCTACAACTGAA
>CAMHNQ010000048.1 GCA_946186495.1 uncultured Bacteroidales bacterium
GGTTCGTGATGGTGCCGTTCAGCGTGGCGGTGGTCTGTGCGACAGCCGTGGCGGCGTTGGTGGCCACGGTCGGGTCGGTCTGCTGCGAGCCGGAACCGGCCACGGTGACGCTGACATTGTCCACGAAGCAGGAGTAGAAGGTGCCCTCTTTGTGCCAACGGAAGCAGATGTTGCCCGTGGACGGAATCTCCGCGCCGGTGAACAACACGCTGATGGTGTCGCCCGGACTGCTCACGCCAGGGATGGCGGTCACGCTGACGAACGAGCTGGCCACGTTGTTGAGGTCGGTCACATAGCCGACACTCAGGTCGCCGTAAGTGGCATTCTCCATGGCATACCAGAAGTTCAGCCTCAAGGTGTTGAGCGGCTGGTCGAAGGTGGGCAGCGCGGCGTAGGCGTTGATGCCTGCCCCGCTGCCGCTGCATGTGAACACCATGCTGTTGCCGCTGGCCGTGTAATAGTAGTCTCCGCCGGAGATGACGTGCGGCGCACTGTAGGTCGTGTTGGCGCTGTAGGTGGTCCAGCATAACGGGGTCGGTCCATCTTGGTTGTAGGTGGTGCCCGTGTAGCTCTCGAAGTTCTCTGTGTAGGGCAGGGAGGTGGTTTCGCAGTCGGTGGTGAAGGAGGTGGTCACCCAGTCGGAGAGGTCGCCGCCGCCGCAGTCGGCCTGCACGCGAGCCTCATAGGAGGTGGAGGGGGTAAGGCTCGTCAGGGTATGCGGGTTGTTCGAGGTGGGTTCCGAAATCCAGGTGGTGGTGCCGGTAGGACGGTACTCCACGTTCCAGGACGGCTCCGACCCGCCGGGCGTCCAGCCCAACGTGGCCGTGTTGGTGGTTATGCCCGACACTGTGAGACCCGTCGGCTTCGGGCAGGTGGGCGGTGTGCAGTGCGCCGTGAACGTGAGGAGCGTGCCGCCCGTCAGACTCCCTGACGTATAGACGACCTCGCCGAACGGGTCGGTCACCGTGAAGCTGCACTCGTCGTCGTAGTTGCCCGACACCCAAACCAGGGTGATGTCGGCGTTGTCGCATAACGGCACCTGCTGGGTGGAGGAGGTGCCGGAAACCGTGAGGCTCGCCACCGTGACGTTGTTCTGCCACACCTCCAGGGATGCGCCGTTCCATCCGTCGCCGTAGTTGTCCAACAGGCTGAAGAGGAAGTTGCACTGGTCGGCGGCTTCGCAGGCCGTGGTCGTGAAGGTGCCCTCGCGCCAGTCGGAGACCTCGCCGCCGCAGTCGGACTGCACGCGGATGTCATAGATGGTGGAGGGGGCAAGGTTGTATAGCGTGTGCGGGTTGCTGGTGGTCGGCTCTGTCGTCCAGGTGCTGCTGGTGGCCGGCTTGTATTCGACGTTCCAGGCACTCACCGAGCCGAAGGAAGTCCAGCTGACCGTGGCCGTGGTGCTCCCGACACCCGTCACGGCGAGGTTGGTCGGCTTCGGGCAGGCGGGCATGTCGCAGCTGACCGTCAGCGTGGTGAGCACGCCGCTCGACAGTGTCCCGGAAGTATAAACGGCGGAGTCAACGCTGTTGTTCACCACAAAGCTGCATTCGTCGTCATAGTTGCCGGCGCTCCAGACGAGGGAGATGGTGGAGGTGTCACAGAGCAGAAGCTGGTAGGTGGCGGAATATTGTCCGTCGGGGATGGTCATGGAGGCGATGGTGATGCCGTTCTGGCGCACATTCAGCGCCGCGCCGTTCCAGCCGTCGCCGTAGCCGTCGGTGAGGACGAACTCGTAGGGGCACTGGTCGGCGACATCGCACGCGGCCGTCGCGAAGGTGGCGCCGCGGTAGGCGGACAGCTCGTCGCCGCAGTCGGCCTGCACGCGGACCTCGTACTGGGTGTGCGGGTCAAGATTGTACAGGATGTGCGGGTTGCTGGTGGTCGGTTCCACTGTCCATGTGCTGCCGTTGACGGGCTTGTACTCCACGTTCCACGCGGTTATGGCGGGTGAAGAGACCCAGCTCACCGTCGCGGAGGTGTTCCCGATATTGTTGACGATGACAGACTCCGGGCGTTCGCAGTTCGACACGATACAGCTGGTTATGAACGTGGTGAGGGTGCCGGAGGCGGGGTCGCTCGCGGAGAAGAAGACCGTGCCGTCAGGCTCGCTCACCGTGAAGCTGCATTCGTCGGAATAACTGCCGGCACTGAACGACAGGGTGGTGTTGAGGCCGTCGCAGAGCGCCACCTGGTGCGTGGCGGAGTAGTTGTTGCCGGAGATGGTCAGGTTCGCCACCGTGATGCCGTTCTGCCGCACCGTGATGGACGAGCCGTCCCAGCTGTCACTGTATTCTCCCGTAAGGTTGAAGGTGTAGAGACAGCGGTCAACCGAGTCGCAGACCTCCGTGGTGAAGGCGACGTTGGCCGAGTTGACGCTGATCTCCGCCCCGCAGTCGGCCGCCACGTGCACCTGATAGGCGGTGGCGTTGTTCAGGCCGGTGATGGTGTAGGGGTTGCTCGTGGTGGTGATGGTCTCCCACACCGCGTCGCCGGTGGCCCGGTACTCCACGATCCAGGAGGTCTCGTCGCCGTTCGGTGTCCAGGAGACATCGGCGGAGGTGGTGGTGATGTTGCTCACCTGCACCCCGGAGACTAAGTGGCAGTTCGAAAGCGGCTCCACCGTGACATCGTCGATGTAGCCTCGGTTGTTGTTGGTTCCGGGGCTCTTCGGGGCCTTGAAGGCGATGCGGTTGCCGTTGCCCGTGTAGGAGTCGAGGTAGGCTACGTAGGCGTTGTAGGTCGTGCCCGTGACAATTACCGTGTCGATGGCGACGAAGGTGCTGGCCCCGCCCGACATCTCGCCCACCACAACGGTGAATGGGTTGGTGGCGGCATTGGCGCGCGCCACGAAGGAGACCTGCAGGGTGTTCAGCGGGATGCTCGCGTCAAGGGCGGGCAGCACGGCGTACTGGTCGGCGTAGTTGCTGCCGGTGCTGGTGTAGAAGCGCAGGGCGTAGTTGCCGCTGTAGGCGTAGGTGCTGCTATAATAGACGTACGGATAGGCCGTGTAGTTGCTGCCGGTGTTCACGGCATCCCAGCAGTTGGGCAGGTTGTTGGTGCCGTTGCCGTTGTTCGCGTTGGAGGTGTGGGTGTAGCCGTTGAAGTCTTCGGTGAAGGGGATGGAGGTAAGCGGCACGCAGGTGGTGGTGCCGGAGGTGCGTCCGCTCCAGTCGCTGGTGCCGCCCCCGCAGTCGGAGCGCACTTGGAAGGCGTAGGTGCTGGCCGGGTCGAGGCCGGTCACCGTAAAGGGATGCTCGTAGGCCGTCACCGTGGTGCCCGCGCCCGTGGCGAAGCCGACCGGACCGTACTCGACTTCCCAGACGGATGCGCTGCCGGCCTCCGTCCACTGCAGCGTGACGCTGTTCACGTCCGCGTCTGTTGTCGTAAGGTTGGAGGGCGTGGCGCAGAGGTTGGCGCCGAGGATAAGGTCGTCGATGTTGCCCCGGTTGTTGCCCGAAGCGGGCTTGAAGGCCTTGAGGGCGATGCGGTCGCCGCTGCCCGAATAGGAGGCGAAGGAGGCCTCGCGGTAGGCGTAGGTGCCGCTGCTCGTGGTGAGGGTGTCAACCGGCACGAACGTGCTGACGTCCGTCCCCTCGGTCACCCCGACCACCAAGCGGAAAGTGGTGTTGTTGCCCTGCCGCCGCATGTAGAGCCCCAAGGACAGGTCCTGGATGCTCACCGAGTTGAGGTCCAGGGCCGGCAGGAAGGCGTACTGGTCGGCGTAGTCGTCGCCGCTGCCCGTGTAGAACCGCAGACTGTAGTTGCCGCTGTGGGCATTGTTGCTGGCGTAATAGACCGTGGGGTGGTTGGCGTAGTTGCCGGTGCCGTTGTTGAGGCGGTCCCAGCAGTTGGGCAGCACGTTGTTGTCGTTGTTCGTGTGTGAGAAGCCGTCGAAGTTCTCCGTGATGGGCAGCGCGGAGGTCGAGCCGCAGGCCGTGGTGAAGGTGGCGGTGCGGAAGATGCTGGTGTCGCCGTCGTCGCAGAGACAGGCCACCCGCACGTTGTAGGTGGTCGCGGAATTCAGAAGGCCGGAGAAACTGTAGGTGGTGTCGTTGGCGTTGTCCGTCACCACGTCGCTGCTGTTCCAACTCTGCACGGACGCAGGCTTGTACTGCACGAGGTAGGCATTGCCGCCGGTGGAGGCGCTCCACGAGACCGTGGCGTCGTTGGCGGTGGTGTTGGACACGCTCAAGGTCCCGGTCGGGGGACAGTTGACGGGTCCTGTGGAATATCCAAAGGTCGTCTTGGGAAGGAAATTGCGCTGATATACGGACACGATGCCGCTCACACTGCTGTTGTTATAGCCGGTGACGCTGGCACCGTTGGATTCAACGCCGTAGAAGTAGGCGCTGGAGTACCCGCCAACGGTCGTGGAGGTGAGTTCCAAGAAAAGGTTGCCGCCTGTGTAGAGGTACGGCGTCGTGAGCGTGACGGTCATCACGTTGCTGCTTGCGTCTAACGTTCCCGTATAGACCACGGCGGTCGGGTTGCTCGCGAACGAGGCCGCCGGCAGGGTCGCCTGGTCGGTGACACCCAAGCCGATGTTCATCGTGGAGGTCCACTCAGCAGGGGCGGTGGGCGGAGTCTGGAAATAGAACGAGAGCTGCGTGATGGTACCCCCGACCATGTCCGCCAGCATCGCCTCGGGATAGATAATCTGGGTTCGGAGATAGTAGTCCATGTAGAGGCCATAGACCGGTACGTAGTAGTTGCTGGACGTGCCGTCCGCAACCGTCAGCGTTGCCTGGGCCGTCGCCCGTAAGGAGCATAGGCCGAGCACAGCTGTCATAAACAGGAGTAGAAGTTTCTTCATAGCACTTTGGATTTTGTGAAACGTTAAAATGAATTAAAAAGCAAAGATACAGATTGTTCCTGTTTCCGGCCTTATGGTTTAACATGAAAGTTATGAACATTTTATTAACAATAGGTTTAGTGAGTTTAGTAGGTTTAGTAAGTTTAGTAAGTTTAGCTCCCGGAAAAGAAACTCTCAGCTCTTAGGTCTCAGTTCTCAGCTCTTAGAACTTAGAACCCTAAACCTGAAACAAAAAAGGGAGACCCTTCCGGATCCCCCCTTTAGTTTACAGTTTACGGTTTACGGTTTACCGTTTCACAACAAACGGTTTGGTTACCGTGCCCGCATCCATGGTCACGCGCACGAAGTACATGCCGTCGGCCAGGCCGGAGACGTTGACGGAGGTGGTCTCGCCCGTCATCGGGACGGTCTGCACCAATTTGCCATACACGTCAAACACGTGCAAGTCGGCACTCATTTGTACATTGTACATTGTACATTGTACATTGACCACGTCGTTCGCCGGGTTCGGGAATACCTTCACGCTGTTCTCCATCCAGCTTTCGATGCCGACGTTGGTGGTGGTCGCCGTGATGGCGTCGCTCCAGTCGCTCAGGTTGCCGTTGCCGCAGTCGGCCTGCACCATGAACTCGTAGGCGGTCCGGCCTTCGAGGTTGGTGACGGTGTAGCTGTTGGTGTTGGAGCTGGCGGTGGACCAGGGGTTCGTGCCTTGCTTGCGGTACTGGATGTTCCAGCTGCTCACGTTGGGGTTAGCGTCCCAGGCGATGGTGACGGACTCGTTCTGGATGTCCGTGGTGTGCAGGCCTGTGGGCACGTCGCACGGCTCAACGCCTTGTTCGAGGGTCGTGAAGGTCATCTCGTTGCCATAGACGGTCTGTCCGTTGAAGGTGATGAACGCGCGGAAGGTGTAGCCCGTGTTGGCGGTCAGGCCGGTGAGGTTGTAGCTCAGGCCCGTGCCGGTGGCGTTCACCGTCTGGTAGGTGCCGCCCGTGGTGGCCTTCCACTGGAAGCCCTTGGCGGAGATGGTCACGTTGTCGGGGTTCGTGATGGTGCCGTTCAGCGTGGCGCTGGTCTGCGCGACAGCCGTGGCGGCACTGGTGGCCACCGTCGGGTTGGTGACGGCCGGGCCGCTGCCGCTGGCGGTGACGTTCACGTTGTCGATACAGCAACTGTAGTAGGTGCCGTCCTTGTACCAGTGGAAGCAGATGTAGCCGGTGGCCGGGATGTTGGCGGCGGTGAAATCGACGCTGATGGTGTCGCCGCTCGAGCTGCCCACGGACGGGATGGTGGCAACTTCGACGAAAGAGCCTGCCAGGTTGGTGAGGTTAGTCACATAACCCACTTTCAGCACACCGGAGGAGGTACTTTCCATAGCGCGCCAGAAGTTCAGGTGCAGGGTGTTCAGCGGCTGGTCGAACTCGGGCAGAGCGGCGTAGGCATCGGTGCCGACGGAACTGCAGGTGAAAATCATGCTGTTGCCGCTGGCCGAATAGTGATAGGAGCCGCTGCCGACGATGTGCGGGGCACCGTAGGAGGTGTTCGCGCTGTAAGTCGTCCAGCAGACGGGCGCAATGCCGTTGGCATCCGAGTAGGTCGTGCCTGTGTAGCCCTCGAAGTTCTCCGTGTAGGGCAAGGCGACAGTGCCGGAACACAGCGTGGTGGCTGCGGCGGGTTGTGAGGCCCACAGGCTCTGTTCGGAAGCGGAACAGACGGCGCGCACATAGAATTCATACGAGGTGGCCGGGGTCAGGTTCGGCATGGTGAACGGGTTGGTGTTCGCCGTGACAATGTTTGCAGCGGCACCGTCAGGGTCGAAGCCGGGTGCGCCGTAGGCGATTTCCCAGGAGGTCGCCGAACCTATCTCCGTCCATCCCAGCTCGACGCTGTTTTCGGTGACGTTCACCACATGCAGGTCGTGGGGCTTCGGACAGGACGGGATGAACCCCACTTCGATGTTGTCCACGTAGCCGGCATTGTAGCTCGAGGACGGTCTCGGGGCCATGAGGGCGATATAGCGGCCGCTGCCGGTGTACTGGCTGAGCGGGAATTCGTAGTTGGCGTAGGTGCCGGAAGTGGTGACCATGGTGTCGAGAGGCGTGAAGGTGGACTTGTCGGAAGGATTGCTGATGACACCGACCACCACCGTGAAGGTGTACGAGGAGTTGTTGCGGGCGTCAAAGGAGACCTGCAAGGTGTTCATCGGATAGGTGTTCACGTCGATTTCCGGCAGGATGGCCATCTGGTCGTCGTAGGTGCCGGAAGTGGTGTAGCAGTAGAAGCGCAGGGCGTTGCTGTCGGAAGCGGCGTAGGTGGTGGACTTGTACACAATCGGGTAGCCGGAGTAATTGGTGGAAGTGCCCGTGTTCAAGTAGTTCCAGCACACCGGCAGGTTGTTCACGGAAACCGATGTGGAGGTGGTGCCGCTGACCCAGTCGAAGTTCTCCGTGTAGGGCAGCTGGTCGATGGCATTGCATTCCGTGGCCGTGGAGACTTTGATGGAGTAGTTGCTCGAGTCGGTGGCGTCGCAGACGGCGCGAACGTAGAAGTCGTAAACCGTGGCGGGCGTCAGGTTGTCAACAGTGTAGGGGTTGGTCGGGGCATCCACAGCGGTGCCTGTGCCGGGCGTGAAGCCGGGTTGGCCGTACTCGACGACCCAGGAGGTGGCCGTGCCGTTCTCCGTCCATTCCAACTCGACACTGTTGGGCGTGGTGCTCACCACGTTCAATTGCGTGGGCTTGAGACAGCTGGGGATGAGATCCACCTTGATGTTGTCAACGTAGCCGTAGTTGTAGTTGGAGGTCGGCTTCGGTGCCCTGATGGCGATGTAGGCGCCCGCGCCCGTGTATTGGTTGAACAGAACCTCGTAGTTGTTGTAAGTGGTGACTTGGGTGGAAATGGTGGAGATGGTCATGAAGGTGTTGATGTCCGTGGGATCCGTCATCACGCCGATTTCAAGGTTGAACGGATAGCTCGTGCTTAACGCCCTGGCGTCGAAGGAGATCTGCAACGTGTTCATCGGCAGTGTGTTCACATCGATGGCGGGCAGGATGACGGTCTGGTCGTCGTAGGTGTTCGTGGGAGTGTAGGTGTAGAAGCGTAGGGAGTTGCTGCCGGAAGCCGCATACGACGCACTCGTGTAGATGATCGGGTAGCCGGAGTACGAGCTGCTGGTGCCTTCGTTGTGGTAGCTCCAGCAATAGGGCAGGTTGTTGACGGACACCGAAGTGGCGGTGCTGCCGGGGTGGGAGTCGAAGTTCTCCGTGAAGGGCAGCGTGGAGATCAGGGCGCAGGCTGTGGTGCCGTAGGCCATGCTCCAGTTGCTGTATTCGCCGCCGCAGTCGCTCCGCATCCGGACCGTGTAGGCGGTGCCGGAGAGCAGGTTCGTGATGGTGTAGGGCGAGCTCGTCACCGTGCCTTCGGAAACCCAGGTCGTGTCGTCGGCGCTCACTTCCAACTCCCAGGACGACTCGTTGTTGCCGGACACCCAATCGACCGTCAGGGTGGTCTCCGTCGCGTCCGCGATATAGACGTTGGGGGCGATGCAGGTCACGGTCGGGTCGCAGGCGAGACCGAAGCGTATGTTGTTTCGGTAGGAATAGGAGGAGGCTGACTCAGGATTGCTGAATGAGAAAGCGTCGTCATCGTTGTAATACTCCAGAGTCTTCCCTGTCGCGGAATGGGTGTTGAAGGTGTTGCTGTTGCTGGTCGTGTAGTCGCCGTCGTTGTTCTTGACGACAACCACGAGGTTGCGGTTGCCGCTGTAGTTGAACGGTGTGGTGAACGGGATCGTCAGCCAGTTGTCCGTCCCGCTGTTGTTGTAGGTGACGGTGCCGCTATAGACCAAGGTCAGCGAATCGAGCGGAATCCAGTCGTTGAGGGTGGTGAGGTCCGTCTCGGCCAAGTAGATGGACTGGTTGGACTTGGTCTGAGGCGTGGAGTAGATGTATTGGAAGGCGATGGAGGTGATGGCACCAGAGGTGTTGACTTCGTTGGCGAGATAGAGCTGTTGCGTATAGGAATAGTTGTAGTAGGTGTTCAACGGGATGTGGTAGCTGCCGGAGTTGCCGTTGCCGACCTGCGTGGAGCCGCTGTAGAGGCACGGGGTCGCGAAGGTCTTCGTCACGACCTGCGCGGTGCCCTCATCGCACTCGGAGGTCACCGTCAGCGTGTAGGCGGTCTCGGGGGTGAGGCCGGTGAGCATGAGCTGGTTTCCGGCGACAGACTGGGTGGACCAGTTGTTCATGCCGGTCTCGGTGTAGGCGACGGTGTAGGCCGTGGCGCCGAAGATGGCCGGCGTCCACGAAACCAGTGCGGAAGTACCCGCAATTTGGCTGACCGTCACATCCGTGGGGGCGCTGCACAACGGCGTGGTGGTGAAGCTGCATACCGGGCTCCAGGAGCTGAAGTCAACGCCCGTGCCGCAGTCCGCGCGCACATAGACGTCGTAGGCGGTGTTGTCGTTCAGACCGGTGAGCGTGTAGGGATGTTCAGTCACCGTTTCGGGCGTGCCTGCGGTAATCTGCTGGCCGGAAGGCACGACCACCATCTCCCAGCTCGTCTCCTGGCCGCCGGGCATCCAGTTGATGTCTGCGCCGGAAGCCGTGATGTTGCTGGCAATCACGTTGGTGGGCTTGTCGCAAAGCGGGGCAAGGTCAACCATCAGGTCATCCATGTAGATGGAGTAGGTGCTTGAGGTGTTCACCAACTTCAGGGCGATGAAGCGTCCGTTGCCCGTGTAGTTGGTCAGCGGGACCTCGAACTCCTCGAAGACGCCCGTGGTCGTGTTGTGGACTTCCTGAACCGAGACGAAGGTGCTCACGTCGGAGGAGTCGGTCATCACACCCACCTGGATGCTGGATGAGGTGGCACTGCTGGTGGAGCGCATCTTGAAGCTGACCTGCAGGGTGTTGATGGGATAGGTGTTCACATCCATGGCGGGCAGCACGGCGTAGTTGTAGGTGGAGGAGGAGCAGTAGAAGTAGAGGGAGGCGTTGCCGCTGGCGTGGTAGGTGGTGCTGACGTAGGGGTAGTTGGTGCTGCTGCTGTAGTTGTTGTGGCGCAGCCAGCAGTCGGGATAGACGGCGGAGCCGGAACCCATGTTGTCGAAGTTCTCCATGAGGGGCAGGACGGAAATCTCGCCGCAGAGCGTCTTGAAGGTGCCTTGCCACCAGATGCTGCCGTCCGTGGCGGAACAGACGGCCTTCACGAACACGTCGTAGGCGGTGCTGGCGGAGAGGCCGCTGAGGTTGAAGGAGGGGGTGCCGCTCACGATGATGGCCGACGCCGCGTCAGGGTCGCTGATGGTGCCCGCGGGGCCATAGACCAACGCCCATTCGCTCTCGTTGCCGCCTGCCGTCCAGGAAATGTCGGCGGCATCGGTGGTGATGTTCGAGGCGGCGAGGCTCTCCACGTGCGCACACGTCGGGATGACATCGATGGTGATGTCGTCCACGTACATGTAGTTTGAGATGTCCTGCGGGATGCGGAATGCGATGTAGCGGCCGCTGCCTGTGTAGCTGTCGGTGTTCACCTCACGGAACTGCCAGGTGTTGATGGTGTCCGGCGTGATGTTCTGCCCCACCTGCACGAAAGTGCTGGGGTCGTTGGGGTCGGTCATCACACCCACCTGGATGTAGTAGTTGGCCGAGGCCTTGCGCACCCAGAAACGGACCTGCAGGTCGGACATGTTGACGCTCTCGTCAAACTCGGGCGATGCCAAGTAGGAATAGTAGGAGCCGGAACCGTAGAAGTAGGCGGAGTAGTTGCCGTCGTGGTGCTGGGAGGAGGAGGTGTACGGATAATGCGAGGAGGTGTAGTTGGAACCGGTGGTCCAGCAGAAGACCATGTTGCCGGAGCCGCTGCCCGGAGCGCTCTCAAAGTCCTCGGTGTATGGGATGCCGACGGCGGCGCACTCCGTGCGTGCCGAAACCATCATCCAGTTGCTGGATTCGCCACCGCCGCAAAGGCTCCTGATGCGGATGAAATAGTCGGTATTGGGGGCTAAGTTGCTGACCGTGTAGTTGGGGGTTGTGGCGGTGCCTTCCGCCGTCCACGTCATGTTGTCGGTGCTGCTCTCCACTTCCCAGGAACTCTCCGTGTTGCCGGGTGCCCAAGCCACGGTGACGCTGTTGTCGGTGGTCCCCGTCACGTAGGGGTTGGGGGCGATGCAGGTGACCGTGTTGTCGCAGGCGTTGAAGAACTTCACGTTGCTGCGGCTGGAACTTGTGCTGTAACTCGGACTGTCCGAAGTGGGGTTGCTGGGGCTCAGGTTGTAGCTGTCGCTGTAGTAGTGAACGGTGCGCACGGCGCCGGCGTTGTGCGCACGGAAAGTGTATTCGCTGCCGTCGTATTCGCCGGAGTTGTCGTCCACCACAAGCACTAAGTTGTCCGAGCCATTGTATTGGAACGGGGTGCTGAGCACGAAGGTGTTCCAACCCTGGGAGCAGTTCAGGTTGCCGCTATAGACTTGCTGGAGCCCCGCGTTGGAAATGTAGTTGGACGAGCTGGAGAAGGTGGACTGGGTGGTGTGGCCCAGGTAGATGGTCACATTGGTCTTGTCCGTCGAGGCGGTGGAGTATCCGTACTCGAACGCGATGCTGTCGATGGTCTGGGGACCGCCCATCTCCGAGGCGAGGAAGATCTGTTGCGAATAGGTGTAGTTGTAGTAGTTGTTCACCGGGATGTAGTAGGTGGAGATGTTACCGTCGGTGAAGGGGTCGCCGCCTGCCAGACAGTGGGTGGAGAAGCTGGCGAAGACGCTGTCCGCATCGCCGGCGTCACATTCGCTGAGCACGAACACGTCGTAGTCGGTGCTCGGGTTGAGGCCGGAGAGCATGAGGCTGTTGCCCGTCACCGACTGTGTGGTCCAGTTGTCCTGGCCGGCTTCGGAGTAGCCCACGGTATAGCCGGTGGCGCCGTACAGGGCGGAATTCCAGGTCACCATGGCGGAGGTGCCCATCACTTGCGACACGTTCACGTTCAGCGGGGAGGTGCAGAGCGGGTTGGTGGTGAAGGAGACCCGGAAGGTCCAGGCGCTGTAGTCGCCGCCGCAGTTGGCGCGCACATAGACGTCGTACTGCGTGTCGTCGGAAAGGCCGGTCAGCGTGTAGGGATAGTAGGAGACGGCCTCCGGGGTGCCGCTGCTCACGTCGGCGTCGTGGGGCACTGCGGTGATTTCCCATGCCGACTCGCTGCCGACGGGCGTCCAGTCCACGTCGCAGCCTTCCGTCGTGACATTGCTCAGGGTCACCGCGTCAGGTTTCTGGCACGAGGGGATCAGGTCGATGGTGAGGTTGTCGATGTAGGCGTATGCGCCGGCGGTGGTGTTCCGGTTCATGAAGGCGATGAGGTGGCCGTTGCCGGTGTAGTTGCTGAAGTTGACTGTGCGGTTCACCCATGCCGTGGCGGTGCTGCCCGGCATGATCGTGTCCACCGGCACGAAGGTGCTGGCGTCTGTGAAGTCGGTCATCACGCCCACTATCAGCCGGTCGCTGGAGGAGTTGGCGCGGTACATGAAGTCCGCCTGCAAGGTGCTGATGTCGATGGAGGCGTCAAAGGCGGGGGTGATGGCGATGTTGTAAGTGGTGGAGGTCGCATAGAAGTAGAGGGAACCCGTTCCGTCGTAGTGGGTGCTGCTCACATACGGACGGTTGTAGCTGGTGTAGGTGTTGATCTTTTCCCAGCAGTCGGGATAGGCGTTCTCGCCGGTGCCGTAGGTGTCGAAGCCGTTCATGTAGGGTAGGGTGGCGATTTCCGAACAGGCCGTCGTGAAGGTAGTGGCACGCCAGATGCTGGTGTCGCCGGCACCGCAGTAGTTGGCCACGCGCACGTCGTAGGTGGTCATGGGCGTGAGTGCGCCCGAGAAATCAAAGGTGGTGTCCGTCAAGGTTGTCGTCGTCACATTGCCGCCGTCCCAGGTCTGGTCGGCCGTCTTGTATTGCAGAAGGTAGGTGCCGCCGTCCTCCGGGGTGTGCCAGATGAGCGTGGCGCCGGTGGAGGTGATGTTGGAGACCGTCACGCTGCCGACATGGTGGCAGGTGATGGTGCCGGCGCTGATTCCGAGCTTGATGTGGTTCTTCTCGCTCATGACCGTGCCGGAGTAACTGCCGGGCGACAGCGGGTTGTAGTTGGTCCCGTCGCTATAGACGCGCAAGGCCATGCTGGAGGCGCTGAACGCGTAGCAGGACATGCCGCTGGAGTAGGATCCCGTGTTGTCGTCCATGATGAGGGCGAGGTTGCTGGAACCGTCGTAGAAGAACGGCACATCCAAGTCGATGGTCGTCCAGGCACCGGCGGCCATGGTGACATTGCCGGTGAATACCTGGTCGTTGGCCGTGACCGTGATCCAGTCGGTGGACCCCGTGAACGATCCCTTGGTCGTGTTGACCAAGTACATCGTGTAGTTGCGGGTCTTCTCGGAGCCGTTGTTGTAGAAAGCGACACTGGTGATGGTGCCGGCCATGCCGATTTCATTCGCAGTGTAGAGCTGCTGTGTCAGGCTATAGTTGTAAAAGGAATAGCTGGGCAGATAGCTGTTCCCGGTCGTCCCGCCCGTGGACGGAATCTCCACAATGGTCTGCGCCGAAACCTGCCAGGAACCTAACGCCAGCAGGATGGTCAGCAAAAAAAATAAAACTTTCTTCATAATGCTATAAATTTTGTGAATAATTTCCTTGTAAGGTTCGGGAGTGCGGGTGTCTGATACATAGAAATCGAAAGTCAACGCCATACAACAAAACTGACTTCAAAATTAGAAAATACATTTTTCAAAAACGCAGATTTTTTATCAACAATGATGATTTGTCTATAAGAAATTGATGATGAGCTTTTTATGAGTATTGTATCTTGAAGTTGTCAACAATGATAAAGAAAGGTTTTTTTTTCTTGCAGGGGTCGATTTCGCAGAATTCAGGCCGATTTTCCGCAGAATCAGTTTAGGAAGTTTAGAACTTAGAACTTAGAACTTAGAACTTGAAACCAAAAAGGGAGACCCTTTTGGATCCCCCCTTTAGTTTACAGTTTACGGTTTACGGTTTACCGTTTCACAACAAACGGTTTGGTTACCGTGCCCGCATCCGTGGTCACGCGCACGAAATACATGCCGTCGGCCAGGCCGGTAACGTTGATGGCGGTGGTTTCGCCCGTCATCGGGACGGTCTGCACCAGTTTGCCATACACGTCGAACACGTGCAAGTCGGCACTCATTTGTACATTGTACATTGTACATTGTACATTGACGAAGTCGTTCGCCGGGTTCGGGAACACCTTCACGCTGTTCTCCATCCAGCTGTCGATGCCGACGTTGGTGGTGGTCGCCGTGATGGCGTCGCTCCAGTCGCTCAGGTTGCCGTTGCCGCAGTCGGCCTGCACCATGAACTCGTAGGCGGTCCGGCCTTCGAGGTTGGTGACGGTGTAGCTGTTGGTGTTGGAGCTGGCGGTGGACCAGGGGTTCGTGCCTTGCTTGCGGTACTGGATGTTCCAGCTGCTCACGTTGGGGTTAGCGTCCCAGGCGATGGTGACGGACTCGTTCTGGATGTCCGTGGTGTGCAGGCCTGTGGGCACGTCGCACGGCTCAACGCCTTGTTCGAGGGTCGTGAAGGTCATCTCGTTGCCATAGACGGTCTGTCCGTTGAAGGTGATGAACGCGCGGAAGGTGTAGCCCGTGTTGGCGGTCAGGCCGGTGAGGTTGTAGCTCAGGCCCGTGCCGGTGGCGTTCACCGTCTGGTAGGTGCCGCCCGTGGTGGCCTTCCACTGGAAGCCCTTGGCGGTGATGGTCACGTTGTCGGGGTTCGTGATGGTGCCGTTCAGTGTGGCGGTGGTCTGCGCGACAGCCGTGGCGGCCGTGGTGGCCACCGTCGGGTCGGTCTGCACAGGGCCGGAACCGGCCAGGGTGACGTTGATGTTGTCGAGGCTCAGGTAGTAGTTGTTGTACTGGCCGCCCGTGTATTTGAACACGATGCGGGCGTTGTTGGCCGTGGCAGGAACCGTGGCGAACTCCACCGTGTCGGTCGTCAGCGTAGTGGTCCGCGGGAACGTATCGACTTCCACGAAGCTGTTGGCGTTGGTCGGGTCGGTCATATAACCCACAGACAGCTTGCCGTTGCTGGTGCTGGTGCCTTCGTTACGGTAGGTGAAGGTGAGAACCTGCGACTGGAGGTCGTCGGTGAACTCGGGCAGGACGGCATACAGCGGGGTGGTGGAGCTGGATCGGAAGAAGAGGCAGTTGCCGGAAACCGCGTAGCCGCTGTTCGTGGTCAGGAAGGCCATCGGGTATTCAGAGCTGCTCGTGCTTCTGTTCAGGAAACTCCAGCAAGACGGCAGAATGTCGTTCGGATAGTCGTTCGGATAGGTGGAAGTGGACGAGTTGGCCACGTAGCCGTCGAAGTTTTCGCTGTAAGGAAGCGCCAGGGCTCCGTTGCACGGGGTGGCGGCGCCGACAGCCGGGCTCCACGCACTGTTGTCGGTGGCGTCGCAAACGGCGCGGACGTAGAACTGGTAGGCGGTGGCGTCGTTCAGGTTCTGCACCTCGAACGGATGCGTGCTGGCCGTGACCACGGTCGCGGTGGCGGGATCCACAGCACCTTCGCCGTAAGCGATTTCCCAGGTCCCCTCGCTGCCGCCGGGTGTCCAATCCAGTGTGACGGACGTGCCTGTGACGGCCGTGACACTCACATTGGTGACGGCGGGACAGGTCGGAGGTGTGACGAAGTTGATCGGGGTCGACCATGCGGAATTGCTTCCGTCGGCACAAGCGGTCCGGACGTATGCCGTGTAGGCGGTCTCCGGAGTCAGCGTGGAGATGGAGAAGGTCGTGCTGGTTGTCAGGCCGCTGATGGCGGCAATGTCGGCCGTCTCGCCGTTGGTGCAGATGGCGTATTCCCAGGTTCCGTCGGTCGGCATGGCCGGGCTGAACGTGAAGTCCGCACTGAACGGTTGGACGTTATCTACTGCCAAATCGTAAGGTCTGCCGCAAGTGGAAACGGTGATGACGATGGAGTCAACGACAGCGGCAGGGCTCGTGCCCACGGAGCCGTCGTTGTGCCACAAGAGGTACAGACGCTTCGTGCTGTTGGCGTAGCTGCCGTTGAACATGGCGGTGAAGTGCTGCCAGTTGCTCTGCTGGTTGAGCTTCTCGACGAGCTGGACGGCTCCGGAGGGAGCGTCCGTGCTGCCGGCGGTGACATCGGACGGTGAGCCGATGAAGACGCGCAGGTAGTCGCAGCAGGATTCGCCAGTGCCTTTCCATTTGATGTCTAACTCGAACTCGGCACCCTCGCCGAACGAGAAGTCGCGGTAGGCCCACACGTTGGAGGTTGAGCCGGTGCTGTAGGTCTCGGAAGTACCGTCGTTAGAGATGAACAGCACGCTGTCGGTCTCGCCGGTCGGCTGGCCGATGTACCATTTGTTGGTCTGCGTGCCGTTGACGATGGTCCAGGCGGCATTCTCTTCGCCGTCGTCGAAGGCGTGGGTGTAGGGCACCTGGGCGGGCTCGCTGTTCAGCAGGGAGAAGGAGATGATGCTCCAGTCGCTGTAGCCGTCGCCGTTAGAGCAGACCGTGCGCACCATGGCGGTGTAGGAGATACCGCTCTCCAATGCGGAGGGAAGGTAGCTGTTGGTGGTCACGGTGACTGCTTGGGTGTAGTCGGGCGTCTGGTTGGAAGGATACACATACACCTCGTAGGTGCTTTCGCCGGGTACATCCGTCCAGTGGAGCTCGGCGTCCGTGGTGGTGACATTGGCCGTCAGGTTGGCGGGTTCATTACAGCTCGGAATCGTCATGACTTGGACATTGTCCAACCAGTAATAATACACACTGCTGTTGGAATGTTGTCTGAAAGCGATATAGCGGTTTGGGCCTGTCAATGCCGTGGAGTCGAGGTCAACCACATATTGGGTCCACTCGGTGTTGGCGGGTTGGATGATGCGCACCGATTCGAATGTGGCCACATTCGACGGGCTGCTCATCACGCCCACTTCGAAGGTGCCGGAGGAGGTGGTGCTCTCCGCTCTCAGCATGAACTTCACGCGCAGGGTGTGGATGTCGGCGTCGAACGCCGGGGTCACCGCCGTGGTGGGCGTGGTGGTCAACGACATGAAGTAGAGACTGTTGGGGGAGGAGGCGGCGGAATAGCTGGAGGTGATGTACGGCGTACTGTTGTAGGTGATCGGGAACGACCAGCAGTTCGGTCTTGAGGAGGAACCGGAAGCGTAGCTGTCGAAGTTCTCCGTGTAAGGAAGGTTGGTGACGGCACCGCATTCCGTGAAGAAAGAAAGGGTGATGAAGGGGCTGGTGTTCACACCGTCCTCGCAGTTGGCGGCCATGCGCACCGTGTAATGGGTGTTGGGCAAAAGGTTCGTCAACTCGTAGGGAGAGGTGGCGGAGGAGACTTCTGTCCAGTCGGCCTCGTTGTCGGCCTTGTAGGCGACAAGCGAGCTGGCGGCATCCGTGCTCCACGAAATCGTGGCCGAAGTGGTGGTGACGGTGTCGAGTGCCAGAGCAGTCGGGGAGTCGCAGTAGATGGCGTTAATGCTGATGTTATCGACAGCGGCGGGCGGCATGGAGCCGGAAGAGCCGTCGTTGCGCCACAGGAAGTAGATGCGTTGGACTGTGGTCTCGGCCAAGCCGGGCAATGTGGTGGTGTAGGTCTGGTAATTATCCTTCAGGTTGAAGTAGTGAGGGTAGGAGGAGTTGGCGGTGGTCTGAAGGGCGACGGTGCCGGCAGGGTTGGCGAGGTTGCCGCTTGACAGAGAAGAGGGAACTCCGGCCGTCACCATGGCGGGTGCGCCCACATACACATTCATGAAGTCGTAGCCGCCTTCGCCGTAGCAGCGCCAGTCGAATGTGAGAAGGTAGCCGCCCGGGTTGGCCGGGAACTCGATGTCACGGTAAGCCCACACGGTGCTGGGGCTGCCGGTGTTGTAGCTACTCGTGGCGCCGTTGTCGGCAGAGATATACAGGGCGTGGGTGCCGCCGTTGTTGGTGGCGGTGCCCACATGCCACTGGTGCGGCTGGCTGCCGTTGACATAGGCGAAGGCCGAAGCCACCTCTGCATCCTCGAAGTCGCAGAAGTAAGGCAGCGTGGCGGGCACCTGCGAGGTCATGAACGTTGTGTTCATCCAGAAGCTGGTCTCGCTGCCGCAGTTGGCGCGGACATAGACCGTGTAAGGCGTGTTCTGGCTCAGGTCGTTGGCCGTGTATTCGGGCGTGCCGTTCACCGTGGTGAAGGTCACCGTGTCCATGTCCACCGCGTCCGTGCCGGGTACGAAGGCGATGTCCCAGGCACTCTCGTTGCCGCCCGGCACCCACGCAACCGTGGCGCCGGAGGGGGTCACGTTGCTGACCTGGAGGCTGTCGATATGCTCACAGGAAGGGATGACGTCGATGGTGATGTCGTCAATGTACATGAAGCTGCTGTAGCTCTGCGGGACGCGGAAGGCGACATAGTGGCCGTTGCCGCTGTACTGGTCGAGGTTCACCGTCTTGAGCTGCCAGGTGCCGGTGGCGTCGGGGGTGATGTCGCCGCTCACCTGCTCGAAGGTGCTGTAGTCGTTCGGGTCGCTCATCACACCCACCTGGATGTAGTAGGGCGTGGAGGTCTTGTAGGTCCAGAAGCGCACCTGCAGGCCGTTCACCGGGATGCTGGCGTCAAACTCGGGAGAAGCCAAGTAGGAATAGTAAGCGCTGGTGCCGTAGAAATAGACGGAATAGCCGCCGGAGTTGTGTTGGGAGCTGGAAAGGGAGGGGTACGAAGAGCTGTAGTTGGAGCCGGTGCTCCAGCAGTAAATCCGGTTGTCGGAGCCGGTGTTCTCCACATCGTCGAAGTTCTCCGTGAGCGGAAGGATGTTCACCACGGAGCAGGCGGTTCTGGCGGAAGTGCCCGCCCATCCGCTGGTCTCGCTGCCGCCGCAGACCGAACGCACGCGGATGCGGACATCCGTGTTGTCAGACAGGCCGGAGATGGTGTGCGGGTTCGAGACCGTGCCTTCGGAAACCCACACCGAGTCGGTGGTGTACTCCAGTTCCCAGGAGGTCTCGTTGCTGCCGGGCGCCCAGGCCACCGTCACGCTGTTGTCCGTGGTTCCAGTGACATGCGGGTTCGGGGCGACACAGGTCAGGGTGTTGTCGCAGGGAATGAAGAACTTGACATTGGAACGGGAAGAGGTGGTCCCGGAATTCGGTTCGTCGAATGTCGGGTCGGAGAGGTCGGGGTTTATATTGTCGTCATAGAAATAGAGGGCGCGGGGCGCTCCGGCGTCGTGAACATGGAAATAATAGCCAGAGCCATTATAGTCACCGGAATTGTCGTCCACAACCAACACGAGGTTGTCGGTGCCGTTATACTGGAACGGCGTGGAGAAGACAAAGGTGTTCCAGCCCTGGGTACAGTTCAGATTGCCGGTATAGACCTGTTGCAGGCCGGTGGCGGGAATGTAGTTCGAAGTGCTGGAGAAGGTGGATTGCGTGGTGTGTCCCAAGTAGATGGTTACGCTTGTCTTATCTGTTGACGGGGTTGAGTAGGCGTAGTCAAAGGCTATGCTGTCGAGCGTGTGTGCCCCGCCCATTTCGGAGGCAAGGAAAATCTGCTGGGTGTAAGTATAGTTATAATAATTGTTGAGGGGAAGATTACTGTGCGTGCTGGTGCCCTCCGTGAAGGGGTCGCCCCCTATGATGCAACTTCTGGTGCTGAAACTGGTGAACACCGTGTCGGCAGTGCCTTCTGCGCAGTTTGAGACCACGAACACGTCGTATTCCATATCGAGGGTGAGGCCGGAAATCATGCACTGCGTGGCACCGGTCACCGTCTGGGTGGTCCAGTTGTTGAGGCTGTCCTGCGAATAACCCACCGTGTAGTTGCCGCCGCCATAGATGGCGTCGGTCCACGTCACCAAGGCGGAGTTCGTTGTCACCTGAACCACGCTTACATTCTGCGGGGCGGAACAGGTCGGGTGCGTGGCGAAGGAGCGTTTGAAAGACCATCCGCTGTACTCGCCGGAGCCGCAGCTGGCGCGCACATAGACATCATACGTGGTGCCGGCCTGCAGGCCTGCGATCGTGGCGGAAGTGTTGGAGACAAGTTCCGGAGTGCCGGTGTTCACATCCGCGTTGGCTGCCACAGCCACGACTTCCCAGGCACTTTCGTTCCCGTTCGGGGTCCAGGAAATGTCGGCGCTGGTGGAGGTGGGGTTGGAGACAATGACGTCAGACGGTGCCTGGCAGTTGGAGATGACATCCACCTCCACGTTGTCCACGTAGGCGTAGGCGTTGTTGCCGGTGTACTCGTTGCGAATGGCGATGTAGCTGCCCGTGCCCGCATAGTTGGCGAGTGAAACGACCCTGCGCTCCCAGGCTGCCGGGTCGCTGAATCGCGGATAGACGGTATCGACCGGGGTGAACGTGGCGGCATCGGTGATGTTGTCCATCACACCGATGACGAGCCGGTCGCTGTTGGAGTTGGCACGATACACGAAAGAGAGCTGTAACGTGTTGATGGAAAGCGAGGGGTCGATAGAAGGCAGTATGGCAATCTGGTAGGTGCTGGCCGTGCCCGTGTAGAAGTAGAGGCTTCCGCTGCCTTCGTAGGAGGAGGAAGAGATGTAGGGGCAGTTGTTGCCCGTAGAGTTGCTGAGTTTGGCCCAGCAGGTGGGATAGCTGGTGGAGCCGGTGCCGTAGGTGTCGAAGTTCTCGGTGTAAGGAAGCTGGTCGATCGGGGCGCACTCCGTGGTGAAGGTGGCGCTTCGCCAAGTACTGGTGTCGGTGCCGTTACAGAGGTTGGCTACACGCACGTTGTAGGTGGTGATGGAGGTGAGGTTGTCCAACTGGTAGGTGGTGTCGGTCGGATAGACCGTCATCACGCCGCTGTCGTCCCAGCTGAGGTCAGAGGTCTTGTATTGCAGGATGTAGCTGCCGCCGTCCTCCGGGATTCCCCAGGAAATCGTGGCGGCGTTGGAGGTGATGTTGGAAGTCGTCACAGCGTTGACATTGTGGCAATTGACAACCCCCGGCTGGTAGGAGAAAGTGGTCTTGGGAAGGAAATTCCTCTGCGAACCGCTAATGCTGGACAAGCTGTTGTAGTTGTATCCCTGAAAGGAGGCGCCGGAGACGTTTTCGCCATTCCAAGAGCAGGTCACATAGCTGCCTATCACGGTGTTGTATATCCCGATGAGCAGGTTGCCGCCCAGGTAGGCGTAAGGGGTAGTGAACGTGATGTTCATCTCGCCATTGGCAGCGATGCTCAAGGATCCGGTATAGACGGTGGTGGCACTGTTCGGATCGGTGAAGGTGTTGACGGTGGTTTCTTGCACTTCAGTCATGAAGACCTGGAAGTTGGCGGTACCCCACGATACACTCGGCGTGGAGGAGTAGAACTTCATGCCGGTGATCTGGCCGCCGATCATGTCGTAGAGTTCCTCGGCAGGCATGACAAACTCGGCCTTCAGATAGGCGTCCGCATAGTAGCCGTACACGGGAACATAGCCGTTCGTGGCCGTCCCGTCGTGCACGGTCAGCGTTTCCTGCGCCGACGACTGCCAGGTGCCGAGCCCAAACAGAATCGTCAGCAGAATCAGTAAATACTTTTTCATAATAATGGATTTAAATAGTGTGAATAATATGATGTGAATAATTCTATCCTGTCGTTACTGTTGCTTTTGCCGCTTTGCTTTTTTTTAAGAGTTTCTTATTAACCTCTATTGTTCATACTCCATGTATCAAATCACTGTTCACTACTCACTGTTCACAATAGACTTTTTATCTTAATACGTTTGAGACCAACATAATGATTGATATCGTGAATAAAGCAGGTTAAAAAACAAAATCCAAAAGTAGGTAATATTTTGAAAAGATGGATAATTTTTTTTCAACAGTGTAGGCTTTCTTGAATTGTTTGAAAATCAATTTTTTCCCTATAGGTTGGGGAAAAGTTATCAACACCTTGATGGGGATAAGACGGCCCGGTGGACTTGCTGAGTTCGGACCTTTTGAAAAAATATTCAGCTAAACTGCACAGTGCGGCACTGCTCTGCTCTATGGCAACTGCACTATACTGTGTTGTACTGTATTGTACTCTGGCGACGCAAAATTCGCGAAATCGGCGTAATTCGCAGAAACACTCGCAGATTCGCAGAGATCTTCCCCCAAAAAAAAACGGAATCCCCGTCGGAATTCCGTTTCTTTTCGTGTCGCTGCAGGATTTAGTCCCGCACACACCGCACACTGAAGGCGTTCCCTTTGTTGCGGATGTGGTGGAGGAATGTGTCGCAGTAGTAGTTCGCCTCGTGGCAGTGTGCCTCCGTCGCGCCGGCGGCGTCCACAGACCAGAAATAGGCGCTGCTGTGCAGGTCCTCGTACCTGGAGGTGCTGATGTTGTACATGCCCGCAGGACGCATGTCTAAGCCGGTGGTGTTGCTGCCGTTGTTGGACACCCAGTAGTCGGTCGAGCGCAGGCTATGCAGGTTCATGCTGCTCAGCATGGCAAAGTCCTCCTCGTTGGGCAGCCGCCAGTTGTCGGGGCAGATGCCCTGCACATGGGCGGCCTTTGTCGGCCTTTCCGCGTTGACCGCGTCGTACCAGTCGTACAGCAGTCCGTAGGTGCTCTCGTTCCCCGCCATGTCAGGGCTCATCGCGCTCTGGTATCTGTAGATGTTCGTGATCTCCGTCCCGTCGGCATAGTGGGTGGCTCTGAGGTTCTCGGCCGTCCAGCAGAGGCCGCCGATGAGGACGGCGGAGTATTCGTGCCCGTCGTGCGTCACCGGGTCGCATGACCACTGTGCGCTGACCGTCAGGTCTTCGGCAGGCATGGTCGCCGGCACGGCAGGCAACCACCCGAGGAAGGTGCGGCCGCCATGCTGCGGAATGTATTCGGCAATGTTGTCGCGATACTTGTAGGTCACCGTGTCGAGTGCCGTCTCCCAGTCCATGTAGATGATGGTGTAGATGTTGGGCTCGAACTCGGCGGTGAAGGTGCTGTCGCAGGTGAGGGTCACCGTGCGCGGGTTGTCAGTGTTGCCGTCGCTCCACTGGGTGAAGTGGTATCCGGTGCTCGGGGTGGCGCTGATCTCATAGGTGAGGAAGTGCTTGGCGGTCGTGCTTCCGGCCACCGTGCCACGGTCGCTCTGCCCGTCGGCCACCACCACGGTCAGCACGTAGGTGTTGGTGTCGAACTCGGCGGTGAAGGTGCTGTCGCAGGTGAGGGTCACCGTGCGCGGGTTGT
>CAMHNQ010000049.1 GCA_946186495.1 uncultured Bacteroidales bacterium
AAAGGCCTCTATATGCTGGCGACCATTCTGAAAAGTCCGCAGGCGGTGGAGACCACGATCGCGATTGTGGAAGCGTATGCAAAAATGAAGGAGCTGTCGAGGGTTATCATACAGGTTCCGCAGCAGGATGATAACTCCGTGGAGCAGAAGACGTTGCTGCAGCGCGGTGGCCAGTTGGTGGAAGACCTGCTGACGGATGTGATGCCGGTCCAAAGCAGCGAGACCTCCTTTGAGCTGAACTTGGCGATGTTCAAGTTCAAACATTCGGTGAAACGGGAGAACGACGAAGAAATCCGCGCCTTGAAGGAGCGGGTGGAGGAATTGGAACGGAAACAGGAGGCGAACCAATGAAAAGCGAGTAAACGCCCTTCCCCGTTGTATATTTGCAGACGGAAATATCATTTATCAATCAACAAAACAAAGTGTTATGACGAACATTATAGAAGTTGAAAACAAGATCATCACCCTCAGAGACCAGCAGGTGATATTGGACTCCGATGTGGCAGAACTGTATGGTGTGCAGACAAAGGAAATTAACCAAGCGGTGAGGAACAATCCCGAGAAATTTCCGCAAGGATACATCTTCCAACTGGAAAACCAAGAATTTAAGGATTTGCGGTCAAAATTTTTGACCACAAAATATCAAAGGATATATTTGGGAGCTGTCAAACGAAGAGACACAATTTTTAAGGTCAAAAATTTTGACCTTAAAGAATCTTGGTCGGGGACAACACTCAAAATACCCTCCCAAAGCCTTCACCGAAAAAGGCCTCTATATGTTGGCGACCATTCTGAAAAGTCCGCAGGCGGTGGAGACCACGATCGCGATTGTGGAAGCGTATGCAAAAATGAAGGAGCTGTCGAGGGTTATCATACAGGTTCCGCAGCAGGATGATAACTCCGTGGAGCAGAAGACGTTGCTGCAGCGCGGTGGCCAGTTGGTGGAAGACCTGCTGACGGATGTGATGCCGGTCCAAAGCAGCGAGACCTCCTTTGAGCTGAACTTGGCGATGTTCAAGTTCAAACATTCGGTGAAACGGGAAAATGATGATGAAGTCCGCGCACTGAAGGAACGAATTGAGAAACTGGAGCAAGGAGAGAACTGAAATCACGACAAACGAATACCATTTTCAGTTCTCGGTAGTTCGACTATTCTACGCGCTGATACGGGAAATACGCGGAGAATATTTATATCGTCACCAGAAAAAAAATTCTCCGCGAGTGTTACCTTTTGCTATTTTTGCGTCATCATCATGAACAAGGCGAAAAATGGAGAATGCAGCATTTTGGGAACGGATGTATGCGGCCAACATCGGGCGGATGATCGGCGTTTGCCACCGCTATGTCAATGACTTGGCGTTGGCGGAGGATCTGGCGCACGAGGCGTTCCTCAAGGCGATGGAACGCTCCGACACTTACCGCGCCACCGGCCGCTTCGAGGCCTGGCTGATGCGCATCACCGTGAACCACGCCATCCAGCACCTGCGGCAAAGCATGGATACTGTGCCGATTGTGGAAGAGGAGACCCCCGATGTCGCCCCCGAGGAGACATCCATTTGGGAGACGGACTTCACGCAAGAGGAACTGCTCGAAGCGGTGCAACAACTGCCGGTTCCCCAACGCACCGTCTTCAACCTTTATGCCATTGACAACCAGCCACATGCCTACATTGCCGACCTGCTGAACATCTCCATCGCCAGCTCCAAGGAGACGCTCTACCGCGCCCGCAAACGGCTGCGGCAGCTGCTCACCCAAATGGCTCAAGAGAAAGAAAAACGCAAAAAGGGAGTTTTTGTCATGATACTACTATTCTTATTACAGCATTCCGAGGCCGCGCGCACCGACCGGATGTTCCGACAGGGGCTTTCCGGACTGTGCTATGCGCCCGCGAAGCCGTTATCCGCCGCCCAAATCCGTCAGGCGGCGGCAGATGCACCCTCCAGTCCGGGTATCTTCGTGGCGACTCATCGCGTGGCCCTGACCACCGCCGCCATTGCAGGCATCGCCGGCGGTGTTTGTGCGTGGCAGATTGCCCGTACTTCGCTAACCGACAATACGTTGCCTGACCCATTGCCGACTACCGAGTCGCCCGTTGGCGCTCCTGCGGACAGCCTTGCCGCGACCGAAGTACCGATTGATATTCCCGAAGTGGCCGCGCCGACTGAGCGTTGTGAAGTGAAAAGCAACCCCCAAATCATCGTCGTCACCAAGGAAATTGTGGTGAACGACACGGTGATTGTCCGTGACACCGCAATAGTGAAAGACACGGTCTATTTAATGCAAAAGCCATGAAAAAGCAGACTGTTATCACATTTATCGTATTGTTATTCAGTACTATAGGAGGTATCTCCGCGCAAACCACAGACACCATGTATGTGGTGAAGCGGCACGTGGTGCGCGACACCGTCTATGTGCGCGACACGTTGCGCGTGCAGGACACCGTCATCATCGCCGACTACATTCACAGCGAGGAATTCAAGCAGCTGTTTTACGAGCTGAATGGTGCTGATGGGCAGACGCCGTCCGATTCGTTGGAGAAATTGTGGGCGCAGACCGTTACCTTTTTGGAAAATCGCGTCATACAGTACGAACAACAGAACGTTTCTACTATGGACAGCATCAAAAAATACGGATTGGCGGGGCTCATGCTTTTAGGGTTGAACTCCCTTGCGCCCGCGCAAACAGAGACAACGAAGCCCGTGGGCGAACCTCATCAAATCGAGGCCAAATCGCCCCTTCACGACGACTCCTTCAACGGTTTCCATTTCGGATACACACTGGAGGCGGATGTGGCACATCCCTTAACAATGACCAATGCGGTTACAGGGGTGAAGAGCACCCATTCTTTCATCCGCTACGGCGGACGATTTGGCCTGGAATGTTCATATCATTTCGCAGACCTCTTGGGCGTGTCGGCAGCCTTGGATTTCGGTTATATAGTACCAAATGATCATTATGCTAATATTACGAGATACTATGGACTCTCAATGCCGCTGAAGTTCGAGTTCCACTATCCTGTTTCGGACAAACTATGGTTAACGGCGAATGCCGGAGTCCAATTGCGAATGCCCTTTGAAACTTTTTCACATGGTTTTAATCGGGATAGCGGAGAACCATTATTAGATAACAACATTGCTGGGAATCCTGCATATTATGAAGGCTACTATAATAGATACGTTCTTTACGCAGATATAATGGCTGATGTCGGATTGTATTTCCAATTACCTAATCAGGATTACCTTCGATTTTTGTTAGGGCTGAATATCGCAACCACAGATTTTGCAAGAGGCAGTGTAAGAATGTACTCAAGCGAGGGATATGACGATTTATATTTCTCCCAACGAAATCACTACCTTTACGGTCAAATTGCCTACGTGCACAGTTTCAGCAAGCAACGGGCCATCAAACAGGCGCAGCCGCACTGGAATGATGACAAGTCATTTTATCGTCACGAGTTTCGGTTAGGGGTGAGCGATCCCTTGGGCTTTACCTATCTGAGGGAATTGTTTGCTTCTCCTATTTTTTTGGGAGAACCGATAGACGGTGTCTCACCCACAAAACAAATATTCACTCCCGTACTCTCCTTGGACTATCATTACCGCGCCTCAAAATGGTTTTGGTTAGGCCTTACCACTGGATATAATTTATATGAAGAGAAAGGCTATTGGGGCCGCGATTTTTCGCAAAAAAACGGCGCATCCGCGACTGGATATAATTTATATGAAGAGAAAGGCTATGGGGAGCCAGAGCATCTTACGTGGAAGTATAAAGAGCATCATTTCCTGATAATGCCCTCTTTGCGGTTCTCCTATCTTAACCGTCCGCATCTGACCCTTTACTCCGGGCTTGCCGTGGGTTTGTATATCAAACATGGACGAGAATACAGAGATGATGATCTTCTCATCGAACCGATAACTATCGACCATAACAGAGTGTTCTCCGCGTTCCATCTGACCGCCTTCGGGGTGAAAGCCGGCGCAAAACATTGGTTCGGCAGCTTTGAGTTGGGTGCTGGTATCAAGGGATTTGCCAATTTGGGTGTGGGGTACGAGTTCTGATGTTTTCAACTTACAATATTCCCAAGCCAGCACGCGTTACATCCTCCTGAATTACACAAACTTATCCGATGAAAAAGTTCCTACTGTATCTTCTTGTTGCCGTGACAATCCAATCTTGTGCCATCGTTCATACGCCAGGGTTCAATAGCGGTTATAAACGTCTAACCGCTGAGGAACAGCATAAAATCTGCTTTGTGAGTTCAGTCGATGAAATTCCTGACCACAATGATGGAAGAATCATGGCCATTACCGCCGACCAACTGTCAGTTTTGTTGAAGAAGCATGAAAACACGTTACTTTACCTGTGGTCGCCACATTGTTCGAGCAGCGTTTGCATTCCTTTAAGTACCATCCAGGATGATTGTGACAAAGCAAATCTTCAGCTTTACGTTTTAACCGAGTATTACACTGACGCATTCCTGCAGAATGAACACTTGTCCAATCCCATGTTGAGTATCAACGAGTTCTATTATAAGACAAGTTACTGCAATTCCTATATGAAGCGGTTTCTGTCGGAACTTATCCCGGACAACCAAAAAGAAAGTGTTTCCCACCATCGTTTCCTCTTATTCTCAAAAGGAAGATTTGTGAAATCATATGAAAAAATGGAAAAAGCCTCTTCGTCCCTATAACAGCTGTATTGATGCTTTAGCCATCGGCGAAAAATTCCTTTCTCCACAAATTTTGGACATTGAAATGCCCAACTACAGGTGCATCGTCATGCATGTGGGAATGAGGAGAGTCTGCTCGTCGCGACGGAGATCTTTCGTATAGACAAGATAGCGGTCGCCGATACGGTCGGAGAACTTCTTGCAGAACAGGTCAAGCGATTTATGACTTTTGTAACCGGAAGATTTGACCTCTATGGGCCATATCTTGGCCCCGCGTGAAAGGATAAAATCGACCTCGTAGTTATGGTTGGATGTTTCCGACGGCCATGTGTGATAGAATAGTCTGTTGCCAGTGGCTGTGAGCACCTGGGCCACAATGTTCTCATACACGTAGCCAAGGTTGGCGGACATTTTGTCGGAAAGGAGTTTCTGGTAGATGATGTTCTCGGTGACACTCTTGTCCCAAAAGGCGAGGGTGACAAAAAGGCCAGTGTCGGCAACAAACATTTTGTACTGGTTGTAGTCGGTGTTTAACGGAAGACCCACATTGGGGTCATCTACATGATGAGCGAAATTGACGGTTAGGCTATCTTCAAGGCCGCGAAGAAGCTCGTCAAGGGTTTCTTTGTCTTCGCTACGTCCTAACACACTGGTGACCTGATATCGTGAGGCGTTCTTAGTAAGTTCTGACGGGATGGCAGAAAAGAGCCGAGAAGCCTTACCTGATGGGTCAATCTTGATAAAATCATCAAGATAGAGCTCAATAATTTCACGTTTTTCCTTATCAACATCAGAAAGATTGTTAGTGTCAAGATAGGTGTTCACGGCCTGTGGCATGCCTCCTACAAGCATATAGAGGCGGAAGTCACGCATGAGTTGGCGGCAGACAGCATCGCCAAGGGGATTGCGGTTACGTAGGGCCTCTTCCAAGAGAGACACGGTAGCCGTGTCACCCATAGCCCAACGGAATTCCTCGTAATCCATAGGATACATAGTGATGCGTGTCTCTTCGCTGGGAATGACGATGTTCTTAGTGTTTTTCTTGATGGAAAGTAGAGAACCAGTCTCAATATAGTCATAGCGATGGTCTTTCACCAAATACTTGATGGCCTGTCGGGTTTTGGGGCTTTTCTGAATCTCATCGAAAATAATAACTGATTCTCTTTCATACAGTTTCACACCGTAAATGAACTGGAGCTGGGTGAAGAAGTAGTTGCGGTCGGAGATGTTTGCCACAGCTTCCCAAAGGGCAGAAGGAGCATCGGCGAAATCGACAATAATATAGCTTTTGTATTCGTGGCGGGCGAACTCTTCAGCAATGGTTGACTTACCCACACGACGGGCGCCTTTGATGAGAAGCGCTGTCTTGCCTTGACGTTCCTGTTTCCACTGGAGCATCTGGCTGTAAATCTTACGTTTAAATATACGATAGTCTGCCATAACATCTCTTTGTTTCGGGTGCAAAAATACATATTTTATGGAATCCCCGAATTCTTTTTCTGAATTATGTATGGAATCCCTAAATTTTTTTTCTTGGATTATGTACGGAATCCCTAATTTTCTTATTGTCAGTTTTTGTACCTTTGTATCCCAAGTTTTTAGATTGTAACATTATGGATTGCAAAGAGATACGTCACCAATTGCATCGCATGGCCGAACCTTCCAACGAGGAATTGAAGACTTCCGCTTTCATCAGACACGAGCTGGAACGCCTTGTGCCGACAAAGATTCTCACTTTCCCGAAAGGAAACCACCTGCTGGCGGAGTTCGACTTCGGAGGCGGCGGAAAGACCGTGCTGCTCCGTGCCGACATGGACGCAGTGCGGGTCAACGAGACGCTGGACCTGCCGTATAAGTCTGAAATCGAGGGTGTTTCCCACAAATGCGGACACGACGGGCATAGCACAATCATGTTGCGCGTGGCGGAGATGCTGCATCAACAACCGCTATCATCGGGTAGGGTACTGTTGTTGTTCCAAGGGGCGGAGGAGACCGGTGAGGGGGCGCGGCAGATTCTCGACAGCGGAATCCTGCAATCCTACAACATCAATTGCGCCTACGCCCTGCACAACATCCCTGCCGAACATGCTGGCACAATCATCTGCCGTCCAGGCAGTTTCACCTGCTCCGTCATCAGCTGCGACATCGTGCTGACGGGACAGACCGCCCATGCCGCCGAACCGTGGAACGCGGTGTCCCCGTATGCGGCAGCGCAGCGCATCACCGATTTCGTGATGGCACTGAACCGGCACGATGCCCTTCAAGACGATTTCTGCGTGGCCACGCTTATCGAATTCCGGGTGGGCAGCCAAGCCTACGGGGTGGCTGCCGGCGACGGCGTATTGCGCTTCACCATTCGCACCCGTGAAGACGACCGTCTTCAGCAGATCATCTCCGAAATCGAAGGTAAAGCAAAAGCGGAAGCCAAAGCCGACAACCTGCAATGCGAGATTCGCTGGATAGAGTATTTCGCTGCCGCGCACAATGCAGAAAAAGCCGTGCAGTCTATCAGAGAATGCGCTGAGCGTCTGCACTTTTCCTATCAGGAAAAGCCGATTCCTTTCTTCTGGGGCGAAGACTTCGGACTCTTCACGCAGCATTACCCGGGTGCGCTGTTCGGTTTGGGCTCCGGCACCCACCAGCCGCCTTTGCACCATCCTGACTTCAACTTCCCGGATGAAATTGTGGAAACCGGCGCGGAAATGTTTTACGGTCTTTTGTCGAAAGCTAAGGGAGATATGGCAACAACAACTCTACTGCGATAGCCACTAATACGGCTACGATGGCTACAGCTACGAGACCGCGTTTACGCCAAGCCATGATGATGGCGACGGCGGTGGCGACGGCGGCAGAGATGGAAATGTGCGGTTCGCTTCCTGTCGCGCTGGTTGAATAGAGAACGTCGGGGAAAGTCATGGCCGACAATACGCAGAACGGAATATAATAGAGGAAGTCTTTTATCCATTCGTTTTCTAATTTCCGCCTGACAAAGCTGATAGGAATTACTCGTATCAGGTAAGTGGTGAGGAACATCAGGAACATACAGATGGCAACGTAGCTCATGCGTCCCTCCTTTCCGAAGCGGCCATAGCGGCCCTGTGGTGGCGCTTCACTTCCTTAATACTGGCGCAGATGGCTGCGCCGAGGATGGCTGCCGTGATGATTGACCAACCGCCGCCACCCACTTTAGAGAGTGCGTTGATGCCAGGCACGTATTTGAAGATGCAGGAAAGTCCGGCGGCTACTACGACAGCAAGGGCTACTTTACGGCTTTTCCGCGCAGGAGGAATGATAATGGCGATGAACATGCAGTAGAGTGCGATCCCCATGCATCCCTGGACCATCGGGGAGAGTAATCCGGAAGCGACAGCGCCAAGTAAAGTTCCTGATGTCCAGCCTAATATGGGCGTAAGCATCAATCCGCCGAAGAACGGGAATGATACCTCATCGGGCTCCATGGCTGACAGGGCAAAAACCTCGTCTGTGATGCAGTAGGCCATGACGGCACGTTTGTAGAACGGCATGTCGGGGGCCACCTTTTGGGACAGGGAGAGCGACATTAGAAAGTAGCGTAGGTTAATAACGAAAGTAGTGATTATCAATTCGATATATGGGGCACCGCCTTCAATCAGGCGAATACCCGCAAACTGACCGGCAGAGGCCATGTTTGTCAGGGAAATAATAGTGGCCTGCGCCGGAGTAAATCCCATCTTCACAGCTATCAAACCAAAGGTAAAGGAGACGGGAATGTAGCCCAGGCATATGGGAAATCCGCGCTTTATACCTCTAATAAATTCATTCATAAGTAGTTAACTCTTATAATTTACCGCTGCAAAGATATACAATATTCGATAAATTACACATAAGAAGTTGATGTTTTTCTGACAAGGACATTGGAGTTTGCATTATATTTTAATCCCGCATCGCATTGTACCTTCCCGTCATCATGTATGTCTGTATTCCGCCGATCAAATTATACCCCTCCTCGAAGCCGTTTGCATGAGAGTGCGTAAGGCGATGTGGCTGTCGAGGAGTAGGTCTTTCATTGATGGGTTGATGCTGATTGTATTCACGAGCGCAGAAAAAAACGGGCTATATGCAAGGACGCGTTTCCGTGACCCTCTTTAGGAGGTTATCTGAGTCCGTCGCGTTCTAACAATGAGTCAATCTTCGGTTCGCGCCCACGGAAATTGACAAACATTTCCATGGCATCCACGGAGCCACCTTTGGAAAGAATCGTTTCCAGATAGCGTTTTGCCGTCTCCTTATTCATGACACCCGTCTCCTTGAATAACGCAAAAGCATCAGCCTCAAGCATTTCCGCCCATTTATATCCGTAATATCCTGCTGCATAACCGCCAGAAAACAGATGTCCGAAAGTTGTGCTCATACAGGTTTCGGGTACCACGGGCAATACCTCCAAAGTGTCGAAAACGGAACGTTCCAAACCCCGGACATCATCCACGTCTTTCGCTGGCATTGTGTGCCACATCATGTCCAAATAGCCGAAAGAGAGCTGTCGTACACAAAGGTATCCTGCCATGAAGCGGTTGAGGTTTTTCAGTTGCTTGACATATTGCGCCGGAATCGGTTCGCCGGTTTTATAGTGGCGGGCGAAAGTGTTAAGGAACTCGGGCTCGGTGAGCCAGTTCTCGTTCAGTTGTGATGGCAGTTCCACAAAATCGCGTGGGGAATGTGTGCCTGATAAAGTGGAATACTTCACTTCCGAAAGCATTCCGTTCAGGGCGTGTCCGAATTCATGCAGGAATGTATTGACTTCATCTACAGTGAGTAACGACGGTTGTTCAGTGGTTGGAGGAGTGAAGTTCATCACCAAACTCACCCAAGGCCGTATGTCATGACCTTCGGCATCGTAATGTTGGTCGCGGAATTCTGTCATCCAGGCTCCGCTTCGCTTGGTGCTGCGCGGGTGGAAATCCAAATAGAGGACCGCCATGAATCTTTCGCCGCGAAAAACCTCATAAACTTTCACCTCAGGATGGTATTTTTGGATGCTCTCAGAGGGTAAAAAGCGCAGGTCGTACAGAGTCGATGCCAAGCCAAATACACCGTCAATTACTTGGTTCAACGGGAAATAAACTTTCATTTTTTCCATGTCGATGCTGAATTTCTTTTGGCGAAGCTTCTCCATGTAATAATTTAGGTCCCAACGTTGGAAATCGCCTTCAAAGCCTTGGTCCTTAGCGAATTGTTTAAGCTCTTCTATTTCCCGTTTAGCGACAGGCAGAGCGGCGGCTTTCAGTTCATCCAACAGTTGGTAGACATGCGGGAGGTCTTTAGCCATGCGGTTGCGTAGTGCATAGTCGGCGTAGTGCGCATAGCCTAACAGGTGCGCAATCTGCTCTCTGCATTTCAGTATCTCTTTGATATTTTCGCAGTTGTCAAATTCATCATGGTACGCTTTTTTGCCGGAGTGTATGAAAACTTCCTCTCGAAGGGAGCGGTCGTCAGCGTAGGTCAGTATCGCATTCACATCCGGAGCCGAGAGTCCGAAGACGTAACCGTTTAATCCCTTTTCGGCCGCCTTTTGTGCGGCGATGGATAGGGCGCTGTCGGGGATGCCAGCTATGCGCGGAGAGTCCTTTTCGAGATGCACGAACCATGCGTTGGTGGCTTTCAACGCCCGCTGGCCGAAGTCGAGCTGACAGTTGGCCAATTTCATCGTCAACTCGCGATAGTGCTGTTTGTCGGTTGCCGAAAGATTGGATCCGCCCGATACAAAAGCGTCGTAAGTCTTCTCCAACAGGATTTTGTCAGCCCCTTGAAGTGCGTGGTCGTTCTGTTGCTGCTCGTATACAGCTTTTACGCGGGCGAAGAGTCCAGGATGCTGATATACTTCGTTTTCGTATTCCACCAGAATGGGTTGAACCTTTTCCGCCGTGGCATGCATATCGTCGTCGCCGTCACACTCGAGGATATTGAAGAAAATATCGGCGACGGTGCTGAGCTGCTCGCCTGCGCGGTCAAGAGCAACTATGGTGTTTTGGAAATCAGGGGTTTCCGTGTTGTTGACAATATGTTCAATGTCTTGTTTAGCTTTTGTAATGGCCTGCTCGAATGCCGGGAGGTAATGTTCGGTTTTGATTTCGTTGAATGGCGGGGTTTGCCGGGGGGTAGACCATTTTTCAGTAAAAGGGTTCATAATGATTGTTGGTTTTGGTTGTTTAAAAAAAGAGACGTGCGGTAGCGCGTCTCTATAGGTTATGCAAAATGTGAATATATTGTCATTCGTTTATTTGATACCGAGTTCTGTACGTACTGCGGTTGTGAGGTCGTCAGCGTCATTATGGAAAGCGCAAAGGGTAATGTCGAAGATGTAGGTGTATTTGTTTTCCTCGGCCACTTTTTTGATGGCAGCCAGCAGTTTTTGCTGAAATGGTTGCAACAATTCGACCTGTTTTCTTTGCAGGTCCACCTCGCTGGAGGAGACAAAATCCTGTAAGCGCTGGTAGAGTTTCGTCAGTTCGTCCTCTTTCACCTTGAGGATGGCAGAAGAGGTGGAAGTGTTGGCCAAGTTCGCATATTCAGCCTGTTTGGTCTTGAATTCGTCTGCCATTTGTTTTCCTACCGCTTCCAGCTCTTGCTGATAGGCTTGCAGAGCCTGTTGTGCGGTGTCAATGCCCGGCATGTCTTTCATGACAGCGCCATAGTCCACATGCCCGAATTTTGCCTTTTGAGCATAACTTGCTGTGGTACAAAGAAGTGCAACAAAACAGATAATGAAGATTCTTTTCATGGCGCTGATTATTTAATACCCAGTTCTTTTTTCACTAACGGCGTGATGTCATCGGAAGATCCGTAATACAGCAACGTTTTGGTGTCGAAGATGTAGGCATAGCCGTTTGCTTTCGCCACTTTGTTGATGGCGTCCTGGATGGCATCCTGGAACGGTTTCGCCAATTCGTATTGCTTCTCTTCCAAGTCCTCTTGCGCACCGGATTGGAATTCTTGGATACGGTTGCCAAGGTCCACCAATTCCTTTTCGCGTACTTGTCTGACAGCGGGGGACATGGTGCCGACCTCGCGGTCAAATTTGTCCTTTTTGGTTTGATATTCGGACATCATATTCTCATATTGGGCCTGTAGTTCCATTTGGAAGGCTTGCAGTTTGATTTGCAGGGAATCGATACCGGGCATCACCTCCAATATAGCACTTGAGTTAACATGTCCGTATTTTTGTGCATAAGCAGCCTGTACGGAGAATAGTCCGGCAATAGCCAGAATCATTAAAAACTTTTTCATTGATATTCAATTCTTTATGTTTGTATTAAATTAATCTTCCAAATCTCTGTTGACGGAGATGCCCATTTTCTGAAGAACCTGCTCGTTGATGTCCCATTTTGGGTCGGCGTAGATGATAGTGAGGTCGCCGGCGGTGTCAAAGACAAAGGCATATCCTCTTTCCTTGGCATAGTCGTTCACGGCATTGATGACGCGGTCCTGGATAGGCTTTACCAGTTCCTCGCGTTTCTTGAACAAGTCACCATTTTGGCCAAAACGTTTCTTTTGAAGTTCTTTGGCGGCTCTTTCCTGAGCGATGATTGCCTCTTCTCGGCTTTGCTTGATTTGTTCGGGAAGTGTGACGGATTCCACCTGATAACGTTTGTACATGGAGTCGATGGTGGAGAATTTAGCTTCGATTTCCTTCTGCCACTGCACGGCAATGCGGTCCAATTCTGCCTGAGCTTCCTTATATTCAGGAATTTGTGAGAGCAGGTATTCGGAATTGATGTACGCATATTTCTGCGCAAATCCGAAAAACATGATCAACGTGAATAAACCTGTGAATAAGAGTTGTTTTTTCATCTTGTTTATTTTTAATGATGTTGGTTTGACTGAAATTATGAAATAAGTTTAATCGATGGACTGGTTGATGGAGATGTGGAAGTGGCTGCCCCAGCTGCTGGACGGCAGGCCGGGGATTGGGTCGAAACCATAACCCCAGTCGAATCCGAGAAGTCCGAACATAGGCAGATAGACCCGGACACCCAATCCCATGGACTTGTACATGTCGAACGGGTTGTACTTGCGATTGTCGATCCAGCCTTTGCCCGCTTCGGCGAAGGCAAGCACATAGACGGTCGCTGAGGGGTTCAGGGTGATGGGGTAGCGCAGTTCTGCTGTGAACTTTTGGAAGAACGAGGCTCCTACGATGCTGCCGTTGACGTTCGGGGACAGGACTTCGTCGTCATAGCCGCGCATGCCGATGATTTCGCGGCCGTCGTACGACCAGTTGGACATGCCGTCGCCACCCAAGTAGAACCGGCCGAATGGGGCGATGCCGATGGTCTTGTTATAGCAACCCATGAAACCGAACTTCATGCGCACATTCAGCACCAAATTGTCCACGATTCGTGTGAACCAGGAAACATTGATTTTCCATTTGTGGAATTCCAGGAACTTGTATTTCTCTTGGTCGGTGGCATTGGTGTAATCTTTATGTCCTATGACCGAGTATGGCGGGGTCAACTGCATGGTGAAGGAAATGTTGGAACCTTCGCGAGGGTATATGGGTGCGTTGACCGAGTTTCGTGACAACGTGAAAATGTAGCTGATACTGTGGGCGTAGCCATTGGAGAAGATGAATCCGCCCCAGTTTTTCACATTGTAGTATTCATATGACAAGGTATGCGACATATGGAAGTAGTCGTCAGGCCATCTGAGTTTGTTGGCTAACGAAAGGGATGCGCCGATAATGCTGGTATAGGCGTAGAGGCTGTCCCTTCTGGAGTAGGTGTTGTTCTGTCGTTGGTAGTAGACACCGAAAGTCAAGGCGTTAGGTTTCTTGCCGCCGAGCCAAGGTTCTGTGAATGAGAAGCTGTAGTATTGGTAATAGCGGGTACTGACAGAGGCTTGCAGCGAGATGCGCTGGCCGTCGCCGCCAGGAATGGGCGACCACGAATTTTTCTTGAAAAGCTTCTTGGTAGAGAAATTGTTGAAGGTGATGCCGGCGGTGAGCATGAACCCGGCCGCACCGTAACCTGCCGAAAGCGACAGTTGGTCGGAGCTGGTCTCTTCGACAACATAGGTGATATCCACCGTCCCGTCCGTTTCATTCGGATGGGGTTGCACGTCCATCTTTTCTTGGTTAAAATAGCCCATGCCCATCAGCACCTGTTGCGAGCGGATGATGTCAGCCCGGTTGAATAGCTGTCCGGGGATGGTCGTCAGTTCGCGCAGGATCACATTGTCGTTCGTTTTCGTGTTTCCAACGATGTTGATGGTTTTGTATCTGGCCACTTTCCCTTCACGAATGCGGATTTCAATGTCTATGGAATCGCCGTCAATGGCCACTTCTACGGGGTTGGCGCTGAAAAACAGGTAGCCGTTGTTCATATAGAGGGATGCGAGGTCATCGCCTTCCTCTTTCATTGTCAGATTTTTGGTCAGCAACGATTGGTTATAGACATCGCCTTTGTTGATGCCTAAGAGTTGTTTGAGCAAGGAGGTCGGGTAAACGGTGTTGCCCACGAAGGAAATGTTGCGGAAATAGTATTGTCGCCCTTCGTTCACGTCGATGTCGATATACATCTTGTTGTGTTCAACGTAGAAAGTGTCATGAGTGATGACTGCGTCGCGGTATCCCAGTTCATTGTAGCGGTTGATGAGGTTCACTTTGTCCTTTTCATAATTGGCCTTGATGAACTTGGAGGGTTTGAAGATGCGTAGTTTCACGCGGTCGGCGAAATAGTTGTCGAGATGGTCTTTGATATCCTTCGATTGGTAGTATCCTTTGTGTTTGAAGAGGTAGGCTATGGCGGTGTCGGCCTTGTAGAAGGGCATGAACCGGAGTTTTTCTTTGGTCTCTTTCATAGCGCGGAGCAAGACTGCATCCGAGACGCCGTGGTTGCCGTTGATGGTGATTTTGTCGATCTTGACTTTTTTGTATTTGTGGATGTCGAACAAGAGGTTGACAGCGTTTTTCACCTTTTCGTCGGGAATTTCCTGCACGTCAATTTCACAGCTGTAGAAGCCTTTTTCGACATAATATTTGCGGATGATGTTCTGGCAGGTGATTTTCAGGTTGTCGTTGACGATGTTGCCTTGTGAAATGCCGAGTTTCTCGCGCAGGTCATTCTCTTCGCTTTTCGTGGTCCCTTTGAAGCCAAAGGCGACGAGACGGGCGCGGTCTTCGAGTCGGACGTCTAAAAAGATAAGGTCGCCTTGCACGCGGGTGGCTGTGATTTCCACATCCTCATAGAGTCCGGAGTTCCAAAGGTTTCTGATTGCCTTGGAAATTTTCTCTCCAGGGATTTCGACCAAGTCTCCTACGTGGAAAGGCAGCAGGCGTTGGTCAAGAGGTGCTGTACCAGAGGAGGTTATGCCACCGATTTCGTAAATTTTGGGAGAACTGTAGTCTATTTTAACCGGTTCGCTTGGGGTGTCGCCGCCCACGACAATCTGTGCGCAGGCCATCGAGGTGCCAAGGCAAAGCAGCAATACCAATCCAAAAATTTTAATCAATCGCATTCTCTCAAAAAAAGTCGGCAAAAATAGTGAAAATATCAATGTGCGCGGACTTGTTCTCCTGTTTTTCCGAAGCGTCGTTCCCGGGAGGTGAATTGTTCCAGGATTTCGCGGAGATGTTCCTTGCGGAAATCGGGCCACAAGATAGGGGAGAAGAAGAGTTCGGCATATGCGATTTCCCAAAGTAGGAAGTTGCTGACTCTCAAGTCGCCGCCTGTGCGAATCATGAGGTCGACATCGGGTATTTCCGGGTGGTAGAGGTTGTTTTGGATGGTTGATTCGGATATGTCGTCGGGGTTCAGAAGCCCGTCGGCGGCTTGTTTGGCGATTTTCTTGGCTGTGTCTACCAGTTCGGAGCGTCCGCTGTAGCTCAGGGCGATGACGAGGGTGAGCCCGGTGTTGTTCCGGGTAGTCTCGATGACCCGTTCCAGATCTTCCCGGCTTTCACGAGGCAGTTCCTCGATCCGTCCGGTGGTCAGCACGCGGACATTATTGGCCATGAGGTTATCTAATTCATCAGCTATAGCCTTGGAAATGAGTCGCATAAGTACATCAATTTCCTCTTTTGGACGATTCCAGTTTTCGGTGGAGAAAGCGTAGAGTGTAAGGTAGGGGATATACATCTCCCCGGCACCTTCCACCACGCTGTGTACAGCTTCCACACCGTGTTCGTGGCCGAAAGTACGCTTGTGCCCGCGTTGTTGCGCCCAACGCCCGTTGCCGTCCATGATGATGGCGACATGATTGATATTGTATTTATTTTTCATATTGTTAGTGTCTTTTACGTGGTTGTTTCAACTCGCAGGTTCTGTCGTTGTTGCCGAACTTGATGGTGAGGAAAGCGCCGGCAAAGGAGTATATGTCATGTGTGGTGGAGTTTCCTCTCTGTTCGCCGGCCTGATGGAGAGGAAGTGCATTTCCTTCTTTATCAAAAAGTTCAGGAGTCCTGTCGGCCATGTCGGCGATAATGTCGCCTCGCTGTTCGCGTAGCAGGTCGTTGTCGTAGTACCGGCCGCCCACATCGTCGATATAGTCGGTGAAAGTGTATCGTATTCCCCATTCTGCACCGAGGCTGACGTATCTTCCGATGTTGAACCGGAATCCAATCCCGAAAGGAATGGCGAAATGCGTCAAGGAGTATTTCTTCGGCATCCCCTCCAGTCCTTGCCCTTCAGTGCCCAGACTTTGCAGTTCATAAAGGGTACCGTCTTTGTATTGGGCCATAGGGATGAACGAAAAAATAGACACGCCAGCAAAAATATAGGGGGCGAAATGATTGTATCCCACCATGTTGTAAAGCTTTAGGAAGTTCAATTCCGCCACGGTTGAGAATTCGGTGATGGGCGAGACGAAGCTGAGGTTTCGTTCGTAGCCGCCGTTGCTCGTGGCGTCACTGCCGGAAACTTTTCCAAACAGGAAGTTTGCCTTGATGGCCCAGCGAGGGGAAAGATTGTAACGGTAAACGATACCTCCTGCGAGGTGGGGTTGCGCGAAAAGTCTGGTTGGATTCAGCTCTCCCAGGTAAAAAGTGGTGCCCACGCAAGCACCGATTTCGGAATTTTGCGCACGTGTCTCCCGCACCGGCAGACAAAACGTTACGAAGCAGAACATCCATATAATGAGAATCGTTTTCTTCATTTCCTTGCCAATAATTAAAGGCTGCAAAAATAAAAAAAATGCCAAAACGATTCATACAATAAAAAATTGTGTATTTTTGCCGCCCAAAAATTTATAAGTAAAGTTTTTACACTAAAAAAGAAAGGATTTGATCATCGCTCAAAACAACCGGCCCAACAGAGCTTTCGGACCGAGAAACAAGAAGGAAGCCCAACACAGAATAAACGAGTACATCACGGCTCAGGTCGTGCGTGTGGTGGGTGATAACATTGAACCTCAAATCGTGTCACTGCGCGAAGCGTTGTCTATCGCTGACGAGAAAGGTTTGGATTTGGTGGAGATTTCCCCTCAGGCCAACCCGCCAGTCTGTAAGGTGATGGACTACCAGAAGTACTTGTATGAGCAAAAGAAGAAGCTGAAGGAAATTAAGGCGAACAGTGCCAAAACCGAAATCAAGGAAATTCGGCTGAGTCCCCAGATCAGCGAACATGACATCGAGTTCAAACGCAACCATGCCATCCGATTTCTGCAAGATGGCTGCAAGGTGAAGATTATCATGACATTCCGCGGTAGAAGCATTATCTACAAGGATAATGGGGAATTGGAACTCCTCAAGTTCGCAGAGGGCCTTCAAGACTATGGCAAGGTGGATCAGATGCCTGTCCTGGCAGGTCGCAACATGACTCTCCTCATGGTCCCTAAACCAAAAAAGTGATATATGACAAATACATATATATAAACCTTAAAAAATAACAGCAATGCCGAAAATCAAAACGAAATCCGCTGCCAAGAAAAGATTCACTCTGACCGGCACCGGTAAAATCAAGAGACATCACGCTTACCACAGCCACATTCTCACCAAAAAAAGCAAAAAGAGAAAACGTAATCTGGCTTACAGCGCCATTGTCGAACAAAACTTGGACCGCACCGTCAAGCAAATGCTCGGACAGTGCTAAATTAATTTATTCATTAAAAAAAGCGTTCACGCGCAGTTCCCTAAGCGCTTCATGCCACTGACGTGAACAGAAAGGAAAAAAGTTATGTCAAGATCAGTAAATCATGTTGCTTCAAGAGCAAGAAGAAAAAAGATTTTAAAACGTACCCGCGGTTATTTCGGAAAACGTAAAAATGTCTGGACCGTAGCGGTCAACTCGTGGGAGAAAGGCCAGCAATACGCCTATCGCGACAGAAAAGCGAAAAAAAGAAATTTCAGAAGCTTGTGGATTACCCGTATCAACGCCGGTGCCCGCGAATATGGAATGTCTTACTCTGTCTTGATGGGTAGTTTGGCAAAGAAGAACGTTGCGCTCAACCGCAAAGCTCTCGCCGACCTCGCGATGAACAATCCTGAGGCATTCAAGGCAATCGTTGATTTAGTGAAATAAACCAACGCCAACCGTTTTTTAGTTAATAGTATTTGTTGTATATGAAAGGGAGGGCGCATAAGCCCTCCTTTTTATTGTTCCCTTTTGTAGTATAGCGTGTTCCCATACGCCTTTCGGAACATTGTGTCCGTAATCCGTCGGATGTCGTTTTCCGTGACGGCGAAATATCCAGTGCGTTCATCGGCGAAATCTTCTGCGCAACTGTAAAATTCGCCCGTCGCCAAGGTGTTGGCACGGTCTTCCACTTTCAAGTTCCGTTCCAAGATAATGGATTCGGCGTTGTTCTTCACTTTTTGCAAGTCGTAAGATAACTTGTCGCCAAACTGAAAGCCAAGAAGGTATTCAGACAGCGACTCGTCGGCTTGCGGCAGCGAGACCCCCTCTGCCGGGCGGCCCCCAATGAAGAAGAGCCCTTGGTCGGCAGTTCCTGAGACAGAGGCGGAAATGTCGGTGAACAGATGCTCCTCCACCACGAATTTGCGGTATAGGATGGAACTTTGCCCGGTGCCGAGAATGTCGGAAAGCAGGTCGAAGGCGCAATAATCAGGGGCTGTTCGCGGGGGCATCAGCCAGCTTTTGAAAAGCATGTCGTCGGGCACAGGTTTTGACACCTCCTTTTGACGGTTCGCAGCGGCAGGCGGCTCTTGCTGGTATCGGTGTGGATTCCGTGCTCCTGCCGGAATGTCTCCGAACCATTTGTCGGCCAACGTGAAAATATCTTCCGCATGGACGTTGCCTGCCACCACCAAGATGGCATTCGCTGGACAGTAGTATGCGTCGTGGAATTTGCGGATAACGGACATGTCAACTTGCTCAATATGAGATAGCTCCTTCCCTATGGGAAGCCATTGGTATGGGTGTGACCGGTAGCTCAGTCCATAAAGATGCATCATCAGGTCTCCATAAGGTACGTTGAGACAGGTCTCTTTAAATTCCTCCGCTACCACTTGCTTCTGCACATCTAATCCCTGTTGGCTGAAGGATAGCGCAGCCAATCGGTCGGATTCAAGCCAAAGAGCAGTTTCTATGTTGTTGGCAGGCAATACAATATAATAATTGGTGAGATCTTGGGAAGTATAGGCATTGTTGATGGCCCCCACTTGTTGCAGGGCAAGGTCGAAGTCGGGCGCGTGGTCGGATCCGCTGAACATGAAATGCTCCATCAGATGGGCGAGACCTGTGCAGCCCGGGTTCTCGTCGCGGGAACCGACACGATATACGACCGAACAGGCTGCCAACGGCGTGGTGTGGTCTTCATGCACGAGTACGTGAAGACCATTGGTCAGGATTTGTCTTGAAAAAGGTATAGCCATAGCGCAAATTAATTCTGCGGCAAAAGTAGTTTTTTTACCCGAATGACAAGAAGTGAAAGTTAACGGATTTGGCATTCAAAGACTGTTTTTCTTCGATTTTGATGCCCAAACAGATGAACAGACACCTTCTTCATCCTTGTCCGGATATAAAAAACATATATTTAAACGACAAGAAATCAGTATATTATGATAAAAATCAAAAAAAAATGCAAGGGAGGTGTAGAATATCAAAAAAAGTGTATTTTTGCACCATCAAAAACGGAACGCTTCCTTAGCTCAGTTGGTTAGAGCATCTGACTGTTAATCAGAGGGTCCAAGGTTCAAGTCCTTGAGGGAGCGCAAAAAAATGAGGCACTTACGGTCGTAAGTGCTTTTTTTGTTCCACATTGTCAACAAAACAAAAAATGACCTATCTTTGCCGTCTGAATGTTGAATCAAATCAATGATACAATGAAAAAAAGTTTCCTCCTTTGTTGTGTGATGCTGGCGTTTGTGCTGACATCTCTTGCCCAAAACTATCCAAAGGCCCCATCCATGCCGGCTGATGCATTGGTCCTGCAAAGTCCTGATTGCCAGTTGGAACTGCGTTTTGCAGTGGTCGGTGGGCAGCCTCAGTATGCCCTGAACCGCAACGGTAAGCCTGTTGTTTTGCCCTCCCGAATGGGTTTCACTCTTGAGTGGCGCGAAGACCTCGCCCACGCATTTGTGTTGAAAGACAAGGCCTACAGTAGTTTCGACGAGACTTGGGAGCCTGTCTGGGGAGAAGAGGCGCGCATCCGTAACCATTATAACGAATTGCTCGTGACCCTCGAGCAACCCGCCGGTAGCGTGGAGAGTATGGATCATTCCACGGAGAAGAAAGCCACCGTGATGTGCATCCGTTTCCGCCTCTATGACGACGGACTCGGTTTCCGCTACGAGTTCCCGATGGAAAACGCGCTGGTCTGCTTCTGGTTCAAGGAGGAGCTGACGGAGTTCGCCATGGCCGGTGACCATACCGCCTGGTGGATTCCCGGCGATTACGACACGCAGGAGTACAACTATACGGAATCGAAATTGTCCGAAATCCGAAATCGTTGGGAGGAAAGCCATAAGGATGGCGGATGGCCTTGGACCTCCTTCTCCAATATGGGGGTGCAGACGGCCATACAGATGAAGACTTCTGACGGACTCTACATTAACATCCATGAAGCTGCCACGTTGGATTATCCGACCATGCACCTTGATTTGGATGACCAGAGCATGGTGTTCCGCGCTTGGCTTTGTCCCGACGCCGCAGGCTACAAAGGTCGCATGCAGGCACCTTGCCATACACCTTGGCGCACGGTGATGGTCTGCGAGAAGGCTACCGAGGTGCTCGCTTCGCGCCTCATTCTCAACCTCAACGAACCGTGTGCTCTGGAAGATGTCAGCTGGATTCACCCAGTCAAGTACATGGGGGTTTGGTGGGAGATGATTTCCGACAAAAATTGCTGGTCTTACACCAATGATTTCCCATCTGTGAGACTTGGCGAGACCGATTATTCAAAGGCCACCCCCCACGGGCGTCATGCCGCCAATACTGAAAACGTGAAACGTTACATAGACTTTGCCTCCCAAAATGGTTTTGACGCAATTCTTATTGAGGGGTGGAATGTCGGCTGGGAGGACTGGTACGGCAAGCAAAAAGAGTTTGTCTTCGACTTTTTGACCCCTTATCCGGACTTTGACCTTCCTGGACTCAACCGATATGCTCACGAAAAGGGAATCCGTTTAATCATGCATCACGAAAGTTCCGCTTCTACAGTGAATTACGAGCGATGGATGGAGAAGGCCTACACCTTGATGAACCAATACGGCTATAATGCCGTGAAGAGCGGCTATGTGGGCACTATCATTCCTTTTGCGGAAGGCCACTATAGTCAGCCCATCAACAACCACTATCACTACGCTGTCGTGGAAGCCGCCAAGCACCACATCATGGTCAACGCCCACGAAGCTGTCCGGCCGACAGGGCTGTGTCGCACCTGGCCCAACATGATTGGCAACGAAAGTGCGATGGGTACCGAATTCCGTGGGCGAATTCATCCAGGACACACCACCATTCTTCCGTTCACGCGGCTGCAAGGCGGCCCTATGGACTACACTCCGGGAATTTTTGAACCCGACATGTCGAAAAATGCCCCCTGGAGCAAGGAGCTAATGAATCTCACGATATGTAATCAATTAGGACTTTATGTCACGCTCTTTTCGCCCTTGCAGATGGCCGCCGACTTTCCGGAGCATTATGAGCCTTTCATGGACGCGTTCCAGTTCATCAAGGATGTGGCGGTGGATTGGGATACATCAATCTATGTCATGGCGGAACCCGGTGCCTGTATCGTGACGGCCCGACATCCCAAAATATCTTCGCTGAACAAGGCAGCCGATGGGGTTGGTGAGCTTCCCGATGGCAAAAAAGGGGTGTTGTCCGGTGCCACGCGGTATGTGTATGCTATTCCGGACTCCTTACAGCTCATGACATCTAATCTACAACTCTTAACTCCAAGAGACGTTTGGTACATCGGCGGCATCACCGACGAAAATCCCCGTGAGGTGGAGGTGAAATTGGACTTTTTGAAACCCGGAGTGAAATATGAGGCCATCATTTATGCTGATGCAAAAGATGCCAGCGGTCTGCCCGGTGACGTTTATAATCCGCAGGCTTACACTATCACCAAGAAAACCGTGACGGGCAAAAGTGCGTTGAAACTTCGGATGGCTCCTTGTGGTGGCTTTGCGGTATCCTTGAGGGAAAAGTTGTAGAGAATAATTTCTTGTTTTTTAAAATATCTGATTATGAAAGAGATATATCTGGCAGGAGGATGCTTTTGGGGTACAGAGCATTACTTCAAACAGATGGAGGGCGTTCTCTCCACAGAAACCGGGTTCGCTAACGGGAACACCGAGAACCCGACATATGAAGAGGTCTATACCGACACCACAGGCTTTGCGGAAACCGTCAAGGTGGTCTATGACGAGCGGCGCATTACGTTAAGCTTCCTAATTGACATGTTCTTCCATGCCATCGATCCCACGATACTAAACCGTCAAGGACATGACGAAGGGACCCGCTATCGTACCGGGGTTTACTATGTGGATGAGGAGGACCGGGCTGTAATAGAGGCCGTATTCCGGAATAAGCAGAAGGAGTTTGCCGAAGCCATCGTGACGGAGCTGGAGCCACTGCGGAATTACTTTCCCGCATCGGAATATCATCAGGACTACCTTGACAAGCATCCCGACGGCTACTGCCACCTGCCGACAGAGTTGTTTCGGTTCGCGAAAGAGTTTTCAAAAGGGAAATTGACTGACAAACAATAAAATACGGATTCTTAGAGTGTCTTGCGCTGAAAAAAGTTGACACAAGCGTCAACAAAAATGAACAAAGAAACA